>DCGQ01000032.1 GCA_002314635.1 Clostridiales bacterium UBA1774
TCGATTGAAACGAAAAAGATGATCGTCAGCTGTCTGATCAAGCGTGTGGAAGTGGGCCGCGATTATAAGCTGAACATTGATTTTAATTTCGATCTGCGCCAGTTCTTTTACGGACTGGATTTTTCTTTTTGAAAAAATGGGGGGTGCCACGCTCATTCGCCGGAAAACCCGAAAAATCTTTCCGGCGGGTGAGTGGCACCCCAACGAAAAAGCTCTGTTTTGTTTCCAAAACAGAGCTTTCCGTTGCTATCTTTAACAAATGTGGTGGAGATTAGCGGGATCGAACCGCTGACCTCTTGACTGCCAGTCAAGCGCTCTCCCAGCTGAGCTAAACCCCCATACTGGTAATTCGATAGCATATTCAATTAAAAGTGGGGTGCGTTGCCGTTACCATCGGACTCCCAACTGAGCTAAACCCCCATGCTGTCCGCTGCATCTCAGCAACGGTGCACATACTACCATAGATAATCTGAAATGTCAAGCGATTTCTTCACGAAAATTCTGCAGTTACCAGGAAAACACGGAAAAATGCTCCGAAAATAGTGTGCACCGAATCTGCTCCGGTGCACACAGACACAGCGATAGAATCAGATATGCGATACATGCTTTTCTGCAATTCGGACCAGAAGCTCCGCGATCTTTCGCATCTGGGGGACAGAGGCAAACTCGAAGCGTCCGTGACAGTTTCCTCCGCCGGTGCAGAGGTTGGGGCAGGGAAGTCCCATATGAGACAGCATGGCACCGTCGGTACCGCCGCGGACGGGAGATGTGACTGCGGAGATGCCAAGTTCATTCATGGCATCTCTGGCCCGATCCATGATTTCCATATGAGGGAGAATGTACTCTTTCATGTTATAGTAGCTGTCCTTGATGATAACGCTGAAGCTGCCTGCACCGTACTTTCCATTCAGGTAATCTGCGATTGCCTGAAAACGGACTTTCTTCTCCGCAAACTTTTCCTTATCATGATCGCGGATAATATAATAAGCTTCTGCTTTCTCGACACTGCCATTCAGAGCGCCTAAATGATAGAAACCTTCGTAACCTTCTGTGTACATGGGGTTTTCAAAGACCGGAAGCATATTTTGAAATTCCATGGCCATCAGAATTGCGTTCTTCATGTTATTTTTCGCAGCACCCGGGTGACTGCTGCGGCCTGTCACGGTCAGCATGGCAGATGCGGCGTTGAAGTTTTCGTATTCCATGCCGCCCAGCGGGCCACCGTCAACGGTATAGCCGAAATCTGCACCGAAACGCGCCAGATCGAACTTGGCAACACCATTTCCGACTTCTTCGTCCGGCGTAAAGGCGATGCAGATCTGACCATGTTTCACTTCGGGGTGCGTGAGTAGGTACTCTGCCATGGCCATGATTTCAGCCACGCCGGCCTTGTCATCTGCACCGAGCAGCGTGCTGCCATCGGTGACGATCAGTTCCTCCCCAATGTAATTCTTCATAAACGGAAACTCAGCAAGGGTCATGATATATTTGCCGTCTCCGCCCAGATCAACATCCTCGCCGGTATAGGTAATGATACGCGGCTTGACATCTTTGCCGCTGACGGCGGAAGATGTGTCCATATGGGCAATAAAGCCAACTTTGGGTGCAGTAAAGCCTTCCGGCAGATTGGAAGGGATCACTGCATATACATAGCAGTACGTTTCGTCCAGATATACATTGGAGGCTCCGATTTCAGAAAGCTCTCTGGTCAGCATTCGCGCCAGATCAAACTGTTTTTGCGTACTGGGATAAAGCCCGTTTTCTTCTGATTGTGTGTCAATTTTTACATACCGCAAAAAGCGGTCGATAACATCCTCCATGACATTTCCTCCGTTCCATGATTTTATACTATTATTCTCGGGAATACAGCATTTGTCAAGTGCCACGGTTGACAGAAAACGAAAAAGAAGATAAAATCATACAAAAGTGAATGTGCCGGAGGTGTATTATGGATAAGAATGTATCGGAACTGGTTTCCCAGCTTCGGGAGTTGGTTGGTAAGCAGCGTGCATACGGGCAGGCCGCAGGTGTCATGTATTATGACGCCGCAACGGCAGCACCCAGAGGCGGTGCGGCAGATCGGGGCAAAACATTGGCGGTGCTGTCTGAGGTGAGCTACGAACTGGAAACCGGGGAAACCACGGGAAACCTGCTCCACGCACTGGATGCGGTGAAGGAGCAGTTGGATTTTGTGACGCGCAGAGAAGTATCCGAGATGCTGCGAAGCTATGAGCGCACAAAGAAAATTCCGAAAGAGGAGTATATCGCTTACACGGTTCTTATAAATGATGCGGACGCAGTCTGGCACAAAGCGAAGGAAGAAAGCGACTGGGCTTCCTTTGAACCTTACATGGAAAAAATCGTGGAGTTCAACCGGAAACTGGCCTGCTGGTTGGCTCCGGAGAAAAAACCGTATGATGCACTGCTGGACGAGTACGAACGTGGTCTGACAATGGAGAAGTGTGATGCCTTTTTTGCCATTTTGAAAGAGCGGCTTGTACCGTTGATTCATCAGATTACCGAGAAAGGGATTCAGCCGGATGATAGCTTTATCCATCTGGACTATCCCATTGAGCAACAGAGAAAGCTTAGCGACTGGCTTATGAACGCTATCGGCATTGATCGGGAGTATTGTTCCATCGGAGAAACGGAGCATCCTTTTACAAATGGTTTTTCCAAGCATGATGTGCGCATTACTACACATTATCATCTGAATGATCCTCTTTCCAGCCTGTTCAGTGTGGTACACGAGGGGGGACATGCACTGTACGAGCTGCACGTTTCGGACGAATTGCAGGATACCACCATTGGCGGCGGTGTTTCAATGGGGATTCACGAGTGCCAGAGCCGCTTCTTTGAAAACATCATTGGACGCAGCCGCGGTTTCATTCACAATCTGCTGCCGGAACTGCAGACCCTGTTCCCGGAGCAGATGAAGGGCGTCACAGAAGAGCTGCTGTATCGGGTTGCCAATGTGGCAAAACCCAGCCTGATCCGTACCGAAGCGGATGAACTGACCTATGCACTGCATATTATCATCCGGTATGAACTGGAAAAACAACTGATCGAAGGAAGCCTTGCCGTATCAGAATTGCCCACAGCATGGAACGAGCGTGTAAAAGCCTATCTGGGTCTGAATGTGCCGGATGACCGACACGGCGTTTTGCAGGACAGCCACTGGTCCGGTGGATCCATCGGATATTTTCCCTCCTATGCCCTTGGCTCCGCTTATGGCGCACAGCTGCTGACGGAAATGCGGAAAACCATGGATTTTGATGCGGTGGTTGCGTCCGGGGACCTGAAACCAATTCGGGACTGGCTCACGGAACGGGTCTGGTCCAAGGGATCCCTGTATGATCCGCAGGAGGTTTTCGAACAGGCAGCGGGCGCAGCCTTTGACCCCACTTATTATACGGATTATCTGACGAGGAAGTATTCGGAGCTGTACCAGCTTTGAAAAAACAATATCCCGGAAGCCGGTCAGCTTCCGGGATATTGTTTAGCCCTCTAAGGCGGATTCTCTGCTGCGAAGGAAAGCTTCCACCCGGGTTTCCCAGTCAGAATCCGGACGATGACCCGGCAAATCGGGAAACAGGTCAGACAACAGCTGTCCCATGCGTCGGGTAAACTTCTCTGCACCCAGAACATTAAAATGCAGATTATCGTACCAGTCCGTCTCCGTGCACAGCGCAAGAGAATCAAAAAAGTCGGATGCATTTTTTTCAAAAAAGCGTGCCGCATTGAAAAAATGCAGCACGTTTTTCAAGGATGTATGGTACAGAGCGTAATCAGAAGCGTCAGCACCAGATCCGAAAGCTTCTCCAGCCGGGAACGCAGTTCAGGAATTGCTTCCTCATGGATCCGGAAATCCACAAAGCGCCCGATTCCGTTCGGACCCATAAAAGGATCCTCCGGGATTTCCTTTTCTACACCATCCGTCATGGAAAACGCCCGCATCTGCCTTCCGATTTCGCGGTAAAGCGCATTCACTTTTTTCTCCTGAAGCTGAGAGTTCAGCTGAGCATGGTGACCCAGATCGTTTGCTTTTTGCTGCAGCCATCTTGCCCGGAGAATGGTAGTACGCATATTCAAGGAAAGGCATTTCCACTGTTCAAGCAGCTCCTGCGCCTGCGGTGAGTAATCGCTCATGATAGTTGCCCCCATCCGAATTAAAAAAGAAAGCCGGCGGCCTGCGGTCACCGGCTTTTTTTGTCAGGTGCTGTAAACCAAAGGTACTTCACGGTCATCCATGGCGCGTTCCAAAGCAGAGGTCAGGTTGGTGATGTTGCTGGCATAGATGTAATACTCTGCTACGCCGTCCAACACACAGGCAAACTGCCGCTCGTTGATCTTGTGGAAAGTCATGGTGCGAGATGTGCCATCCTGCATATGGATGGTAATGGAATAGGAATAGCTCTCTTCATAAACGGTGTCGGGGGAGAGGGCATTGACCTGACGGAAGTTCAGAGTACGACCATAAATACGCTTGGTATTTGTTTCACCGATGTCCTTGCCGTTGATATGGCTGCAGGTACGCACCACATCGACGCCAGACCCGGTCACGTCATCGTATTCATAGAGAACCATGTCATATACGGTGCCATTAAAATCATAGGTAATGGATTCGACCTCGTGGATATTGACGATCCACGGAGTACGGATCTGGATGTCCATGTAATCCACATCCACCCAGTCAAAGCTGTCGATGGTCCATGTCAGTACCGTTACATATTCCAGTTCGCCGGCCATGAATGCGTCGTACTGACGGCCGATGACGGCATAGCAGCTGGTTGAATTAACGGTGCCGACCACAAGATCAATGGAATTGCCCAGTTTATCTTCCAGATACAGACGGGCGGGTTTGTCAAGACCGTAGTCGGCAAACTGGTCTGCAGCAATGTCATCTACAATGCTTCCATAGGACACGGTAGCCAGTACATCCAACATCGCTTCAATCGCTTCACCATTGCAGGGAGAAACGAAGGGAGAAGACATCATGTAAGAGGATGAAGTGATATTGCCCTCCATGCTCAAATCCTCATCCAGAACGATATCTACATACACATTGTCACGGCGGGTGATGCCGATCTTGATAATGTTTTCGTAGATTTCATCCTCTTCGTAGGTGGGGAAGGTGTCAATATCTCGGTACTCAAAAGGCTTGCGGGTGATCAGACTGGTGATATAGCTGCCGATGGTGTAAACCGTATCGTCCTCACTGGTGTTGGCGTAAAAGTAGTTCTTCACCGGCGTTTCGTTCCCCAGATACAGCGTAACATCGCTTCCATCGGCATAGCCGATCGACATGGAAAACTGTGGGTCATCAAGACCATAGACGGACAGATCTTCCGGTTCAGTTTCAATGAGGGAAGTGGCATTCAGACTGGATACTGTATACATCATGGAGCGGAAACGGGAGGTGTTATAGCCGAAGAAATCATCCTCCGGATTGGCTCGATAGGTGTATTTACCATCTTCGGTTTCCGTGATATCCAGTTCGAAGGAGGTACCATCGGAATAGTTGAACCGGAACTGACGGACATCGTTACCGGCACGGTGAATCAGATAATACACCGGCTCTGTAGTGGCCTCGGCAGTTGCAACCGGTTCGACGACCTCTTCGGGGAATACGAACTTCATGATTACAAGCGCCAGTACGATCAGAACGGCGGCACCGCCGGCAATGACGATGCGTTTGATGTTCTTGGTCATTACAGATGTCTCCTTTTGGACCAGATCACAATTCCGACAGCCAGAATGGCCAGCGGCATCGCAATGACGACAACCCACAGAACGACACGAATCTGCCAAGTGAGAATGTTCAGTGCAGTGGATTCGAAGTCCTTATCCGGAATGACGACCTGATCATTGTACTCACTGATGTAATCAATCACATGCTCGGTAAACTGTGCGTTCAGGAAGTTGCTGGCTTCCAGTACGGAGTCGGAAATCATACCGGCAGAGCAGAATACAACATCGCTTCGTGTGTAGTTCAGATTCTTGTCCGAAACCACATATTCGGAAATCACGCACATGTTGAAGGGGCCGGTCTCATCGGTGGGCTCCTGATCGTAACCCATGGTGACTTCATTCAGATCCTTGCTATAGGAATAAGAGGAGGAGGTCATCATGACGGCCATCTTATGGGCGGAAGTTTCCGTTCCGGTCAGCTCAATGGGCATACAGGCGGGGATGATGGCAAAATAGTTCTTCACATTCAGCTCATCGGTGACATTGTCCACTTGCGCGATGGTGGGAACAACATACATGGGATACCCGCTCAGACTCTGGTGATTGTCCAGAATGATCTGGCTCTTGTAGCGGACGCCCCATTCTTCGAAGTAGGAGTTCAGGTTCGTGAGCTGTGTGCTGGTTTCGGGGGTCATGGAAACGATGGCATCGCCGCCGCGCATCAGATAGGCGTCGATCTTTTCGATTTCTTCCACGCTGTAGTCCGTGTCGGGGGAGGAGATGATCAGCATGGTGCATTCTTCGGGGATCTCTTCCTGGGCCAGAATGATGACCTTGGTGTCATAGTTCATTTTGGTCAGAATGCTGTCCAGCTCGTCCAGGGAGTAATCCTCGCCGTGGCCGCGGACATAGACGGCAGTGTTGACGGATTCCTGCGTGACGAAAATCAGCGCGGAGGTCAGGGCCTGCTCGGCACGAAGACCAACATAGTAGGTGATGTTCTCGTCTTCATCGACTTCCATGTTGTACAGACTGGTAGGAGCCATGAAAGTTTTCCGAAGGTCGCTTTCCACAACAATGTAGTTGCTGCTCAGCGTGCCCAGCTCGTCGTATTCGTCAAAAATCTTGGGGTTCATATTGGGGTCAATGTAACGAACCTTGATCTTGCCGCTGCCCAGCGCTTCGTAACGCTGGAGCGTTTCATAGATGTTGCTCAGCAGTTCTGTGGAATCGCGGTAATTGGTTTCATCGGAGAGGACGGTGATGGTCACATCCCGGCTCAGGTCGTCTATGACTTCCTTGGTATCCTCAGAGATTTCGAACAGCTTTTCTCTGGTCATATCCCATTCCCAGACGAACCGATCGGTCATATAGCCCAACAGGATATTTACCAGAACGACGCCGATAATAAAGACGATGGTAAAGATGGTTGCCAAGGTGCCGTATTTGAATTTACGGCTTTTTATTTCTTCTTCTTCAGCTGCGAGTTCCTGATCAATCAGACCCTCGTTCAGAATTTCATCCGGTTTTCTTTTCATAACATAATCTGCTAAATAGCAGCTCCTTTCTCAGGTTCGGGCGTTTAACGCTGTCCGCGGGGGCCCGGCAGAATTGGCTGGCCGCCCGTCAGCTCCAGCGCTTCTTCTCCAGAACCCGGACGGTCAGGAAAAGGAACACGGCTGCGGCACAGACATAGAAGAAAAAGTCAGCTACGGAGAAAACGCCGACGCGGAAGGTGTTGAACCGACGATAAATGGAGATCCAATACAGAATGGCTTTGATCCAGTTCAGATTGATCAGACTGTAGGCATAGTCCATCAGGAACAGGAACACGTTGATGGCCAGTGTTGCGATGTTGGCAACCAGCTGGTTTTCGGTCAGAGAGGAGACGAAACAGCCGATTGCAATATAAACAGCGCCGACAGCCAGCAGAGCCAGATAGTTGCCGAAGATGATGGCCACATTCGGCGTGCTGACAGCGGAAATGATAATGACTTGGACCAGCATGAGCAGAAGGGAAATCACATATACGAGGTAAGCGGAAAGAAACTTGCCGATCACAATGCCGGAAGGCTTCACAGGACTGGTAAGGAGAAGCTGATCGGTTTTCAGCTTGTAATCCTCACTGAAGGTACGCATGGTAAGAACGGGTACCAGAACCATCAGCGCATACAGCATGATGCTGTAGCAGGTGGTGAGCTGGTTTTCGCCGGTGACCATATTCAAAATGAAAAACACCAGATTCATCACGAAGATAAAAGCGGCTATAAACACATAGCCCACAGGCGAAGTGAAGTAAGCGCGAAGGTCGCGTTTCAGAATGGCAGTCATCAGATATCCTCCTCCCCCGGATTACCAGCAGTGGTATTCAGCTCGGGTTCTGCAATCGGTTCCTCTTCCGGCTTTTCTTCGGCGCCGCCGCTGATGTTCAGCGCGGTATCGGCGGAAACCTTCGTAGGCTGCTTCGCCTGAGGATGGCGGACCTTCTTCTTTTCTTCGACCAGCTTCATGAAGATGTCTTCCAGACTCAGATCCATGCTCTTAAGCTGCAGAATCGGGTATCCGGCTTTTGCAAGCGCCACAAACATGGGTTTGCGGATGTCAACATTGGGCTTCGCTTCCACAAGAAAATCGTAGGAACCCTTTTCCGCCTGTACGGTCACATCGGCAAACTGAACGCCCTCGATGCCGCGAAGAATCTTGCGGACGATATCCCGGGGGCCGGCAACACGGACGGAAAGCTTTCGATCACCGGTAATGAGACTGGAGAGGTTTTCCGGCTTATCATCGGCAACGATCTGCCCGTTGTTGATAACAAGAACACGCTCGCATATGGCACTGACTTCCTGCAGAATGTGGGTGGACAGAACGATGGTTCTGTTTTTGCCCAGCGTTTTGATCACATTCCGGATCTCGATGATCTGCTTCGGGTCAAGGCCCACAGTCGGCTCGTCAAGAATCAGAACCTCGGGATTTCCGATCAGTGCCTGCGCCATGCCCACACGCTGTTTATAGCCCTTGGACAGGTTGTGAATGACGCGCTTGTACTGATCCTTCAAACCGACCATTTCGCAGATCTCGCCGATATGGGTGCTGCGTTTGAGACCGTCAACATCCTTCAGGTCATAGATGAAGTTCAGATACTCCTCAACGGTCATGTCCAGATACAGCGGCGGCTGTTCCGGCAGATAGCCGATCTGACGCTTGGCCGCCACCGGATCCTCCAGCACGTCGATGCCGCCGATTCTGGCAGCACCGGAGGATGCGGAAAGATAACCGGTAATGATGTTCATGGTAGTGGATTTGCCTGCGCCGTTTGGTCCTAGAAAGCCTACGATCTCACCGTCGTTAATGGTGAAGGAAAGCCGGTCAATGCCACGTTTTTTTCCGTAGGTTTTGGTTAAGCTGGATACTTCAATCATGCGATGTTCCCCCCTGGTGTTTCGCCGCCGAAAGCGGTAAATGCACATTATCGTGTATGCAACGAGTTTTGGCTACCTATATGTGCAGGCACATTATAGCATTAAAATCCGCATTTTACAACAGAATTTCCAAAGAGTTGCCGTGGCTTTTCACGGATAACTGTAACATTTTTCTGAACAACTTACAGAACTGAAAATATCGGAAAGGAAATGAAAAAAACAGTTGCAAATTGGGATACGTTGTGCTATACTCTCCAGCGTTGCAAATAAAAGAGAAAGAGGTGAACTGAAGTGAAGGAAGGTATCCATCCCAATTACTATCAGACCACTATTAAGTGCGCGTGCGGCGAAGTGATCGCCACCGGCTCCACAAAACAGGATATCAAGGTTGAAATCTGCTCGAAGTGCCACCCCTTTTTCACCGGTAAGCAGAAGCTGGTCGATACGAGCGGCCGTGTAGATAAGTTCAACAAGAAGTTTGGACTGGCCTGATCTGTGGGAATTTGGAGACTCCGCGCTCTGCGTGCGGAGTCTCTTTTTATATCCTTAAAAA
The DNA here is from genome assembly GCA_002314635.1 of Clostridiales bacterium UBA1774. Classification (GTDB taxonomy): domain Bacteria; phylum Bacillota; class Clostridia; order Oscillospirales; family Oscillospiraceae; genus UBA1774. The sequence continues at coordinate 9,667 of DCGQ01000032.1, forward strand.
CGAATAGAGAAAGAAGGGACGGAAAATCGATACAGAGGTAAAGAACAGAGAGCGGGCGATCCTTGTCGGCCTCTCGGCAGACAGTATGGAACCGGAGGAACGCAGCGATGACATCAGCATGAACGAGCTGGCGTCTCTGCTGGAAACAGCCGGCGGCATCTCTGTGGGTTGGTCCCTGCAGAACCGGGATACGCCGGATCCGGGCAGTTTCATCGGTTCCGGAAAAGCGAAAGAAATCCGCGATACGATCGCGGCAGAACACTGCGATCTGGCTGTTTTTGATAATGAACTGTCACCCTCTCAGATGCGGGTACTGACGGAGACTCTGGGTGTAAAGGTGCTGGACCGAAGCGGCCTGATTCTGGATATCTTTGCCGGAAGAGCGCAGACACGGGAAGGCCGGCTGCAGGTTGAACTGGCACAGTATCAGTATCTTCTGCCCCGCCTCACCGGTATGTGGACCCATCTGGTGCGTCAGACTGCGTCCGGCGGCAGAAGTCCCATCGGCACCAGAGGCCCGGGTGAAACCCAGCTGGAAACGGACCGGCGGCACATTCGCCGGAAGATTCAGAAGCTGAAGGAAGAACTGGAGGAGGTGCGGCGTGTCCGCGGCACCCAACGCCGTCAGAGACAGAAGAATGATATGCCCACAGTTGCATTGGTTGGTTATACCAATGCGGGAAAAAGCACACTTCTGAATGCGCTGACCGGTGCGGGAATCCACACCGGTAACCGGCTTTTTGACACGCTGGATACGACCACGCGCAGGCTGAGTCTGGATGATACCATGGATGTGCTGCTCAGCGATACCGTCGGTTTCATCCGCAAGCTGCCGACGCAGCTGGTGGCGGCCTTTAAGGCAACATTGGAGGAACTGAGCTACGCGGATGTGATCCTGCATGTGATCGATGTGTCGAATCCGGATTGGCAGCAGCAGGTGAAGATCACCGAAGATCTGATTCGGGAGCTGGGCGTGGAGAGCACGCCTCGTCTTGAAGTGCTGAACAAATGCGACCTGTGCAATCCGGAGCTGCTGCCCCGGCGGGAGGACGCAGTCTGCATTTCCGCCGTGTCCGGTGACGGACTGGAGGAACTGAAACAGAAGGTTTTTGCCATTCTGACGCGGGGAGAGAAGCAGGTGACCTTCCTGCTGCCCTATGCTCGCGGCGGAGAGCTGGAGAATTTGCACAATACCTGCCGCGTGAAGGAAACCGAGTATACGGAGAACGGCATCCGTATCACAGCGGTGTGCCCTCCGGATGTGTACGGCAGACTGCGGGACTTCATTCAGACGGATGAATGAGGGCTACAAAACGCCTGCCGGGTTCGGCGAGGCGGAGTTTATCGAGAAGCGTTCCCGCTTTATCGGCAGAGTCTGGCCGGTGGAAACAGAAACGGAAGCGCTGGAACTTCTGAAGGAAATCCGATCGAAGCACTGGGATGCGACGCATAATGTGTATGCCTATATTCTGCGGGAAGGCGGAACCATGCGCTATTCGGATGACGGAGAGCCGCAGGGCACCTCCGGTATGCCCACCCTGTCCGTCTTTCGGGGACAGGAGGTGCAGAATGTGCTGTGTATCGTAACCCGGTATTTCGGCGGGATCCTGCTGGGAACCGGAGGACTGGTTCGGGCTTATTCCCAGACGGCTAAGCTGGCTCTGGAAGCTGCCGGACTGGCTCAGGTGCGTCTTTGGGAGCAACTGCTGATCGCCTGTCCGTATAACCTGTACGAGCGGGTTCACAGAGAACTGGACTTTGCCGGTGCGGTGATCACGGATACCGGCTTCGGAACAGATGTGTCGCTGGAAGTGCTGCTGGAGAAGGGAAAAGCACAGCCATTGAATGAGAAACTGCGGGAGCTCAGTGCGGGAACCGTGGAAGCACTGATTTTGGGAGAAGAATACCGGGCCGTGAGGCTCGAATAAGGAGGACATATTCATGGCAGACAAGCTCATACTGGAAGTATACGTGGACATCAAGCCCGGCGATGTATCCGCCTTCAAGGGACCTGCCGGAGAAGTGGTGACGATTCCCTTCAGCGGCAGAGCGGAAGGTCCCATCTTCAATGGCGTTGTGCGTCCCGGTGCAGTGGACACCCAGCGGGTGAACCTCAGCGGCGTGCGGCATATGTCCGCCCGCTATATGCTGGACGGTGTGGATTCGGAGGGAAAGCCGTGCCATATTTTCATTGAGAATAACGGATGGTTTAACGGTATGGAGATTCCCTTCAAGACGGTTCCTACCTTCCTGACAGACAGCCCCACGCTGGCACCCTATCTGCATCAGAATAAGTTCCGCGGAGAGGGACACGGCCGGGAAGGCGGCGTCCTGATCAAGCTCTTTGAGGTCTGCCCGGAGAATTAACCGGGACAGCAGCAAGCCTCCGGCGGTGTCGAAAAAAACGAACCGCCGGAGGCTTTTCCTGTCTGTATCGGGCCGGGACGATATGCTCGGTCAGTGAAAGTGCTTCAGGATCATTACGCAGTTATCAATGATCGCGTCGTAATTCTGGGCATCGGCGATCTGCGCGGCCTGTTCCGGGTCGGCAGAGGCGGCAGCGGAAGCCTCGGAATAGCAGAAACTGCCGACGCGAATGTCCGCACAATCGAAGTCAGCCGCACTGTCAGCCTTTGAAAGAACGGAAATGCGCGCATCACTGTCGATAAAAACCGCAAACCGGAAGCCGGGTTTTTTCATGGCCTGCTGATTGGCGCTTTTCAGAGCGGCTTTCAGCTCCGCACGATGGCTCTGGATGATCGGAACAAAAGAATTATCCATACCTGCGGATGTTAGAGAATGCCGTTATCTTTCAGCCATGCGGTCAGCTTTTCGCCGCCTTCCGCCACATCAACACCCTTGATGGGCAGTGTGGGGAATACCTTGGCACCCTTGCAAAGCTTCACCATATCCTCGCCTACATTCTGCAGGCCGCCCATACCATGGGTGCAGAAGGGCGCAACGGTGCAGCCGGTCAGGTCGATGCTCTGAATATAGGCGGCCATATCGGGAGCAACGGTGGCGGAGTAGTTGGGAGTTCCCAGAAAAACCAGATCATATGCAGAGAAATCAGGCTTGGGATCATCAATACTGAGCAGATCGCCGCCGACCTGCGCCTGAATCATCTCGGCCAGCTTCTTCGTGTTGCCGGACTTGGAAAAATAAACGATGAGCTTTTTGGAATACATACTATCAGACCCCTTTCTTTTATTATGTATAGAATACCATGTTTTTCGGACAAGTCAATCGATGTTACAGAATGTTTTCGACGTTGACAGCGGGAATCATACGGTATTATACTGAAGAAAAAAACAGGAGGATGTTCCCATGCAATTCAGTTTTCTGGATAACCGAGTATATGACGATCGGGTGACTGCTTTCCTGCCGCAGGAAAAGCAAAGCCTGCCGGGCAGCACTTTTTTCGACAGAACCGAGCTGGATACCGGCGTTAAGGTGAGCGATAACGGGGATGTATCTTTTGGCTATTATGCTCCCAAGGCCGGGGAAGTCAGCGTTGTGTTCGGGATCCGGTCCGATGCACCTGTGAAAATGGAAAAGGGCGAAGACGGTGTCTGGCACATGACGCTCCGCTACGACAGCAGCTTCCGAGGCCCCAAAGCATTCTGGTTCCGGGTGGACGGCGTGGACTGTCTCAGCACCTATTGCCCCATCTATTACAGTCACAGTCAGGCGATCAACTATGTGGAAATCCCGGATCCGGACGCGCCGTTTGTGCTGATGCAGAAGGTGCCGCATGGCAGCGTGAACACAGAATACTACTGGTCGGATGCACTGGAAGACTGGCACCGCTGCCTTGTCTACACACCGCCCGGCTATCAGGAGGGCGGCGAATATCCGGTTCTCTATCTGCAGCACGGACACGGGGAAAACGAAACCAGCTGGGTCTATAACGGCAGGGCAAACCATATTATGGATAATCTGCTGGCGGCCGGTGAAGCAGTTCCGTTCCTGATTGTGATGAACGATGGCATGGCACGCAAAAAAGGCAGCTCCGGCTTCGGCGGCCCCGGCTTCGAGGAGCTGCTCCTGCAGGACTGCATTCCGTTCATCGAAAGCAGATACCATGTAAAAAAGGATAAGTGGAGCCGGGCGATTGCCGGTTTCTCCATGGGTTCCATGCAGGCCAGCATGATCGGTCTGGGACATACGGATGTCTTTGCCTATGTGGGCCTTTTCGCCGGGTTTATGCGGAAGATCGGACCCATGGCTCAGGATGGAAATCTGCTGGAGATCAACCCCCATCTGGCCATTCTGGAGGACCCGGAGCGGTTCAACAAAGAAGTGAAACTGCTTTATCGCGGAATCGGATCGGCCGATGCCCATGTAGCCACATTCCGGGAGGATGATGAAATCTGTCGGGAACGCGGATATGACCGATATCCGAATCTGGTTCGGAACATGGTGCCTGGTTATCCGCACGACTGGGCGGTCATGCGGATTCTGCTGCATGATTTCGCAAAGCGGATTTTCCGCGGCTGAGATCACTACGAACCCCTGCCTTGCGCTGAAACAAGACAGGGGTTTTCTGTCAGGAGTGTGAGTCATGAAAATTTTCCATTTGTCCGATCTGCACATCGGCCTGCGGCTGTATAATCGGGATCTGGCTGCAGATCAGAAGGATATTTTCCTGCAGATATGCAATGCGGCGGAAAGAGAACAGCCGGATGCAATCGTCATTGCAGGAGATCTGTTCGATAAAGCGATTCCCTCCGCGGAAGCGGTGGAGTTGTTTGACTGGTTTATTACGATGCTGCATCAGGCAGCTTCCCGGGCGGAACTGATGGCGGTCAGCGGAAACCACGACAGCGCATCCCGCGTCAATATCTACCGCAGCGTACTGGCGCGGCAAAGGATTCATATGGTGGGACTCCCCCCGCAGGAGCCGGAAGAACATATCGAGAAGGTTACATTACAGGATGCTTATGGCCCGGTGCATTTTTACCTGCTGCCCTTTGTGAAACCTTCTGTCGTCCGAAATATTGTCGGCAGCGATACCGATGGGAACAGTCTGAGCTACTCCGAAACGGTAAAGAAACTGCTGGAGCGGGAAAGCATCAACACCGGGGAACGGAACGTTCTGGTCAGCCATCAGTTTTACCTGCCTGTATCGGAAGCTGCTGAAACGGTAGAACGCATGGATTCGGAGATTCGGACGGTTGGCAATATCGATCAGGTCAGTGCGGCGTGTCTGGCACCTTTTGATTATGCCGCACTGGGACATATCCATAAACCCATGACGGTGGGCAGCGATCGTTATTGGTATTGTGGAACCCCGCTGCCGTATTCCGTCAGCGAGGCAGGACAGCAGAAGCAGATCGTCATGGCGGAGCTGGGAGCGAAAGGCGACATTCGCGTCACGTCTGTGCCGCTGCACCCGAAAAGACAAGTGAAGATTCTGCGTGGACTTCTGGGGCAGATTCTGCAGCAGTCCTGTGAAGACTACGTTTCGGTGATCCTGACGGATCCGGTGGATCTGGATGTGATCGATATGCAGGACCGGCTTCGCTGTGCGTTTCCCAATCTGCTGGAGATCCGCCGTGAGACGCTCCGTCCGTCGGATGCTGCTGCACTGCTCCCGATGGAGACGGAGCCGGATGTATTCGCACTTTGCAGCGCATTTCTGAAAGATCTGACGGAGGAAGAACAGACTTTGCTGCGAGATATCGTGAATGCTGCAAAGGAGGCACAGGTATGAAACCGCTGAAGCTGACCATGCAGGCTTTCGGCTCCTACGGAAGAAAGACGGAGATTGATTTCACGGTTCCAAACCAGAATCTGTTTTTGATCACCGGCGATACGGGAGCGGGAAAAACGACGATTTTTGACGCACTGGTATTCGCCTTATACGGCGAAGCCAGCTCCGACAACAACCGGAAGGATGGCACAGAGCTGCAAAGCCAGTATGCGGCCTATTCGGTGGAACCCTATGTGGAGCTTTGTTTTCGGGAACAGTACAACGGTGCGGAAGCCGTGTTCACGGTTCGCCGTGTGCCACGCCATGTTCGTGTCATGCGGAAGGGCAGCGGCATCCGGGAGGAAAAGGAATCCGTCACGCTGACGATGCCGGATGGCCAGATTGCAAATCTGAGCCAGAAAGAAACCGATCGCAGGCTGGAAGAAATTGTGGGTCTGACAAAAAGCCAGTTTATGCAGGTGGCCATGATCGCACAGGGCGAGTTTATGGAGCTGCTGCGGGCCGATTCCAATAAAAAGAAGGAAATCTTCCGGAAGCTGTTCGGCACGGATATTTACCAGAGCATCACGGATGAACTGCTGCGCCGCTGCAAGGAGAAACGCAGCAGGATGAGCCAGATCCGTACCGCCTGTCAGACGGAAGCGGGACACATTCGTCTGCCGAAAACCGGGGACGGGGCGCCGGAGCTGGAAGCTGTGCTGCATCGGTTTCTAAGCGCGGAGCAGCTTCAGGTGCCGCTGCTGGAAGAATTGCTGCAGCGGTTGGGCATTCTCTGCGCTGCTCTGGAGGAACAGCGGAAAACGGAGGAAGCACAGTGGAGAAAGGCATCCGAAGCGCGGGATTCTGCACGGGACGCACGAAATGCAGGCCGCGCCCTGCTGGCAGCATATGCACAGCTGGAACAGGCAGAACAGACGCTGGCGCAGTGCAGAGCCGAACAGGAGGCAGCGGAACAGAAAGAACGGCTGATCGTTCAGCTGCAGAGCGCCTTTGAACTGCAGTCTCATTATGCGCGCTTGCAGGATGCGGAAAAGCTTCGGCTGGAAACGGAACAGAAGCAGAAGGCGCTGCGGGAACAGCTTCCGCAGCAGGAAACTGCCTGCAAAGAAACAGAACAGCTTCTGAGGGAAGCGGAAGCAAAACGAGGGCGGGAGCTGGAAACCTATTCCGCAGCTGCGGAACGAGTGAAAAAGTCACTGCAGCTTCTGGAAAAACTGAAACAGGCGCAGCATCTTCTTGAACGGCAGGAAGCCGCATGGAACCAAAGCTCTGCGGTGCTGAATGCGCGGAAAACAGATTTGAATAAGCTGCTGGAACAGGAACAGGCGTGGCGCGAGCAGCTGCAGCAGATCGGACAAACGGAGCGGGACTTCGCCATCTGGGAACAGCAGAGCGGTGAAGCGGAAGCGCTGATGACCGAGGCACAGGAAGCCGGAAGAACGCAGCGGGAGGTAAGCAGACAGAAGGAACTGATGGAAGCAGCAAAGCAGGAATACGCTGCGGTACGAGAGCAGTACACGAGGAAGAGCATGGACTGCCTGACCATGCGAAATGCCTTTCTGGATGCACAGGCCGGTTATCTGGCGAAGGAGAAGCTGCGCCCGGGAGAACCCTGCCCGGTCTGCGGTGCGCTGGAGCATCCTCATCCCTGCGAGCTGACAGAGCTTCACAGAACGCTGACCCGGGAGGCCATCGAAGCGGCGGAAAAGCAGGCCGCCGCGCTGGAAAAGAAACAGTCGGAAAAAGCTTCGGAAGCCAGAGCATCCGAAGAACGCCTTCGGGAAATGGAACGGAATCTTGGAACCATGCTTGGCAAGCTGCGTCAGCGCATGGAAAAGTCACTTGAGCAGCTGCCGGAGGAAATGACCATTTCACAGGCAGCGTCACGGATTCAGATGTTCCGGGACACACTGGAAAGACAGGGAAATCAGCTGCGGGCACAGAAGGACGCATTGCGTAAGGTGCAGGATGCTCTGGTACAGGCGGAGGAAAAGGAAAAGCGGCTGCGGGATCAGATTGAAGCGGCACAGAGCGCGTCCGAAGCGGCAAATGCGGCTTATATGGGAGGAAAGGCGGAGCGGGAAACCCTGCTTGCACAGCAGGACTATGCTACGGAGACAGAAGCAAAGACCGCATTGGCTCTGGCGGAAGCTCAGAAGGCAAAATGCGAAGCCGAGTATCAGACTGCATCGGAGCGGGCCGGAAAAAACAGACAAAATCGGGATCAGACACTTGCACTTCTGGAGCGCTATCGTTCCGAGCTGCCGTCCCGGGAGGAGACGTGCAGACAGCGTCTTGCGGAATACCGGGAGAAGCTGGATGAGGAAGGTATGCCTGAGGAGAAGTGGAAGCTCCTTGCTGAGTCGCATGAGAAGCCGGAAATCCAGATTCTGAAAAAGCAGGCGGAGGCATTTCGGAATACCCGGGCACAGGCGGAGGGGGCGGAAAAAACCGCAAGGGACACGATCGGGAATCGACCAAAACCTGATCTGGATGCGTTGGAAGAAGCCTGCAATGCAGCGCAGGCACTGCTTGACCGACTTCACGACAGCATGGAGGAGACAAACAATCTGTGCCGCAGCAATCGGAGTGCCTATGATGCGCTGGAACCTCAGATGGAGGAACGCAGCCGGGTCGTGAAAGAATGCACCATGCTGGAAGGCCTGTACGCCAGACTGGCAGGCAAGGTGAGCGGCGCCAGAATGGATCTTGAAACCTTTGCACAGCGGTATTATCTGCAGCGGATCCTTGCAGCCGCAAATACACGATTCCGCAGCATGACTGCCGGACAGTATGAGCTGAGAATGGTGGCGGCCGAACAGGCCGGAGACGGCAAAAACCGTGGTCTGGATCTGATGGTATACTCCAATGTGACCGGGAAAGAACGGGAAATCCGCACACTTTCAGGCGGCGAATCCTTTATGGCAGCGTTGTCATTGGCACTGGGAATGGCTGATCAGATTCAGCAGAGTGCGGCGTCGGTTCATCTGGATATCCTTTTTATCGATGAAGGCTTTGGTTCTCTGGATGACCATGCCAGAGATCAGGCGGTGCGGGTGCTGCAGCAGATGGCAGACGGCTCCAAACTGGTTGGGATCATTTCTCATGTGTCGGAACTGAAACAGCAGATCGAGGATCAGCTGGTGGTGAAAAAATCGGAAGAGGGAAGCCGGGTACATTGGGAAATCAGCTAAGACCGGGGGCAGCTTCCGTTCCTCGCAGAAAATGATTGCAAAATATCTTCGGGTTTGGTAAAACAGAGATAAATGAAACAGAAGGAGCAGCGCTATGGGACACTATCGCAATTTTAAATCGGTCATCTACTGTACAGCGCAGAGCATGGTCAGTATTCAGCGTGATGCGCTGGAGGAACAGCTTGCATTTTTCGAAAAATACTGCGGTGTTGACAAGGTGTATCTGGAGCCGTATCGGGACGGCCTGATGATCCCGAATGAACAACTGGAAATGCTAAAAGCATTTTTCCGTGAGAAAGGTATTGAGGTTTCCGGCGCACTGACCACCACCTGTCCCAATCTCTCCGAGGCAGACGAGATCAAGTATCGCATGGGTGGAACCTACTGCTATTCCAATCAGGCCATGCGGGACTATCTGGTAAAAACCGTGGCCTACACCGCGCGGCATTTCGACGAGTTTATCATTGATGACTGGTTCTTCACCAGCTGCACCTGCGAAGAGTGCCGCGCTGCCAAGGGAAACCGCAGCTGGGAGGAATTTCGTACCTCGCTGCTGGCAGAGGTCAGCGAAAATCTGATTCTCAAAACAGCGAAGGAAGCCAACCCCAACTGCAATGTGATTATCAAGTTCCCAAACTGGTCCGAATCCTATCAGGAAGCGGGCTACAGCCCAGCTCTGCAGAGCAAAATGTTTGACTTTATCTACACTGGCACCGAGACCCGAGACACCCGCCACAGTGACCAGCATCTGCCAAAATACTGCAGCTACAGTCTGATGAGGCTGATGGAACACTATGCCCCCGGAAGAAACGGCGGCGGATGGTTTGACCCCTACGGCTGCGTTCCCATGGAGCTTTACGGAGAGCAGGCGTATCTGACAGCGCTGTCCCGCCCGAAGGAAATCTGCCAGTTCTGCTGGGGATCTCTGTATCAGAATCGGGTTGTGACTCCGGTGGGGCTGCAGCTGGCTCACATTGACCGAATGCTCAGTCAGGTGGGAGACTGCATCGGCGTGCCCTGCTATCTGCCGCCGGATGCACAGGGCGAAGACCATCTGGAGGATTTTCTGGGTATGCTGGGTATTCCCGTGGAACCGGTTCCTGAGTTCCCGGCGGAGAAACCCTGTATGCTGCTGACGGTACAGGCACTGCAGGATGAGGATATCATTCCGAAGCTGATCGACTATGTGGATAAGGGCGGACGCGCTATCGTTTCCTCCGGCTTTATGCTGGGCGCACTGGGGCATGGTATCGAGGAACTGACCTCCATCCGTTACCGCGGACGCCGCTTCCGGACACAGACCTTTATCGAGGACGGCATGATGGCTCCCAACAATGTCTATAGCCGCCACAGCATGACTTTCCCGGTACTGGAGCACCGAACCAATACCACATGGGCGCTGGCAAAGGGCGTTGCAGGTGAGGAAAACTATCCGCTGGTGCTGCGGGACTGCTATGGACAGGGCCAGATGTACACGCTGGCGGTGCCGGATGAATACGGTTTTCTTTACAGTCTGCCCCAGTCTGTCCTCAAGGTTATCCGCAAGCTGTTTCTGCCCGCCTTCCCGGCCTGTCTGGACGGCCCGGGTCAGGTGTCTCTGTTTGCTTATGAGAAGGACGCCTTCGCGGTGTATGCCTATGTGAGCAGCCTGACCCGCGGAAATGTGCGTGTTATCGTCAAGGGTGCGGCAGACGGTCTGAAAGACCTGAAGTCCGGCAGGATTCTGCCGCCCAGCGGGAAAAGCTCCTTCGGAGAAGTGACCACGGAGTTTAACCTGCCTATGATCCAGCAGGGAGACATCAATTTCTATCAGATCCAGTGGAATGAAAACCGGGAAGGAACCGTGGTGAAACGGGGTATCAGCTCCGCACCCCACGATTTCGATAACTGAATAAGGAAAACCGCTGCACCCCGACAGGAGCGCAGCGGTTTTGCATTCTGTTATTTTGCCGGAATCTTTTCTTTCGGACAAAGGATCCGCATTTCCCGGAAGTACAGGCCGAGACACATGAGGAACCCGCAGGGGGAACCGAAGTACCATGCCCACATCAGACCGGTGTAGCTGCTCAGCGCCTTTGTCAGTACAAAACACATACTGACGCGGACGGCAAACTCGATTAGCGTTTCCACAAAGAAGGTCATGCTCTTTCCGACGCCCCGGAGCAGACCTCCGGTGGTGATGATAAAGCATATGATGCTGTATACCGGAGAGATGATGCGGAGATAGTTGACACCGGCTTCAATGACCCCGGCTTCCGCGTCGGCGTCCACGAACAATCCTGCCAGCTGAGCGGGAATAGACTGGAAAACGGCGATCACTGCGAGGGTGAAGGCAAAGCAAAGCGCCGTGGAAACCCGAAAACCCTGTTTGATCCGCGGATAGTCTTTCGCACCGTAGCACTGAGCTACAAAACTGGAAAGCGCGGTGCCCAGCGTGTTGAAGCACATATATGCGAAATTGTGCAGCTTGGAAGCCGCCTCGTAACCGGCAATCACGCTGGTATCAAAGGTATTCACCAGACTTTGGAGGATGGTGTGGCTCAGGGCAACGCAGCTCTGCTGAAAAATACTGGGAAGTGCGATCCGTGCCATATCCCCCAGAAGCGCCGTGTCGAAATATCGATGGGTTCCATCCGAGGGGAGCTTCAGGATCTCCTTTGCAACCATGGAACAGGACAGAACGGCGGATACCGCCTGCGAAATCGTGGTTGCCCATGCCGCGCCGGTGACACCCATGTGCAGCGGTCCCACGGCCAGAATATCCAGAACAATATTCAGCGCCGAGGACAGCATCAGAAAATACAGGGGACGCTTGGAGTTGCCCAGCCCGGTAAATACCGAAGTGGCTGCGTTGTACAGAAACATGAACACAACGCCTGCAGAATAGATGGCAAGATAGTGCTTTGCATCTGCATACAGGCTGTCCGGTGCGTTCAGCAGCCGCATCAGCGACCCGGCAAGACCCACACCCAGCGCGGAGAGGAGAATGCCCATAGCCAGCAGAGAAAGCAAAGCGGTGAAAACGGCACTTTTCAGATCCCGCATCCGTTTGGCACCAAACAGCTGCGAAATAATGACGCTGCAGCCCATACTGGCGCCGGTTGCAAAAGCTATGAAGAACAGCGTGATGGGATAGGCGGCGCCGATGGCGGCCAGACCCACGGAGCCGGTGTAGCGCCCCACAATGATGCTGTCTGCAATATTATAAATCTGCTGCAGCGCAGTGGACAGCAGCAGCGGGACGGAAAACCGCCAGATGACCTTCAGCGGTTTGCCCTGTGTCAGATCGTGTACCAAGCAGAAACCTCCTCCGGTTCAGTCCGGGTCGCGGGCATCTGCGTACCCGTTTGCAAACCGGACAAAAACAAAATCCGCCGGGATCTGGGTTTTGGCTTCCTCCTCGTTGAATGCCAGCGCATCCATCAGCACATCACCCTCCCGGCCTTCCTTATGAATAAACAGATGATACATTTTGCGTCCGTCTCCCGGTTCCATGTGATTCAGCTCCTTTGAGAATAAAATAACATAAGATTGAAGAAAAAACAAGGCCGCAGCATAGAAAAGGTATGCCGCAGCATAGAATGACCGGGGGGAGGGATCATTTTGATTCTATGGAGAACGATACAGAAGAAACTGCGTTCCGCACCCGGCCTGCTGGTCATTGCTGCCGGTGTGATCCTGTTTTTCGCGCTGGTCTACTGTCCGCGGGTGGTGGGAGCTTCTGCTGCGGAGCGAAAGCTGCCGGTGTACTGTGTTCAGCGGGACGGAAAGTATTGCAGTCTGACCTTTGATGCGGCATGGGGAAACGAGGATACACAGCAGCTGATCGATATTCTGGATGAGTTTCAGATAAAAGCCACCTTTTTTGTGGTGGGAGACTGGGTGGATAAGTATCCGGAGAGTGTGAAAGCCCTGTCCGATGCGGGACATGAGGTCATGAGCCATTCCAGCCATCATGACCATTTCAATGGTCTCTCTACGGATCAGATCATCTCCGATCTGCGGGAAAGCTGCGATAAAATCGAAAGCGTCACGGGCATTCGCCCTACGCTGTTTCGCTGCCCTTACGGGGAGTACGATGACCATGTGATCGCAGCGGTTTCCAGCATCGGAATGACTGCCATTCAGTGGGATGTGGACAGTCTGGACTGGAAGGATTACGATGCCGGTACCATCTATTCCCGTGTGACCTCCCGGGTGCAGCCGGGCAGCATCATCCTGTTTCACAATGCGGCGCTGCACACGCCGGAAGCACTGGGAGATATTATCCGTCGGCTGCTGCAGGACGGCTATACCATGGTTCCGGTGTCGCAGCTGCTGCTGACCGGAGAGACCACCATCGATCACACCGGAAGACAGCTGCCCGCATAAACCTGTTGCCGAAATCGAAAGAAACAGCTATAATAAGGTTATCAAAGGGCAGGGAGCAAACCGGAATGGCTGAAATACATGAAATTCAAACGATCAATGACCCGGGACTGGACGCCTATACACGACTGACGGAAAGCCAGCTGCGGAACCGGCTGGATCCGGAAAAAGGCATCTTTATTGCGGAAAGTCCCAAGGTGATCCGTCTCGCACTGGACGCAGGCTGCGAACCGCTGAGCTTTCTGATGGAACGGCGGCATCTGGAAGGACAGGGCAGGGAACTGCTGGAGCGGTGTCCCACAGCTCCGGTCTATACCGGCGACCGGGAGGTACTGGCATCCCTCACCGGTTATACGCTGACCCGAGGTATCCTGTGCGCCATGCGCCGTCCCACTGTGCCGGAGGCGGAACAGATCTGCAGGGACGCACGCCGGGTTGCGGTGCTGGAGGGCGTGGTGGACGCCACGAATATCGGCGCCATCTTCCGCTCTGCCGCAGCGCTGGGCATTGATGCGGTGCTGCTGACACCGACCTGCTGCGATCCGCTGAACCGGCGGGCGGTGCGCGTCAGTATGGGAACCGTGTTCCGTGTTCCATGGACATGGCTGGGCAGCACGGCGGCAGACTGGCCGGATGCGGGCATGAGCCGACTGAAAGCAATGGACTTCCGGACTGCGGCCATGGCGCTGGACAGCAGGGCGATTTCCATAGAGGATCCGATTCTGAAGGCGGCGGAGAAGCTGGCCATCATTCTGGGAACAGAAGGAGATGGCCTGAGCCGAAGCACCATCGCCAGCTGTGACCATACGGTAATGATCCCCATGAGCCATGGCGTTGATTCGCTAAATGTGGCAGCGGCAGGAGCACTGGCTTTCTGGGAGCTACGGGTGCGCTGATGGAAACAGAGATCGTCCGATCCAGACGGAAAAGCTTCGGTTTGGAGATCCGGAACGGAAAAGCCATTGCCCATGTGCCGCTGTATGCCACCGAAGCGGATGTGACCCGCTTTCTGGAACGGAATCAAAGCTGGCTGGAAGCTCACATGACCCGTTGGGAACAGCAGCGGCAGCCATTCCTGCGTCCGGATGAACTGGAAGCGCTGCGGCAGCAGGCACAGCGGGATATCCCGGAACGGGTGCGGCATTATGCCTCTCTGCTTTCCGTGCAGTATGGGAGGATTACGATCCGCAGCCAGAGAACGCGCTGGGGAAGCTGTTCCTCCAAAGGTAATCTGAATTTCAACTGTCTGCTGATGCTGGCCCCGGAGCAGGTTCGGGACAGCGTAGTAGTACACGAGCTGTGCCACCGGCTGGAAATGAATCACAGTGAACGGTTTTATCGGCATGTACTCTCGGTCTGCCCGGATTATCGTGTTTGGGCGAAGTGGCTTCGGGATAACGGACAGGGTCTGCTATCCCGTCTGGAACCGTAAAAAAGCCTGTCCGCGAGCAGCGGGCAGGCTTTTCCGTGATTGTGGGGTGTTTACTTGTTCACCACGCTGACATTCAGCGGGGTGACAGGAGCACCGATGCCGGATGCACCGAAGGCGGAATCCACGGCGCCGATCAGGTCAAAGTACACATTCCAGTAGGAAGCGGACTTGCACCATGCGCGCAGGGTAAATTCCATGCCGTTGTCGGAGTAACCGCTGAGGCGAGCCGTGGGAGCGGGATCGGTCAGAACGCCGTTCACACCCTCGGCGGTTTTCAGCATGATACCCTGAACCATGTTCACATTGCTGCCGCGGGCGGCCCGGAAGACCAGATCCACACGGCGCAGATCTTCGCTGCTGAAGTTCGTCACATTGGCATTCATCAGACTGCCGTTGGGAACGGTGATCCGCTTGTTGTCAACGGTCAGAATAACGGTGTAGAAAACGGTGATCTCCTTCACGGTGCCTTCGGCGCCGGAAGCGCTGATATAATCACCGATTTTGAAGGGCTTGAACAGCAGAATCATCAGACCGCCGGCACAGTTGGAAAGAGCACCCTGCAGGGCGAGACCAATGGCCAAACCTGCAGAAGCCAGAACTGTCAGCACAGAGGTCATGGGAATGCCCAGCACCTCAATGATGGCGATGATCAGCAGCGCATACAGAACAATCCGAACCAGGCTGCCGAGAAAGCTCTGAATCGTTGCATCCATCTTGCTGAAAGACTGCAGCTTGGTCATTCCCTTGATAAGCGCTTTGATGATAATTCGGCCTACAATCAGGACGATGATTGCCAGCAGAATCTTGCCGCCCGCACCGGTCAGCAGAGAAACCAGCTTGTCCAGAAATCCATCCATGTATTTATCCTCCTATAAATTAAAGTGATTCTATTGTAGCCTGTTTTGCGGAAAAAGCAAGAGCATATGAAAGACGGAGAGGCGAGCCTCTCCGTTTCGAATTACACGAGGTAGGGGTTGTCGTCGGTGAAGTAGTGTTCTTCCACGGTTTCGGGTTCGGCGTACTTGCCAATCATGCAGAAAATCTCACGGTCGGGCGTGCCCTCGTGGGTGGCGGTACCATAGCCGCGGCCAACACTGTACATCCGGTTCCAGTTGTCCAGGAACAGAAGCGTATCACTGCGGAACCCCATCTTTGCGCCCAGAATCTTTTCCATATTCTGCTCGGTTGCGCTGACGACATACATGCCTTCCTTGATTTTGATATAATCGGAGGGCTCATCGGAGCCGGGCAGGGAATGCATCATGCTGCTGATAGCATTGGTGCCGGCCTGATTGGAATAGCGGATACGATACCAGTTGGAGTTGTGGTACACGTGGACAGTGGACATGGCATGGCCGTAATGCCAGCGAACGCTGGTGCCGGCCACATCATCGGTAAAGCCGTGGCGGCGGCGGTCGGTGTGCTCCTTGCCCTCTTCCACAATGTAGCCGAAGGACCAGTGACTGTCAATCAGATAGGGGTAATACGGATTCTCGCCGATGGAGCAGCGCAGGAAAGTTACCAGACCCTGCTCCATGTCGATGATGAAGGTGTGGTTGGAGCGGGGTTCCTCATTGCAGTAGGTCAGAAGATAAGTATCATCATCTGCCTTGCGAACCTCGTAACGGCTGGATTCCCCGGTGGACATGCCGCTGCGAATGCTCCAGCGGACATTCTGGCGGTCAAGCAGCTCCAGATGGATATCACCGGTTTCAATGCCGGTGTCCATGACGAAATCGAAGGTTTTTCCGGCCAGCTCATAGCAGCGGGGAGGGCAGAACTGAGAAATCGAATTGCGGGAGGCGATCGGTGCAAATTTTTCGCAGAGATTCATGGTATCTTCACCTTTCCTGTTTTGTTGATTTTGATTTTAATCACAGTATATACCCGAGCTGTCGGAAGTGCAACTTGATTCAAAAAGTCCGGTGGAAAAAGTGCATATCTTGTTGTAAATGCACAATAAACTGCAGTCTATATGGATTGACAGCATCGTGAGATTCTTTGCAAAATTAACAGTTTTTTAACCAAACAAACGGAGAATGTGCTATAGTAAGGACAGTATACAGGACGAGGAGGAATCATGATGTCCAGAACTGCTCTCGTGATTGAGGACGATGTGAATATTGCGGATTTGCTCCGCATTTATCTGGAAAAAGATGGATTTACAGTTCGGATCGCCGGTAACGGCGGAACCGGTGTCAGTATGTTTGAGGAGCTTCACCCGGATCTGGTACTTCTGGATGTGATGCTGCCGGTAATGGATGGCTGGGCGGTATGCAGCACTATCCGCCAGAACTCCAAAACGCCGATTATCATGCTCACGGCCAAAGAGGAACTGAATGATAAGGTGCAGGGGTTGAATCTGGGTGCGGATGACTATATCACAAAGCCCTTTGAAGTGCGGGAATTGCTGGCCCGTATCCACGCAGTATTGCGAAGAACAGACGGGGACAGTCCTTCCGAAGGGAAAATCCTGCGCTTTGACAAACTGGAGATCAATATGGAATCCTTTGAACTGATTGTGGACGGCAAGAAGATCGACACGCCGCCGAAGGAAATGGCGCTGCTGTATCACCTGGCATCGTCTCCCAACCGTGTCTATACCCGGAATCAGCTGCTGGACGAAGTGTGGGGATTTGATTATCCCGGTGATTCCCGGACTGTGGATGTGCACATTAAGCGGCTTCGGGAAAAACTGAAGGGCGTCAGCGAAAAATGGGAACTGGCTACTGTGTGGAGCATGGGATATAAGTTCGCAACGAAAACAGAATGAAAAAAAGTATCTATACACGAAATCTGCTGCAAAGCGCCGGTATGGTGCTGCTGAGCATTCTCATGCTGAGTATGCTGTTCTCCATTGTCAGCTATACCTATGTGGTACAGGATCGGCGGAAAATGTTGATGTCAACCGCCAATGTGGTTGAGGATGTGGCTTCCGCAGTGGGGCAGGTTTCCGATCTGGAAAACTGGGAGATCGGTCTGCAGGCGGTTTCCGTGGCCAGAGCCACCGGGTTTCATGTATTCCTCTGCGATGCGGACGGACAGGTGCTGATCTGTTCCGATTCACTGACGGAAT
The DNA here is from genome assembly GCA_002314635.1 of Clostridiales bacterium UBA1774. GTDB lineage: Bacteria > Bacillota > Clostridia > Oscillospirales > Oscillospiraceae > UBA1774. The sequence continues at coordinate 27,453 of DCGQ01000032.1, forward strand.
GCGAGCACGTGGGTAAAAAAATCGCCACCGGGATCCTGCTGCAGACGGAGCGGGAGGGGAGCTTTCAGCAGCGAACCGATCTGGACGGTTTCTATTCGGGGAAACGCCTTGTGGCGGCAGTCCCTGTCTCACTGAAAAACGGCAGTACCGGCGGATATGTATTTGCGGCTGCCGAAGCGGGCGCGGCAGGGAGCATGTGGAGGAGCTACACAATGATCCTTGTTTTCGTAGGCTGTTTTGTCCTGCTGATTGCCATTCCGCTCAGTGTGGTTTCCAGCCGCCGTGAGGCGGCGCCGCTGAAGGAAATGGCGGCTGCGGCCAGACAGTTCGGAAAAGGCGATCTGCAGGCGCGGGTGAAAGCCTCCGGGCGTGTTGACGAGGTAGGCGAACTTTGCGAAGCATTTAATCAGATGGCCGATGCGCTGGAACGAGCGGAAAACAATCGGAAAGACTTTATCGCAGCGGTTTCGCACGAACTGAAAACACCGATGACAACCATCTCCGGTTTTGCGGACAGTCTGCTGGACGGGGCGATCCCCATGGAGGAAGCACCCCGATATCTAGCAATCATTAATAATAGTAACAAAAAAGTAAAAGCATATGCCTAAGCAATGGAAAAGCACTGCT
>DCGQ01000035.1 GCA_002314635.1 Clostridiales bacterium UBA1774
GGTATTGTCGCCCATACCCTCGGTGCAGAAGGGCATCACCGAGGGTATGGGCGACAATACCTTTGCGCCGGAAAAGAACTGCACCCGTGCTCAGATGGTTACCTTCCTGTGGCGTGCCTGCGGTAAGCCGGAACCGGAAGCTGCGGTCTGCAAGTTCGCAGACGTGGATGCAGACAGCTACTATTACAAGGCCGTCCTCTGGGCGGTGGAGCAGGGCATTACCAACGGGGTGGACGACACCCGCTTTGCACCGGATGCGGAATGCACCCGTGGACAGATGACCGCTTTCCTGTACCGCTGCGCTAAGGCGGAAGCTTCCGAGGGGACAAATCCCTTTGCCGATGTGGCGGCGGACAGCTATTACTATGAGGCTGTGCTTTGGGCAGCCGAAAACGGCGTTACCAAGGGCATGACGGAGACTACCTTTGCCCCGGCTGCAAGCTGCACCCGTGGACAGATGGTGACCTTCCTCTGCCGCTGGTTCGGCAAATAATCCTCACTTTTGCGATTCCTCCGGCGGGGAAACCGCCGGGGGAATCGTGCGGTCTTGAAAGTGAACAGTAACAGGGCAAAACGGAGGGATAGACAGGATGAAAAACAGAATCAAACGAGGCATTTCTCTGCTGATGTGTCTCGGAATGCTGCTGGGCGTCATTCCCGGCGCTGCGGCGGCTTCGGAGAAAAGTCTCGGCAGTCTGGTGGAAAAATCCGCCGAATACATGGTGAAAACCGTTGCCGAGCCTTGCTATGGCAATATCGGCGGCGAATGGGCGGTGATGGGGCTTGCCCGCAGCGGGTGTAGTGTACCGGAGGGCTATTATGAAGGCTATTATGCCACCGTGGAAGCATATGTGAAGGAATGCAAAGGCGTTTTGCATAAGAAAAAATACACGGAATACTCCCGGGTGATCATCGGCATCACCGCAATCGGAAAAGACCCCACCGATGTAGGCGGCTACGACATTCTGAAACCGCTGGGTGACTATGAAAAAACCATTTGGCAGGGAATCAACGGCCCGATCTGGGCGCTGATCGCACTGGATTCGGGGAACTATGCGGTTCCAAAGAATTCCGAAGCAAAAACACAGGCCACCCGGCAGATGTATGTGGATGAAATTCTTGCCAATCAGCTTGCCGACGGCGGCTGGACGCTGGGCGGCACCGGCGGCAGCAATCCTGCCGATCCGGATATGACCGGTATGGCGCTGCAGGCACTGGCAAAATATCAAGACCAGGAAAAGGTGCAGGAAGCCGTGGAACGGGCGCTGAGCTGCCTGTCGGCTTTGCAGGACGAAAAGGGCGGTTACGCCAGCTGGGGTACCACCAACAGCGAAAGCGTGGTGCAGGTGATCGTGGGTCTTACGGAGCTGGGCGTTTCGCTGAAGGATGAGCGCTTTGTGAAAAACGGACACACGCTGCTGGAAAACCTGCTGACCTTCCGGAAGTCTGACGGCAGCTTTGTGCATATAGCGGACGGATCAGACGGCAGCAACCAGATGGCAACGGAGCAGGGCTTCTACGGCATCGTCTCAGCCCTCCGGGCAGAGAACGGACAGCAAAGCCTGTACCGCATGAGCGTCGCCATCACCATCGGAGAGAGCAAGGCGGCCTCCACGGAAAAGGGACTTCCCGGCAAAAACGCCGCTGTCACGGTGAGAAGCATCACCAAGCCCGGAACTTGCTTTGACGATGTGAATTATGAGGACAATATCATGGCAATCGAGGCGCTGGCGGCCAGAGAAATCATCAACGGCATGACAGACACCACCTTTGCACCCCATAAGACCATGACCCGAGCAGAGTTTGCCACCATCATCGTAAAAGCGCTGGGTCTGACCCCCAAGGCGAACAGTAAATTCAAGGATGTGTCGGCAAAAAGCTGGTATGCCCCCTATGTGGGAACCGCAAACAGCTTCGGCATTGTAAACGGCGTTTCGGATTCGGAATTTGCCCCCAGCGGTACGATTACCCGGCAGGAAGCGGCGACCATGGTGACCCGTGCCGCAAAGCTGTGCGGTCTGGATACGGCCATGAGCAGCGCTGCCGTCCGGGATGAGCTGTCCCAGTTCGGCGACTATACAAAAGTGGCAAGCTGGGCAAAGGAATCCATGGCGTTCTGCTATCAGAGCGGGATCTTGGACGATTCCGCGCTGAACATCGGCCCCGGGGAAGTGATTCTGCGCTGCGAGATCGCGCAGATGGTCTATAACCTGCTGGATATGGCAAATCTGCTCTGACGAGGTAGCACATCATGTGGTGGAAGAAAAACAAGGGAAAAGTCATCGCGGCTGCGGTCGTTGTACTGGCGCTGGCGGCTGCATTCCTGTTCGGCGGCAAAATGCCGGATTCGGCAAAAAAGACCGATACGCCGGTTCAGACGCAGGCTGCGGAAATGCAGATCGACCCGGAGACCGGCAAAGACAAATATCAGACCGACCCGGTGCCCTCCGGTATGCCTCTGCCGGTGGAGCCGGAGGAGGCAGTGATCGGGGAGCAGGAATACACCTGCACCCTGTCCATTTCCTGCGCCTCCATTCTGGATAATATGGAGCTTTGCGACCCGGAGAAGCGGGAGCTGGTGCCGGAGGACGGCTGGATTTTAGAGCCTACGCAGGTGACCTTCTATGAGGGCGAAAGCGTGTTCCATGTGCTGCGGCGGGTCTGCAAGCAGATGAAGATCCACATGGAGTTTGAGAACACGCCCATTTACAACAGTGCATATATCGAAGGCATTTCCAATCTGTATGAGTTCGATGTGGGAGAACTGAGCGGGTGGATGTATCAGGTCAACGGCTGGTTTCCCAATTACGGATGCAGCCGCTACCAGTTAAAGGACGGCGATGTGATCCGGTGGGTGTATACCTGCGACCTCGGGTATGATGTGGGCGGCGGTTATGTGATGGGGAGCGAAGATGCAGAATAGAGATAGCTTTTCTTCCTTTCATCCCATCATCAATTTCCTCTATTTTGCACTGGTGCTGCTGTTCTCCATGTGCTTTATGCACCCGGCCTGCCTATGTATATCTCTCGTTTCCGCATTCCGTTACAGCATCCATTTACAGGGGCGGCGGGCGGTGAAGCTTGCTCTCACCACGATTTTGCCTATGATGGTGTTGGCAGCGGTCGTGAACCCGGTCTTCAACCATGAAGGGGCTACGATCCTTACCTATCTGCCCTCCGGGAATCCGCTGACGCTGGAAAGTATGGTCTACGGCGGCGCTGCGGCCATGATGCTGGCCTCCGTGATCCTCTGGTTCACCTGCTACAATGCGGTGATGACCTCGGACAAGTTCGTCTACCTGTTCGGACGCATCATTCCGGCGCTGAGCTTGGTGCTGAGTATGACGCTGCGCTTTGTACCCAAGTTCAAAACACAGGCACAGGTGGTGAGCAACGCCCAGCGCTGCATCGGGCGGGATGTGTCCGATGGAAGCGTGATGCAGAGAATGAAACACGGCATTACGATTCTGTCCATCCTGATCACATGGAGCTTGGAAAATGCCATTGAAACCGCAGACAGTATGCGAAGCCGGGGGTACGGGCTTCCGGGCCGGAGCGCTTTCTCCATCTATCGCTTTGCGGAACGGGACAAGGCGGCGCTGGGCTGGCTGCTGGGCTGTGGCTTCTATATCCTGACCGGCTGGGGCATGGGCGGACTGTATTACCGCTACTATCCCACCATGCAGGGCGTGGACATGGGAGCCTTTCCCGTCAGCTTCCTGCTTATATATCTGGCATTGTGCCTGACACCGATATTCGTGAACCGAAAGGAGGAACGAGCTTGGAAGCGTTTGCAGTCCGCAATCTGACTTTTTACTACCCGGAGCAGGACAGGGCTACCCTCCGAAACCTGAGCTTTTCCGTACTGCCGGGGCAGTTTGTCACCCTCTGCGGCCCCTCCGGCTGCGGAAAGTCCACGCTGCTGCGGCAGCTCAAGCCCACACTGGCCCCCCATGGCATCCGGCAGGGCGAGATCCTCTTTGAAGGCAGGAACCTTACCGAGCTTGACCAGCGCACCCATGCACAGCGCATCGGCTTTGTGCAGCAGTCCCCGGAAAACCAGATCGTGACCGATAAGGTGTGGCATGAGCTGGCCTTCGGACTGGAGAGCCTTGGCTATGACACACCCGCCATCCGGGGACGGGTGGCGGAAATGGCGTCCTTCTTCGGCATTCAGACATGGTTTTATAAGAATGTGACCGAGCTTTCCGGCGGTCAGAAGCAGCTTTTGAATCTGGCCTCCATTATGGCCATGCAGCCCTCTGTCCTGATTTTGGACGAGCCGACCAGTCAGCTTGACCCCATTGCCGCCTCTGATTTTCTTGCCACCGTGGGGAAGATCAACCGGGAGCTGGGTACCACGGTCATCCTGACGGAGCATCGCTTGGAGGAGGTTTTCCCCATGTCCGACCGGGTTCTTGTGATGGACAAGGGGGAGCTGCTTGCAGACGGCAGCCCTGCCGAAGTGGGAACCCGGCTAAAAAACGCAGGCCATGCCATGTTTCTCGCCATGCCTACGCCCATGCGGGTCTGGGCAGCGGCGGAGGATTCCTCGATGTGTCCCGTCACCGTCCGGGACGGGCGGGATTGGATGCAGCATTACGCAGCCTCACACCGGATGCAGCCGGTTCCGACGGAGGGGATACCGCCCCGTTCCCCGGAAATTGCGGCGGAGCTTCACGATGTGTGGTTCAAATACGAAAAGGACGCCCCGGATGTGGTGAAGGGCGTCAGCTTGCAGGTACATAAGGGTGAATTTCTTGCCCTGCTGGGCGGCAACGGTACGGGAAAATCCACCACGCTGTCCATTCTGGGCGGACTGCGAAAACCCTATCGGGGAGAACGGACGGTAAACGGCACATTGGGCGTACTGCCCCAAAATCCCCAGACCCTGTTTGTTAAGAAGACCGTCCGGGAGGATCTGTACGAGATATTCAGAGGTACGAAGATAGAGAGACCGCAGCAGGAGGCTCGGATCGCCCGCAGCGTAAAGCTGTGTCGGTTGGAGGAACTGCTGGATCGGCATCCCTATGACCTGAGCGGGGGAGAACAGCAGCGGGCGGCGCTGGCAAAGGTACTGCTGCTGAACCCGCAGATTCTGCTGCTGGATGAGCCCACCAAGGGACTGGATGCGGAGTTCAAGCAGAGCTTTGCCCTGATGATGGGGAGCCTGCTGCGGCAGGGGGTGACGGTCTTTATGGTCAGCCATGATGTGGAGTTCTGCGCCCGTTACTGCCACCGCTGCGCCCTGTTTTTCGATGGGAATATCGTCATGGAAGGTACGCCCCGTAGCTTCTTTTCCGGAAACAGCTTCTACACCACCTCCGCAAACCGGATGACCCGCAGCGTACTGAGGGATGCAGTAACCCCGGAGGATGTGATCGCCGCCTGCGGGGGAGTGCTGCCGCCGGTGCCGGAGCTGCCGGGGGAGATTCCGCCCATACCGGAACCGGCGGCGGACAGCGTTTCCGCCAAGCCCAAGCCCCTGCCGTGGTGGCGAAAGCTGACCGCCTGCGTGTCCGCCATTGCAGTGCTGATCGGGTTTGTCAAGACCATCTCCGTCACCGACCTGTCTGCGCTGCTGAACAGCGAGGGACTGCACATCAGCCAGACGGAGTATACATGGTTTTACCTGATTTTGGGCGGCCTGTTCGCCTTTGCGTTTTCCGTCAGCCGAAAAGCGCCGCCGAGGAAGCTGCCGGTACAGGTGAGCCGGGACAAACGAAAGCTTTCCAAGCGCACGCTTGCGGCTTCCGTTCTGATCCTGTTACTGATCCCGTTGACCCTGTTCATCGGCATTTACTATCTGGGTGGACGAAAATACTATTTCATTGCGCTGCTGATCCTGCTGGAAACCATGATCCCGTTTTTCCTCGTTTTTGAGGGACGGAAGCCGCAGGCACGGGAGTTGGTGATCATCGCCGTCCTCTGCACCATCGGTGTGGCGGGCAGAGCGGCGTTCCTAATGCTGCCCAGCTTCAAGCCGGTGACAGCCATTGTGATCATCTCTGGCATTGCGCTGGGCGGCGAGACCGGATTTCTGGTGGGCGCTATGACCATGCTGACCAGCAATGTGCTGTTTGGGCAGGGGCCGTGGACGCCGTGGCAGATGTT
>DCGQ01000022.1 GCA_002314635.1 Clostridiales bacterium UBA1774
GGGACTGGTCAGAGGCATGGGGGACGGAACCTTCCGCCCCAATGACGGTCTTACATGGGCGCAGCTTGCCGCCGTCTGTATGCGGTATGCCGGGGTGGAGGAAGCGGCGGAGGATGCGTGGGACGCGGCAGCACTGAAATGGGCCGGTGCCGCCGGGATTCTGACGCCGTCTGCCGAGGCTTCGGGCAGCCGGACCGTCACCCGAGGGGAAGCGATTCTAGCCGTCCTGCAGACGATGCAGGGCGCAGAACAGAATGACAACTAAAAATACCGGGCGCTGTCTCGATCAGTACGAGACGGCGCCCGGTTTCTGCTCAGATGTATCAGTCGGCGGGGTTGGGATTCGGCTCAGTCCGCCTCCATAAAGTCCTTCAGCTTTTTCGCTCTGGTGGGGTGGCGCAGCTTTTTCAGCGCCTTGGCTTCGATCTGGCGGATGCGTTCACGGGTCATTGAAGGCCTTGCCCACTTCCTCCAGCGTCCGGCACTGACCGTCGATCAAACCGAAACGCTGAATGATGACCTGCCGCTCCCGGTCGGTCAGCGTGTTCAGAACCTCCATCAGCTGCTCCCGCAGCAGGGTGTTGTTGGTGGCCTCCACCGGGCCTGCATTGAACTCGTCCTTGATGAAGTCGCCCAGATGGGAGTCGTCCTCCTCACCGATGGGCGTTTCCAGACTGACCGGGTCCATGCCGATGCGGAGAATCTCGTTGACCTTGCTGACGGGCATCTTGATTTCCTCCGCGATCTCCTCCGGGGTGGGGTCTCTGCCGTATTCCTGCAGAAGCTGGCGGGAGACGCGAACCACCTTGTTCATGGTCTCCACCATATGCACCGGGATGCGGATGGTTCTGGCCTGATCGGCGATGGCGCGGGTGATGGCCTGCCGGATCCACCAGGTCGCGTAGGTGGAGAACTTGAAGCCCTTGGTATAGTCGAACTTCTCCACGGCCTTGATCAGACCCAGATTGCCTTCCTGAATCAGGTCCAGAAAGTGCATTCCGCGACCCACATATCGTTTGGCAATGGACACCACCAGACGCAGGTTGGCGTTGGCCATGCGCTCAGCGGCGTACTTGCTGCCTTCGCTCTTTTTCTTCGCCAGCTCGATTTCTTCCTCCGGCGTCAGCAGATCCACCTGACCGATCTCTTTCAGATAGAAGCGGATCGGGTCATCGGCGCTGAAGGATTCCATCAGCAGGTCTGTGGTTTTCAGCTCTTCCTCGGAGATCTCCTCGATCTCGTCCAGATTCGCACAGAAGCTTTCTTCATCGGGAACATCGTCAATGCTCAGCTTATCCTCGGGCAGATTGGCGCTGAAGGCTTCGCTGACCGTCTGAATGCCCATTTCGTCAATGGTTTCAAAGACCATGTCTGCCTTTTCCGCGTCCAGATGCAGCTCCTCCAGCAGGTCAACCACTTCCTTGACCAGCAGGCTGCCATTCTTCTTGCCCTTCTGCAGCAGGGCCTGAATCCGCTCCTCCGGGGTCAGGTTGGAAGCGGCCTTGGACTGGGACTGGGTCTGTCCGTGCTTTTTTGAGGCCGAGGCAGCGGCGGGTGCTTTTCCGCCTGCGGCTTTTTTCGGCGCCTGCTCCTGCTTTTCCTGCTCAGCGGCCTGACGCAGCAATTCGTCTGCCGCGGCCTGCAGTTCTCTTGAGCTGGTTCCACCACTATATGTACTCGTGGCTATGCACTCCTTACACTTTCATTCTTTCTTTTCAGCGGAACGACATTATAAAGGATGCATCGTTTTGATGCAACTGCGTTTTGAGACACAAAACGATGTATTCCATACACTATAAGATAAAAAAACGCTGGTGTGTCGTAAATTGTCGAATAAAATCGAAGCGTGTAGCTATTAATTCATAAGAAACGGGAGGTTATTCCACGCTTTTCAGCGCCTCGATAGGATCGATCCGATCCAGAAATCCGTTGGTGATCAGATCCACCACGATGGCAAACCCGAAGGTGATGCCGCCGGAGATCAGGAAGCTGACGGGATGCACCACCGTCCGGAATACGATGGCGGGCAGCTCCAGCACAGCGCCCAGCATATCGCCCAGCAGCACGCCCAGCGGAAGTCCTGCCGCAATGCCGATCACCGTGAGGATCAGCGTTTCCTTGTTCACATAGCGGTGAACCTCCGTGTCATAGAACCCCAGCACCTTGATGGTGGCCAGCTCCCGATCCCGTTCGGAGATGTTGGTGGTGGACAGGGTAAACAGCACCACAAAGGCCAGCGCACCGGCCAGCACCAGCACCACGTAGACTACCAGATTCATGAGGATGAACGCCTTGGAAAACTCGCTTTTCAGCTTCTCCACGCTGGTGACGGAAAGCACCGCGTCCAGCGCGGAAAGTCCCTCCGCAAAGGCGGATTCCGCCGTGTCCGGGGTCAGACACAGCAGCTCCGCATTCCATTCCACCGGCTCAAACAGGGTCTCATACCAGCTTCGGGTCACGAATACCGCGTTGCCCAGATAGTATTCCACCAGCGCGTTCAGCGGGCCTTCCGCCTGCTGCAGCGACATATCCTGCAGCAGCAGGGTATCGCCCGGCGCGTAGTCCAGCACCATGCCGATGTTCTCCGTGGCGTAAAACCCGTCCTGTTCCGCGGTGACGGTGCCGCCCTCCGTGGATTCCAGCGTGAAGAAGGGGGAAAGCTCCGCACCGTCGGGAATCACATAGAGCTGGGTGGAAAGAATGACGCCGTCCGCATTGCGGATCTGAACATTGGAGACCTGTACCGCCAGCCGGGATTGAATGGAACTGCTGCGGGCATCCAGCCACGCCTCCATCTCATCGAAATCCGCGCCGCCTGCGGTGACTGCCATAATATCGTAGGCTGTGATGTCCTCATACTGCCGGGGCAGCAGATCGGCCACCGTGTCCTTGATGGAAAAACCGCAGAGCAGCAGACCGGTGCAGCCTGCAATGCCGAACACCGTCATGAGGAAGCGCTTCTGATAGCGGAACAGGTTCCGCGCCGTGACCTTGTTCAGAAAGGACAGCCTGCGCCACACCGGCCGGATCCGTTCCAGCAGGATCCGGGAGCCGGCCGCCGGCGCTTTGGGACGCATCAGCGTGGCCGGCGTCTGCCGCAGCGCGGACTGGCAGGAGATCACGGTGGTTCCCGCGATGGCCGCGCAGAACAGCGCGGCGCTTCCCACGCCCATGGGCAGGCTGTAAGCCAGCGTATAGTCCGGCACCAGATACATGGTGCGGAAAATGATGATCAGAATCTTCGGCACCGCGATGTAACCGGCCAGATTCCCCAGAATGCCGCCCAACAGGGCGGAAAGGAAGGCGAAAACCACGTATTTCCGCCGAATTTCCACATCGGTGAAGCCCAGCGCCTGATAGGTTCCGATCAGACCCCGGTTTTCATCCACCATACGGGTGACGGTGGTGAGGCTGATCAGCACGGCCACCAGCAGGAACATCACCGGGAAGAAGGTGCCGATGGACTGGATGCAGTCCGCATCACTGGAGATGTCCGCAAAGCCGTCCATAGCGCCCCGATCCCGCACATACCAGATACAGTCGCCAATGTCCTCCAGCTCCTGCCATGCGTCTGCCATCCGAGCCTCCGCATCGGCCTTTTTGTCCAGATACTCGGCCAGACCGTCCGCATATTCCGCTTCGCCGTCCTCCAGCTCCTGCCGACCGTCCTCCAGCTCCTGCCGTGCGTCCGCGATCTCCTGCGCTGCCTCAGCTTCGGCTTTGTCCAGCTCCCGCTGACCTTCCAGCAGGTCTGCCTCCGCCTGTTCCGCCTCCGCTTTCTTTTCCGCCAGCTCGGTTCGACCCGCTTCCAGCTCGGCGCGGCCTTCGTTCAGCGCCTGCTGTCCCGCTTCCAGCTCCGCCTCGGCGGCAAGCAGCTGCGCTTCCTGCAGGCTGATCTCATCCCATGCCCCGCGAAACTGTGCTTCGGCAGCGGTTTTCTGCGCTTCCAGCTCCGCGATCGTGGCTTCCAGCGCGGCTTTCTGCTCCAAAAGCGCGGTCTTCTGCGCTTCGTATTCCGGCGGCAGCACCGGCGGCATCTGGGCAAGCGCTTCCTCGATCTGGGTCAGACCGGCCTTGGCCTGCATTAGACCGCCCTCCAGCTGCGACAGAATTTCAGTCTGCTGCGCGGTCAGCTGATCCTTTCCGGCATCCAGCTGTGCCTTGCCCTCCGAAAGCTGCCGGAACCCGTCCGCCAGCGTCAGAGCATTGGCCTCCAGCTCCGCTTCGCCCTCCGAAAGCGTTTCCTCCGCGTCCTGAAGCTGGATTTTGCCGTCCTCCAGCGCTTTCCAACCGTCCTCCAGCTCCTGCCGGGCATCCGCCAGCTTCTGCATGGCGTCGGCGGACTCGGCTTCCAGCTGCGCTTCTCCGTCCCGCAGCTCGACCCAGCCGTCGTCCAGCTCTTTCCGTGCGTCTGCCAGCTGGGCTTCCGCATCGGCAAAGGCGTCGTCCACCTTGCGCTGCGCCTTTGACAGCTTCTCCGTGGCTTCCTCCAGCACCGCGTCATACCGCGCCTGTTCCCGCTGCGCCATGAGGCTCTGTTCCATATCCTGTTTCGCTGCCGAAACCAGCCGGTCATAGTCCTCGGAGAAGCTGCTCAAAGCAGCCGTATCCCGGACGGACAGATTCACCGCCGTGTAGTAATCACTGACCACGGCCTCCGGCAGCAGGAAACAGTGGCATACCCGGGTCTCGGAGCTGCGGAAGGAGGTGGTGCCCGCCGGATTGATCACGGCAGTCACATCCACCACCGCGCCCACGATGGTAAACGAGGTGTTGGGCAGGTTGGGGGTCTCCGTTTCCTCCAGCTCCTCCAGACCTTCCAAATCCGATTCCGCTGCCGGTTCCGGCTCCGCAAGCGTTTCCAGAATCACCAGCGTGTCGCCCAGCTTCATGCCGGTATCCGTGAGAAAATCCCGGGACACCGCCACTTCAAAAGCGTTTTCCGGCAGACGACCCTCCGTTACATAGGGCACATCCAACCCCTCCGGCGTGAAGGTGCTGATCTGCGCCTCCACCGTGCCGCCGGGCGTGACCAGCTGCACCTTCTCCGTATACACGCCCTCCGCCTGCAGAATGCCGGGCAGCGCCTGCAGCGCCTGCACATCCGCGTCCGTGAGCCCCAGCGTGGAAACCACCGAAAGATCGTGGAGCCGCTGGCTGTCAAACAGCCGGTCGGCGGAGGTTCGCAGGTCATCGCAGGAGGCACGCAGACCGGTCATCATGGTCACGCCCAGCATGGAAATCAGCATCAGCGCCAGCAGCCGCTTTTTCTCCCCCAAAATGGTGCGGAAAATATCCTTCTGATATGCTCTCATCGGCTTACCACTCAATCTCCGCAATGGGGGTGGGGGCGGGATTCCGGGTCTCGGAAATCACGGCGCCGCTTTTAAAGCGGATCAGCCGGTCGGCCATGGGAGCCAGCGCCGAATTGTGGGTGATCAGCAGGACGGTGATCCCGTCCTTCCTGCAGGTGTCCTGCAGCAGCTGCAGGATCTGCTTGCCGGTCACATAGTCCAGCGCGCCGGTAGGCTCATCGCAGAGCAGCAGCTTGGGACGCTTGGCAATGGCGCGGGCAATGGATACCCGCTGCTGTTCGCCGCCGGAAAGCTGGGCGGGGAAGTTGCCCATCCGATGCTCCAGACCTACCTTTTTCAGCACCTCTGCCGCATCCAGCGAATTTTTGCAGACCTGCGCCGCCAGCTCCACATTTTCCAGCGCCGTCAGGTTGGGAACCAGATTGTAGAACTGAAATACGAAGCCGATATCCGAGCGGCGGTACTCCACCAGCTTCTTCCGACCCAGCGCGGTGATATCCGTTCCGTCTACCACCAGCCGTCCTTCACTGGCGGTGTCCATCCCGCCCAGAATGTTCAGCGCGGTGGTCTTTCCGGCACCGGAGGAACCCAGAATCACCGCCAGTTCGCCCTTTTCCACGGTGAACTGCGCCTTGTTCAGCGCAAGGATCTCCGTGTCCCCGCTGCCGTACCGTTTTGTGATGGACTGAAACTCAATGTATGCCATATGATACTCCGAATCCTTTATTTGATAACATTTCATTATACCGCAGGAATTGCACGGCTGTCAATATAGAAAACGGGGTGCGATCAGCCCGTTTCCGGAACGGAGCAAATGCGCCCCTGCTCCCACAATGCGAAGAAGCTTTCGCCGTGAAGCAGCGGCTGGCAGAGCAGACCGGACACATCCGCCTCGTCAAGATCATACAGAATGTCGTACAGCTCCTGCCCCAGACGGGTGGGTTTTTCCCCCAGACGCCAGAGGCTCAGATAATCGCAGCCCTTGTTGTTGTCCGTCTGGATCCGGTAACGCTCCCCGCCGCAGGTAAACTCCAGCCAGTGACGGGTATTCAGCGCTTCCAGAACGGCGGCGGCCGCCGGGTGAGAATCAAACTGCATCGTTCTGCCTCCTTTTCTGATCGAACCTATTCTGACGCATCTGCGGAAAAAAAGCAACAGTTGACGGATGAGCGGACAGCGTTTATGATAGGGAAGATTCCATGCGGAGGAGGAACACATCACGCCAATGAACGGGTTTCGGAAATCCTTTCCTTTTACGATCCCGGTGATGGCAGGGTATCTGTCACTGGGAATCGCCTACGGACTCCTGATGCAGCGCAGCGGTTACGGAGCCGGGTGGACGCTGCTGACCAGCGCACTGGTCTATGCAGGCAGCGCTCAGTTTCTGGGCGTGGGACTGCTGGCCGCAGGTGCGCCGCTGCTGCAGACTGCGACAGTGGTTTTCGTGCTGAATTTCCGGCATTTCTTTTACGGTCTGTCCATGATCACCCGTTACCGGGACGCGGGGGCGCTGCGCCCTTACCTGATCTTCGGCCTGACGGATGAGACCTATGCCATTCTCAGCTCCGCGCCGCCGCCGGAGGGGGTGGAAAAGAACACGTTTTACCTTTGGGTGACGCTGCTGGATCACCTGTACTGGGTGCTTGGCTCCGTGCTGGGCGCCACCGTGGGCAGCCTGATCACCGTCAATACGGAGGGACTGGATTTTGCCATGACGGCGCTGTTTGCCGTGCTGTTTGTGGAACAGTGGAAGTCCCATCGGGATCACCGGGCACAGCTGATCGGTCTGGGGATCATTCTGGTTTCACTGAAGCTGCTTGGTGCGGAGCATTTCCTGATTCCCGGCCTGATCGTCATTTCCTCGCTGCTGCTGTGGATGGATTACCGGGACCGGAAACGGGGACGGGAGGCGGCGGAATGACGCATTCCTTTCTGATCATTCTGGTGATGGCGGCAGTGACCTTTCTCATCCGCCTGTGTCCGTTTCTGTTTTTCGGCAGAGGCCGACAGGCGCCCCGCTGGGTGCATACGCTGGGAAAGCTGCTGCCCCCGGCCTGTATGAGCGTGCTGGTGGTGTACTGCGTGCGGAATGTGGAGATCGCCGCCGGTTCCCACGGGATCCCGGAGCTGATCGGCATTGCCGCGGCTATGGCGCTGCACGCATGGAAGCGGAATACGCTGCTGTCCATCGGGGTGAGTACGGCGCTGTACATGGCGCTGGTGCAGCTGGTGTTCTGACGGAGAGAGAAGCACGGAGCATGGAGGGTTTTCGGAAAGCAAAAACGAATCAAAAGGCCGGACAGCAAGAAACTGCTGCCCGGCCTTTTTCGATTGGAATCACACATTCAGCGTCCGCACGGAACGGACATTCGGGTACTCGGACAGTCTGGCGATGACCTCCTGATATGCCGTTTTCCCCGGCATGGTGATGGTGTAAATATTGGTATACAGATTTTGCCCGTCCGACTGGGTTTCCGCATGGAAATTCTGATCCAGTACCTTGATATCCATTTCGGAAAACATCTCCTTAAAAAAGTCCATGGTTTCCGTGCGGTGAATGAACTGAACCTCCAGCCGCTTATAGGTGTTCACATGAATGACCTGCTGCATCAGCCGCAGGACGATCATGATGATGGCACAGGCGAAAAGCGGCATGAAGATATGCCCGGCACCCACGATCAGACCCAGACAGGCCGTACACCAGAGGGACGCCGCCGTTGTCAGTCCGACGATCTTCCGATCGGACACGATGATGGTTCCAGCGCCCAGAAAGCCAATACCGGAAACCACCGCAGAGGTGATTCGGCCCATGCTGACATTGATCTGCGGATTGCCAAGCTGCGCCACATCGGCGACATAATACTGCTCCAAGAGACTGATGAGCGCAGCGCCGATACAGACCAGAACATGGGTCCGCATTCCGGCCGGGCGGCTTTTCTTCTCCCGTTCAATGCCGATGATTGCACCGATCAGAACCGCCAGCGACAGACGCAAAGCCACCTGACCGATATCAAGCGTTTCACCAAACTGAATCAAGCTCTCAACTCCTTTGACCGAGGGGGACGGTCAGACATACATTCATCCGATGACCCCTTACACGCCGGTTACATATACCCTGCGGCGGAGAGGGCACCGGAGGTGGCGGCAGCCACATTCTTGCCCACGTACAGGCAGTCGCCGATCAGGAAGGCGTTGGTTTCCGGACAGGCGCGGCGCAGCGCGTCCGCTTCCTTCCAACGGGCCTTGACGCCCATGGCCAGCAGTACCGTGTCTGCGGGGATGGAGACCTCCTCGCCGGTCTGGGTATTTACGCAGCGCACCGCATCGTCCGTGATCTCGGAAAGCTTGTGACCCAGCCGCACATCCAGCTCCAGCTCCTTGATCAGCGTCCGGAATTCCGCAGCGCCGCCGCTGGCGGATTTGTCCAGACTGGCATAGCTGTTCAGCAGCTCAATGACCGTCACATCCTTGCCGGCCCGCTTCAGGTCGATGGCGGCTTCCAGACCCACCGCGCCTGCGCCCACAATGACCACCTTCTGACCGCAGGGCACCTCGCCCGCGTCCGCTTCCGGCGCCCAGTGTACGTGAGGCTTGTGAATGCCCGGCAGCTCGGGCACCAGCGGGTCTGCGCCGATGGCGATGATCAGTCCGTCATACTTCTCCTGCTCCAGCAGCTCCGGTGTGGCCTCCGTGTTCAGCAGAACCTTCGCGCCGCAGGTCACGGCCTGATTCTGCAGGTATTTCAGATAATCCGCCATGTCCTGCTTAAAGTCCGGCAGCGCGGCATAGTTCAGGGCGCCGCCCAGCCGGTCGGACTTTTCGTACAGCGTCACATCATGACCGCGCTGGCAGAGGATCGCCGCGGCGGTGATGCCGCCGGGGCCGCCGCCGATGACGGCAACCTTCTTCTTCTCCGGCGCTTTCTGCACCCGACCCAGCGGGAACTCCGTCTCCCGGCCAAGGAAGGGGTTTACGGCACAGTGGATGCAGCGATGCTCCGGAGGCGCACAATACTGGCAGCGCAGGCAGGGGCGATGCTCCGACTCCCGGCCTTCGGCGTATTTCCGGGGCATTTCCGGGTCTGCCAGCAGGGGACGGCACATGGACACGAAATCCGCCCAGCCGTTGGAAAGAATATATTCCGCACGCTCCAGATTCATGATGGAGCCTACGGTATTGATCAGCAGATCGGGGAACTCCTTTTTAATAGAGGCGGCGAAATGCACATTGAACTCCCGGGGCATCATGTAGTTCTGCCACCAGTATTTCATGTACTCAAACTCACCGTGGATACCGGCGGACACATGGAGAATGTCGATCTTGTCCTTGATCAGTGCGATGTATTTCAGCGTTTCCTCGTAGCCCATGCCGCCGGGCTTGATCTCATCGGCGGAGATGCGGGCCTCGATCACGAAATCCTCGCCGCACAGCTCCCGCACCCGGTCCAGAATCTCGATGGTGAACCGCGCCCGGTTTTCCAGACTGCCGCCGTATTCATCGGTGCGGAAATTATACAGCGGACTGGAGAACTGGCTGATCAGGTTGGCGTGGCCGCAGTGGATCATGGCCATCCGCATACCGGCCTTCTTGGCGCGAAGGGTGGCCTGCGCGTATTTCTCTACCGTCTGATGGATGTGCTCCCGGGTCATCTCAATGGTCTTCTGCGGCTCCCGGCCCATCTGCTTGGCGGACATCAGCTCCCAGGAGGAATAGTAGGAGGAGGGGGCATAGGCAGGCTTGCCGGTGCGGGAAAACTGACTGTCCTTGCCGCCGTGGTTGATCTCCAAAGAGGCGTGAGCGCCGTAGCCCTCGCACATCAGCGCAAACTTGCTCATGGGCAGAATGGCCTTGTCATCGGACATATCCAGCTGCAGTTCCTCGTTTTCACATTCGCTGATATCCACCATCACATTGCCCACGGACAGGATGGCTGCGCCGCCCTGGGCGATGGAGCGGTTCAGCGCCACGAACTCGTCCGTCACCAGATGATCCGGACTGCAGAGATTCAGAGAAGGCGGTGCCAGCTCGATACGGTTTTTGAAGTCCACGCCCCGAATGCGGATCGGCGCGAATACATGCGGATATTTAGAACCCATAAGAATGTACCTCCTATGTATAAATTTTTTTGTCAGTATAGCACAAATACGGCTCCTTTGTAAAGTTTTGAAAAGCAGGTTTGCGGCGGAAATCGGGAATTGACTTCGATCGGAAAAAATGATATTATCGTTACAAAAATATAAAATAGGGAGGCTAGCCATGAAATACGAAAAGTATGTGAAGGAAGTACCGGTACAGGGGAGAAACGGCGTTTTCCGCCTGTATTCGGAGATGGACGGCAGCTTTCTCGGCTGGGACAGTATGTCCATCCGCTACGGTCTGGTGGACAGCTGCGGTATGCTGCCGGAGGAGACAGACAAACTGCACACCCATGAATACGATCAGGTGGTCTGGTTCATCAGCGCCGATGCGGACGATATGCTGAATCTTGGCGCGGAGCTGGAGGTGGATCTGGGAGAGACCGGCATCCGGCATCGGATTGCCACACCCACCGCCGTGGTGGTGAAGGCTGGAACGCCCCATTTTTCCCCCATCGTCACCCATGTGGATCGGCCCTTCTTTGTGTTCGCCGTCAGCTGCACCGGGGAGTTTGCCGCGCAGGTCACGGATGCGGAAGCAAAGCCCGGCACCGGTGACTGGTGCAAGTTCTTCGGCGAGTTTGCCCGCTGCATCCGCCCGCTGGCCTTTGCCGCCAATGACCCCTATCACTACGGATCCGCCCGGAATCAGGCCTCCGGCGGCATCTCCTCCCATACGGACGGCGCTTCCATCGGCGTGCCGCTGACCATGACATGGTCCACGCTGACCCAGCCGCACAATCTTGGCCCCTGGGGCGCGGACGGGAAGCACCATCCCCACGCCCATAAGGACTATGACGAAGCGCTGATCTACCTGAGCATGGACACGGACAACCTGACCGAGCTGCACGGCGTTGCCGACTGCTGCATGGGCGAGGACGGGGAGGATCAGGAGCACTATCCCATGACGAAGGCTACCATCATGACCATGCAGAAGGATGTGTGGCATCTGCCGCTGACCTTTACGGAAGTAAACAGACCCATGGTGTTTATCACGTTGGGAAATCATTGAATTTTTAATCACAGCTTCGCCGGGCGGGAGAAATCCTGCCCGGCGTTTTTTCAGAGTTTTGCGTCAAAAAACGGGGAAATGCTTGTGTATCGGAGAAAATTCTGTTATAATAACAGAGATTTTTTCGCCGCAGGCATTTTGGCGGCGAAAACAGAAAACAGACCGAATATAAGGAGAATCAAAAATGAAAAAATTTTCAGCTTTGATCGTGGTGCTGGCGCTGTGCCTTGCCTGCCTTGCAGGCTGCGGCGGGAATGCGGACAGCCAGCCTGCGGCCAGTGCGAGCCCGACAGAAACCGCCGTGTCCACCGCCGCACCGGATGCAGAAACCGGGGATAGTACGGTGCTGTCCACGGAAGCTGCGCTGACCATCGGCGACAGAGCGTATACTGTGGCAGAATGCAATATCTATTTCGCCTGTGCCTACTATGATTTTATGGACACCTACGGCAGCTATGCCTCCATGTTCGGTTTGGACACCTCTACCGGTCTGGCCGGTCTGAAGGAACAGGCCTGTGACTATTCCTCTGACGGTACATGGTTCGGCTATTTCATGGATTCTGCCGTCAGCATGATGACACAGGTGCAGGCGCTCACCACGTATGCCGCGGAGAACGGCATCGCGCTTTCCGATGAGATGCTCGGCGATATTGACAGTATGTTCGATGAGCTGGACAGCGTGACTGCGGAGTACGGCTATGAAAGCGGCGACGCCTATCTTGTGGACGCCTACGGCCCGGGCGTTACCCGGGAGCTTTACCGCGCCTACGCCCTTGACGCATCTCTGGCGGATGAGGCCTACTATACCTTCGTGGAAGGACTCAGCTTCACCGAGGAGGAGCTTGCGGAGCATTATGCCCAGATGGGTTATGAGGGTGAGGACAACGACTACCCGCTTACCGCCATGCGCCATATTCTAATCATGGCCGAGGAGGATGAAAACGGCGAGTACACGGATGAGGCCATCGCGGCAGCGCATGCGGCAGCGGAGGAACTGTATCAGATCTGGAAGGACGGCGAGCAGACCGAGGAAAGCTTCGCGGAACTGGCAGAGCAGTACACCGATGACGGCGGTTCCATGGACAACGGCGGTCTGTACGAGGATATCTACAAGGATCAGATGGTGGACGGCATCAACAACTGGCTGTTTGAGGAAGGCAGAGCAGCGGGGGATACCGCTGTGATCGACAACAACGGCAGCTATGTGGGAACCCACATCGTCTATTTCGTGGGACAGGGCGAGCTGTACAGCACCGCGCTTGCCCGGGAAGACCTGATGGATACCGTAATTTCGGACTGGTTTGAAGGCCTGACGGCAGACTGCACCACGGAGCAGGGCACCGCTTACGATCAGGTCGGCAATTTCTGAGTTTTTATTTTCTGACAAAGTGTGCTGAGCCGCTTCCGGAGCCGGAAACGGCTCAGCTTTTATCTTTTCGCATCCTGCCTTGTATTACCCTGTCTGCCGTGATATAATATGCAATAACTAAATATAGGAGGCAGTATGATGAAAAGACGGATTCTGTCATTTGCAATGGTACTGTGTCTGATGCTGACGCTGCTCTGCGGCAGCGCCGGTGCAGAACAATATGACTATGTGGCGCTGGGAGATTCCATTGCCGCCGGATACGGGCTGGAAGGCTTTGGCGCGGTGGCCGGAGAGTCCGGCGAGCTGGTTTTCACCGTGCCGGACGGCTGTTTTCCCAGCATCATTGCCGGGGAACTGGGTTACAAGCTGGCGAATCTGGCCGTCAGCGGTGACGATACCGCGGCACTGCTGGAGCGCATGGAAACGGAGCAGTATTCCCGGTCGGTGAAGGCTGCGGAGCTGATCACGCTAACCATCGGTTCCAATGACATTCTGGTGCCGGTGATGGAAAAGCTTGCGGAAAAGTATATGCCCGTGATCATGGAACGTCTTCTGCAGACGGAAGCCGATGAGAAAACCGAACAGGAGATCCAGTCGGCAGACAGTGTGCAGCAGCTGTTTGAGGTGATTCAGGGGCTGAATGATTATCTGTGCTCTGACGAGATGGCGCAGGTGCTGGACGCGCAGGTGGAGCAGTTCAAGGTGAACTGGAATACGATCATTGATACCCTCCGTGCGTGGAACCCGGATGCGGTGCTGATCGTCACCAACTACTATAATCCCTATGCCATGATGAATCTGAATATCGGCTATATCGGCCTGAATCTGAACATCGGCAATATGGCACAGAGGTATCTGGATCAGATGAACGCCTATATTACGGAGAATGAGCGGAACGGGGAGCTCTACACCGTGGCGGATGTGACAGAAACCTCCACGAATGTGAAGCTGGATATGGCCGCGCTCTCCGGTGCCATGTTCGGCGCGGAAGTGGATCTGACTAATGCGATCAATCTGGATCCCCATCCCGATGCAGCCGGTCATGTTTACTTTGCCGAACAGATCAAGGCTGCACTGGGCGTCATGCCCGCGATCGTGTTCCCGGATGTGCAGGCGGGAATCTGGTATGAGGATCCGGTCAGCTTCGTAGCGGGTCGTGGACTGATCGTTGGCGATGAAGCAGGCCGCTTCAATCCGGATGCGCCTATGACGCTGGCACAGTACATGACAGTGCTGTACCGCTATGCCCGTGCCGCCGCTCCGACGGTGATCCCTGAAAAGGCTACCACTGGCGAAAACTGGAAGGAAGCCGCAGAATACATGAATGCGATCCTGATGGACGGGTGCTACGAGAATCTTTCTGACAACATGAGCCGCTATCAGATGGCGGATATCACGGCCGCCGCCATGAAGCTGCTGGAAACTGCCGGAAAAACCATGAATACCCGGGAGACCCACGGCTTCAGCGATGTGACGGACAACGAAAATGTGCTGTTTCTGGAGAGCATCTACGGGATCGACGGCTACGCGCAGAAGGACGGAACCTATACCTTTGAGGGTGAAAACTCCATCAAACGCGCAGAGGTTGCCAAGGTGCTGTTCAATATCATCACGAAATCCGCTGCCTGAGGCAGAGATAACAGCAGACAGTTTATCATTTTGAATCTGACTCGGTGCAGCTCCGAAGCTGCACCGAGTTTTGCTATAATATGGATGCGGAAAACGCGGAATGGGGGTATGTACGGCATTTTGACCGTGTTTTTTTGTTTTTTTTCAAAAACCGCTTGACAATTTGGGATAAGCGTGGTATCTTAGCCAAGCTCTCAACGAGAGGGC
>DCGQ01000015.1:0-43182 GCA_002314635.1 Clostridiales bacterium UBA1774
ATGAACGCCAACGAGGTCATTGCCAACCGGGGAAATCAGATCGCAGGGAAGAAGCTGCTCCATCCCAACGATGACATCAACATGAGCCAATCCTCCAACGATACCTTCCCCACTGCCATGCACATCTGTGCAGTGTTGGCGCTGGAAGACAAGCTTATTCCGGCGGCTGATACATTGATTGCAACATTCAAGCGTTTGGAAGCGGAAAATGAGGGCATTGTCAAATCCGGACGCACCCATTTGCAGGACGCGACCCCGCTGCGGTTTTCGCAGGAGGTGTCCGGCTGGCGGGAGCTGGTGGCAGCGCCCTGCCGGATGCTGGAGCAGAGCCTTGCAGAGCTTCGGCGGCTTGCCATCGGCGGCACCGCCGTGGGTACGGGTCTGAATGCGCCGAAGGATTACGATGTGCAGGTCTGCGCCGCCCTGCGGGAGCTGACCGGCGCGGCCTTTACCCCGGATGAGAACAAGTTCCACGCCCTCACCTCCCGGGACGCGCTGGTGTTTTCCCACGGAGCGCTGAAAGCGCTGGCCTGCAATCTGATGAAGATCGCCAACGATATCCGCTTTGAGGCCAGCGGCCCGCGCTGCGGCTATGGGGAGCTGCACATCCCGGAAAACGAGCCGGGCAGCAGCATCATGCCGGGCAAGGTGAACCCGACCCAGTGCGAGGCCGTGACCATGGCCGCCGTGCAGGTGATGGGTAACGACGCCGCCATCGGTATCGCCGCGTCGCAGGGCAATTTCCAGCTGAATGTGTTCCTTCCGGTGTGTGGTTACGATTTTCTGCTGTCCGCCCGGCTGCTGGCGGATGCGATGGAGTCCTTCCGCCTTCGCTGCGTGGAGGGGATCGTGCCGGATGAAGCACGGATGACCGAGAATCTGAACCGGTCTTTGATGCTGGTCACTTGTCTGACCCCGAAAATCGGCTACGAACCCGCCGCGTTGTGCGCTCAGACCGCCTTGAAGCAGGGGCTTACCCTGCGGGAAGCGGTGCTGCAGCTTGGGTATCTCAGCGGTGAGGAGTTCGACACGCTGGTTCGCCCGGAAAAAATGGTGTGAAAAAAATCACCCGCCTCCGTTTGGAGGCGGGTGAAATGTTACTTGGTGTAGAGCGCTTTTCTGCGCTTTTTCTTTTTATTCTTGCGAATGACGAAGAACACGCAGACCGCGATGATGACTACCAGACCGATGATGCAAAGCAGCAGGGTGTTGCTGGAGCCGGTGGTGCGAACCGTCAGCCACAGGGAGTCCATGTACTGGTTGGTTTCCGCGTCCAGAAACAGGAAGGTCTGGCCCTTTTTCAGGGTCTCCACATCCGGGTAAGCGATGGGACTGGAGGCCACCTCCGGGTCCATGTATTCCTTGGCCGCGTCGATGGGAGTGGAGTAACCCAGATAATCCAGATTCTGACCGCTGATCTCGGGGTCGCAAAGGAAGTTGATGTAGGCTTCCGCGGCGGCCTTGTTCTGGCAGCAGGTGGGAATGCACATGGCGTCGATGAACTTGTTGAAGCCTTCCTCAGGGAAGTAGAACTTCAAATCCGGGTTTTCCTGCGCCATCATCAGATAGTCGCCGGCGTAGTAAGCGCCGATCCATGCTTCCTCATGCTCCAGCGTGGTGAAGATCTGATCCATCACATAGTCCTGCACCACAGGCTTCTGCTGCCGCAGCGCTTCTGCGGCGGCGTCCAGCTCGGCCCGGTCAGTGGTGCTGATGCTGTAGCCCAGCTTCAGCTCCGCGATGCCGAAGGCGTCCCGGGGGTTGGAGAACATCAGGATCTTGCCGCTGTATTTCTCGTTCCACATCAGATCCCAGGAACCGGTATCCGCCTCGTCCACATACTTGGAGTTGTAGATCACGCCCACGGTGCCCCAGGTGTAGGGGACGGAATACTTGTTTTCCGGGTCATAATCCGTGTTCTTGTAGCCTTCGCCTACATACTGATAGTTGGGAATGTTATTGAAGTCCAGCTCCATCAGCATACCCTCGTCGATGAGACGACCAACCATATAGTCGGAGGGGATGATCACATCATAGGAGGAACCGCCGGTTTTCAGCTTGGTGTACATGGTTTCGTTGGAATCGAAGGTCATGTAGTTCACTTCGATGCCGGTTGCTTCGGTAAAGGCCTTGTTTACATCAATGGCACCGTCGGTCCCGTCGGAAATGTACTGACCCCAGTTGTATACATTGATGGTCACGGTGTCGTCCTTGGCCTCTGCCGTGGACAGGAAGGGCAGGGCCGTCAGACCCAGCAGGAGAAATGCCGCAATCACACGGCGCAGAGAACGTTTCATTCAAAATCCTCCATTTATTCAAACCGGGCCGCCAGACCGCTTCCGCAGCCGGGGATTGCGCGTCTTTGCCGTGTCACGAGCCTGCAGCAGATTCATGACCAGCATAACCAGTAAAATCGCCAGAAACAGCAGGGTGAACAGGGCATAGATCTTGGGGTGCAGAGGCTTTTTCGTATAGTTATAGATTTCCACCGGCAGGGTGACGAAATTGGGGCCATAGACGAAGTAGCTGATCACAAAATCGTCCAGCGACATGGTGAAGGCCATCAATCCGCCGGAAATGATGCCGGGCAGAATCTCATGGAGAATCACCTTGAAGAAGGCCTGCGTTGGGGTACAGCCAAGGTCCATGGCGGCTTCCTTCAGGTGGGGATCCATCTGGGTCAGCTTAGGCTGAACGGAGAGGATCACATAGGGCAGGTTGAAGGTGATATGGGCGATCAGCAGGGTCCAGAAACCCATGATGCTCTTGATTTTCAGCGTTTGACCCACGAAAGCGAACAGCAGCGCCAGACTGACGCCGGTGACAATCTCCGGGTTGGTCAGCGGGATATTGGTCAGCGACATGGTCAGCCGCCGCATCCGCTTGCCCATCTGCTGAATGCCCAGCGTGGCCAGCGTTCCCAGAACGGTGGCGGCCAGCGCGGAGATGGCAGCGATGATGAAGCTGTTCAGCAGCAGAGGCAGCAGCACACTGTCCTGAAACAGTTCCCGGTAGTTGGAAAGCGTAAAGCCTTTGAAAACGGCAATGTCCGAACCGGTGTTAAAGGAGGCCACGGCCAGCACCAGCATGGGGATATAGAGGAAGGCAAAGACTACGATGGTAAAAACCTTGGAAGCAGTTTTCATATCGTTGCCACGCTTTCATCATCGCCGGTGAAGCGGTTCATCACCGCCACGCAGACCAGAACCAGAATCATCAGCACCAGTGACAGCGCCGCACCCAGATTGGGGTTGTAGGCGGTCTTAAACTGGCTTTCAATCACGTCGCCGATCAGGGTGGAGGAGGTGCCGCCCAGCTTCTGGGAGATATAGAAGGTACTGACCGCAGGGACGAACACCATGGTAATGCCGGAGACGATGCCGGGAATGCTGAGGGGCAGCGTGACCCGTGTGAACACCTGCAGGGTGCCGCAGCCCAGATCCTGTGCCGCTTCCACCAGCCGGTGGTCGATCTTCATGATGACGGTATACAGCGGCATGATCATGTAGGGAAGATAGTTGTAAACCATGCCCAGAATGACGGCACCGTCATTCCGCATCAGCTTCAGCGGACCGATGCCGATGCTGCCCAGAATCCGGTTGACAATGCCGGTGTCCTCCAGCAGGGAGACCCATGCCAGCGTGCGGAGCAGGAAGCTGATGCACATGGGCAGCATGACCAGCATATAGAGAAAACGCTGCGTGGTGGGCTTGGTCTGGGCGATGCACCATGCCACCGGATAACCCAGAATCAGGCAGATCAGAGCGGAAACCACAGCCAGCCACACGCTGCGAAGGAAGATGGGCAGATAGCTGCCGATGGCGGCCAGATTCCGCAGGGTAAAAGCGCCGGTGACAGAATCGGTGAAGGCATAGTAAATGACAATGCCCAGCGGGATCAGCGTAAACAGCACCATCCAAAGCAGGTAGGGGCCGGAAAGAAACGCCCGCTTCATTCCTCTTCCTCCTGCTCTTCCAGCTCCTCGGCCAGCTCCGCGTCGCCGATTTCATCATATTCGGCAGAGTAGGAGCTGTAGTCGCCGAACATACCGGAGTAGCGGCTCTTACGCATGATATGAATGTCCTCCGGGTTCAGCCGGATGCCGATGTTCGCGCCCACGGGATGGAAGTCCGTGGTCTGGATTAGCCATTTGAAGCCGTGGAAATCCACGATGATATCATAGTGGACGCCCTTGAAGGTGACGCTGGTGACGGTACCGCAAAGGTGGCCGCTGTCTGCCTTCACAATGTCCACATCCTCCGGACGGATGACCACATCCACCGGCTCATCCTTTTGGAAGCCGCCGTCCACGCAGGCAAAGCGGCGGCCGAAAAATTCAACCACCTTATCCTCGTGCATGATGCCGTCCAGAATATTGCTTTCGCCGATAAAGTCGGCGACAAATGCGTTTTTCGGTTCGTTATAGATGTCCGTCGGTTTGCCGATCTGCTGGATCTCGCCCTTGTCCATGACAACGATGGTGTCGGACATGGTGAGAGCCTCCTCCTGATCGTGGGTGACATAGACGAAGGTGATCTCCATCTGCTGCTGAATCCGTTTCAGCTCGTTCTGCATATCCTTCCGGAGCCGCATATCCAGAGCACCCAGCGGTTCGTCCAGAAGCAGCACCTTGGGACGGTTGACCAGTGCGCGGGCGATGGCGATTCGCTGCATCTGACCGCCGGAAAGGTTGTCCACCTTCCGCTCCTCAAAGCCGCGCATACCAACCACTTCCAGCATTTCCGTGACCCGGCGGGAGATTTCCTCCTCGTCCAGCTTTGCAATGCGGAGACCGAAGGCGATGTTGTCGTACACATCCAGATGGGGAAACAGGGCATAGCGCTGAAACACGGTATTGACCTGGCGTTTGTGCGGCGGGACATCATTAATCCTCACACCGTCAAACAGAACATCACCGGCTACAGGCTTGACAAAACCACCGATAATGCGCAGGGTAGTTGTCTTTCCGCAGCCACTGGGCCCCAGAAGTGTGAGGAATTCGGAATCGTTGATATAGAGGTTCATGTTGTTCAAGACAACTTCACCGTCAAACGCCATGCTGATTCCGGCAAGGCGAATGAGCTCTTTGGACATTTATCCTCCCCCGTTTCTACACGAATCCTGCCTCTCGACAGAATACGCTATTATAATGAGAGCATATTACCATAGTTTCGCAAAATGTCAATGAAAATCATAATCCGGGAAGTATTTCGTTACAAAATCCGGCTTTTCCGAGAGAAAACGCCGATCCCGCAGATATTCCAGACAGCCGGCATCCGTCGTAAAGGAAAAAGTCAGGGAATAGGAGTAAAGCGCCTGCTTCAATTCGCCGGTAGACTGCACCTGTTTGCCGCCGTATTTGCCGTCGCCCAGCAGGGGCCAGCCTGCGTCTGCCATCTGGGCGCGGATCTGATGGGTGCGCCCGGTTTCCAGCCGACACTCCACCAGACTGAGACCGCCTTTGGAATCCAGCACCCGGTAGTCTGTCACGGCGGTCAGTGCGCCCGGCTCCGGCTGGTGACGCACATAGACCCGGTTTTTTACCGCGTCCTTAAAAAGGAAGCCTTTCAGCGTGCCCTGCGCGGGTTTGGGGGTGCCCTGCACCAGACAGAGGTAGCGCTTGTCCAGCTCTCGATCCCGGATTTTCTGGTTCAGCACCCGCAGCGCGTCCGCATTCTTGGCGGCAATGACGATACCGCCGGTATTCCGGTCAATGCGGTTGCACAGGGCAGGCTGGAAGGCGTGCTCCTCCCGGGGCCGCCAGGAGCCGTTCAGCAGCAGATGGGCCTGAATGTTGGCCAACAGCGTCCGCTCCGGCGGCTCACCCTCGGCGTGGTGGCACAGCATACCCGGTTTTTTATCCGCCAGCAGAATGTTATCATCCTCATACACCACGGTGAGATGGGGCGTGGCTACCTTCAGATAGGCGTTCTCATCCGTAGGCTTCTGGAAAAATTCATCGTTGATATACAGACTCAGCACATCGCCCACCTGCAGGCGGGTGTCCCGACCGGCGGCTTTCCCGTTTACCTTGACCCGTTTCAGACGCAGGTACTTCTGGCACAGGGAACTGGGCAGCAGGGGAACGGCCTTGGAGAGAAAACGGTCCAGCCGCTGTCCACCGTCATTGGGGCCGATTGTCAGCTCTTTCATGTGATTTCCTTTCTTTTTTGCAAAAAAGCTCTTGCTTTTTTACATGCCTTCTGCTAATATTATCTAGCTGTTTAGAAAAACGCTTAGGGAGGTGCGACAAATGGCAAAATGTGAATTCTGTGAAAAGGGCATTTCTTACGGCATCAAGGTCAGCCATTCCCATCGGCGGACGAATCGGACCTGGAAGCCCAATGTAAAGCGCGTAAAGGCAATCGTAGACGGCAAGCCTGTCCACGTGTATGCCTGCACTCGGTGCCTCCGCAGCGGTAAAGTCACCCGCGCGGTGTGAGTACCGCTTTTGCGGGAATCTGAAAACCGAAGAAAATTTCCGGGAGTTTATCTCCCGGAAATTTTTTGCTTTCAGGGATCAGCGATCATCGGCTTCGTCCTGCGGAGCCTCCTGCGCTTGGGGGGATGCGGCTCTGCGGGAGCGGAATCCGGCGATCAGCTTCCGGTAGCAGCGCAGAAGCTCAACATGATAAATGTGGAAAATCACATAAGAGGAGAACACGGCCAGCAGGACCTTCAGCCACCAGCCGCCGAAAACGGCAAGGAAGATGGGGTGAAGCAACAGCGCGGCGGAGATCATCAGCTCCCGGCTGCCGGTGAAAACCATCAGCAGCAGACCAGCGATCACGCATACGAGGAACACGCGCCAGTCGATCAGCAAAAGCAGCAGCGCAGGGAAGATCAGATCCTCACGGGGACGGAAGCGGCGCAGCAGCGGCATACACTGTCCCAGCAGAGCGAAGAACATACCGAGCTGCTTGCCTATGGAGGGGAAACCAACGCCCTTCATCAGCAGACCGCCGAACAGAACCACCACCAGAGAACGGAGAAAGTCCGCCAGCGCCAGATAGCCGACTCCATGCCAGCGCCAGCGCTTGTATACCTGTGCATAGCCGAGGGTTTCACTTCTGGCCGGTTCATCATGCATGAAATACCTGCCCACCAGACCAACGGTATCCAGCATACCCAGCGCATATGCGATGACGGCAATCAAGAAAACACGCACTCCCATGGGAAACCTTCCTTTCTTCCTGTAAATGAGGGATTATGTTTCGCTTTCACCACGCTCCCGCACGATCAGCCGGACGGGGGTGCCCTCCAGACCGAACACGCTGCGGAGCTGATTTTCCAGATAACGCTGATAGGAGAAATGGAACAGTTCTCTGTCGTTGCAGAAAATGATGAAGGTGGGGGGGCGGACGCCGGTCTGCGTCATATAATACAGCTTCAGACGCTTGCCCTTATCCGTAGGCGGCTGCACACGGGCGGTAGCATCGCTGAGTACATTGTTCAGCATACCGGTGGTGATCCGCATGGCGCTCTGATCGTTCACATAGTTGATCAGCTCAAACAGGCGGCTGACCCGCTGCCCGGTGAGGGCGGAGATGAAAACGATGGGCGCATAGGGCATGAAGCTCAGATCCCGGCGGACCCGTTCCCGCATCCAGTCCATGGTTTTGGTTTCCTTGTCCACCAGATCCCACTTGTTGACCACGATGATGCAGGCCTTGCCGCTTTCGTGAGCCAGACCGGCCACCTTGGTGTCCTGCTCGGTGACGCCTTCCTGCGCGTCCAGCAGGATCAGACATACATCCGCACGCTCCACGGCGGCCTCGGAGCGCATGGCGCTGAACTTCTCAATCCGGTCCTCCACCTTGCTTTTGCGGCGGAGACCGGCGGTGTCGATGATCAGATACTTGCCCTTGTCGTTCTCAAAATAGGAGTCAATGGCGTCCCGGGTGGTGCCCGCAATGTCGGATACGATGACCCGCTGCTCCTGCAGGATGCAGTTGGTCAGGCTGCTTTTGCCCACATTGGGACGGCCGATGACGGCGACCTTGATCAGATCGTCCTCCTCCTCGTCCTCCTCCTCCGGCGGGAAGTAGCGGAAGCAGGCGTCCAGCAGGTCGCCGGTGCCGTGACCGTGTACGGCGGAGACGGCGATGGGGTCGCCCAGACCAAGATTGTAGAACTCGTAAAACTCCGGATCCACCGGGCCTACCGAGTCCATTTTGTTGACGGCCAGTACCACGTTCTTTTTGGATTTCAGCAGCATATTGGCCACATCCATGTCGGCGGCAGTGACGCCGGTTCGGATATCCGTCACCAGTACGATCACATCCGCCGTGTTGATGGCGATGCGTGCCTGCTCCCGCATGAAGAGCAGCAGCTCATTGTCCGTGGTGGGTTCGATGCCGCCGGTGTCCACCATGGTGAAGGTGCGGCCGCACCACTCGGAATCCGCATAGATGCGGTCACGGGTCACGCCCGGCGTGTCCTCCACAATGCTGATTCTGGCACCGGCCAGCTTATTAAAGAGCAGGGACTTGCCCACATTGGGCCGTCCTACGATTGCAATCAGCGGTTTTTTAGCCATAATACCCTCACTGGTTCAGATTCAGAAATGCCCGCAGCACCGCTTCCCCGTCATTGGCTACCGGGATCACCGGAACGCCCAGCGCTTCGGAGACTACGGCAAGGGGTGTATCATCCAGAAACACATCGCCGCCGTAACGCAGCATGGAGACGCTGATCAGCAGACGGCTGCCCAGCGGTTTGCCCTTCAGCTGGGCGATCAGATCCTGCCCGGTCAGCAGACCGGCTACATTGACGCTGGGGCCGAAAAAGCGGTTTTCGATGCCGTAGACCGTGCCATTGATATGATAACAGGAATCCCGCAGGATTTGAAGCAGTTTTGTGAAAAGAGGCAGCGCAGCGCCGCCGGTGGCAACGGAAAAGTCCGGCGTATCCGTCACCGCAGGCTGCTTTGCCAGCGCATCCGCAAACTCGTCCTCCAGACTGCGGAGCATACCCACGCCGTTTTCAAACTGGGGGAAACCCTCGTAGTAATCCCAATCCGGCACCTCCAGCTCGGCCTTGCGGTAAAGCTCGTCGCCGCAGCAGAAAATGCGGCTGCCCAGCGTGGCCTTGCAGTGTTCGCCGAAGGCGTTCACCCGGTCGAGGATGGCCCGGGCAATGTCCCGGTCCACAGGGGTCAGCGGATACAGACCCTCCCGGTGCCGGGTCAGACCCACGGGCACCACGCTGACGGAGCTGACCTCCGGATAAAGCGCCGCCAGATCCTCCATGGTCTTTTGCAGACAGTCCCCATCGTTGATGCCGGGGCACACCACGATCTGGCAGTCCATATGAATTTTGGCTTTGGCAAAGTCCTGCATGATGGCATAGCAGTCACCGGCATGGGGATTTCCCAGCAGGCGGCAGCGAACCTCCGGGTCGGTTGCCTGAACGGAGACATTGATGGGACTGATGCGAAGCGCCATGATCCGTTCCCGTTCCCGGCGGGAAAGGTTGGTCAGCGTAATATAATTGCCCTGCAGAAAGCTGAGCCGGGCATCGTCATCCTTAAAATATAAGGTATCCCGCATTCCGCGGGGGAGCTGGTCGATAAAGCAGAACAGACAGTGGTTTACGCAGGAGCGGGGCTTGTCCATCAGATAGGTTTCAAAATCCAGCCCCAGCGGCTGACTTTCTCCTTTGCGGATGCGGTGCAGGTGCAGCACCCCGTCCCGCCGGTATTCGATGAGCAGCGCCCGGTTTTCACAGTAATAGCGATAGTCCAGCACATCCCGGATCAGATTGCCGTTAATGGCGATCAGCTCGTCGCCGGGACGCAGGCCGGCCTTGTGCGCGGGGGAACCGGGTTCCACGGTACAGATGATCTGCGGCATATTTCCTCCTCTCCGGCGCCCTGCGACGCCATACGAAAACAGAGGGGGACGAAAGCCCCCCTCTGTCCGAGTCGATCTTATTTCGCTTCCTCGACCTTGAGCACCGTCTTGCCGTTGTAGGTTCCGCACTTCTTGCAGACTCTGTGCGGCAGATGGTAAGCCCCGCACTTGGGGCAGGCAACGAGATTGGGAGCCTCCAGCTTCCAGACAGAGGAACGCCGCTTGTCTCTTCTTGCCTTGGATACTTTACTCTTCGGAACAGCCATTCTGACACCTCCTGTTATTCTTCATCCAATAGCTGTCCTAATACAGCTAATCGGGAATCTGTTTCCTGCTTGCAGGAGCAGGGACCATCGTTCAGATTGTGACCGCATGTGGGGCAGGCGCCCTTGCAATCGGGTTTGCAGAGCAGCTTGCTGTCCAGTCCCAATACAAACGCGGTGGTAGCCACCTCATCCAGGTCCACGCAGTCATCCTGCAAAAGAAATACATCCGGATTTTCTTCATCCTCCAGCTCAGCAGCCAGCACTGCATCCAGCGGAAATACGGCATCGCGCACATATTCCCGGCCGCAGCGATCACAGATGCAGCTCAGCTTCGCCGTGGCCTGACCGGTGAGCGTCAGCACTTCGGCCTGGGATTTCACCTGACCGACAACGCTGATGGGACTCAGATACCGGGAGATGGACGGAAAGTCCAGACCGGTGGGGTCAACCTGGCAGGAAAAGGGGAGGACCCCTTCTTCACAAAGCAGCTTCTGAATGTTGAGGCGCATGAACTTACCGCTCCTGTCGGATCCGAAAGACGAACCTATTTCTATGCTTTATAGCTCAGTTATTATAGAGGATTCCTTTGCCTTTGTCAAACCTTTTCTTCATGAAGCAGACACAATTTTTGCTTGCAAACGCGGCCCGATATGGTACAATTTACAGCAGAAAGATGCTTTTGAGAGGAGCGATGCCTGTGGAACCCCGTTACAGTGTGAAGCTCTCCACACTGGTGGAGGAATTTAATCTGACAAAGGTATATACGCCGCCCCAGTATGAGGATGTCAAAATCGTAACACCGGACCTGAATCGGCCCGGGATGCAGCTTGTTGGTTTTTTCAGCCATTTTGATAATGAGCGGATCCAGCTGATGGGCACGGTGGAAATCATGTATCTGAAAACGCTGCCCTCCAGCGAGCGGCGCAAGATCTTTGCAGAGCTGATGAAGCGGGGCATTCCGGCACTGATCATCTGCCATAGTATGACCATCTATCCGGAGTGTCTGGAGATGGCGGAAAAATATGCGGTGACGCTGCTGGCTACCGATCTGGACACCTCCGTGTTCGAAGCGGAGCTGATCACCACGCTGAACATCTATCTGGGGCCGCGGATCACCCGGCACGGCACCATGGTGGAGGTCTATGGCGAAGGCATTCTGATCACCGGCGAAAGCGGTGTGGGCAAGAGCGAGACCGCCATCGAGCTGGTGAAGCGCGGCCACCGTCTGATTGCGGATGATGCGGTGGAGATTCAGAAAATCTCCTATAAGACCCTGTTTGCCCAGTCGCCCCCGCTGATCCAGCACTATATCGAGATCCGCGGCATCGGCGTGGTGGATGTGATGCGCCTGTTCGGTATGGGCGCCATCAAGTCCAATCAGGAACTGGATCTGATCATCAACATTGAGTCCTGGCAGGACGGCATGATGTATGACCGGCTGGGACTGGAGAACGAATATACCACGCTGCTGGGCGTACAGGTGCCCACGCTGCGGATTCCGGTAAAGCCCGGGCGGAATCTGGCCGTCATCATCGAGGTGGCAGCCATGAACAACCGCCAGAAGAAGATGGGCTATAACAGCGCACAGGAGTTTACCGACCGGATCAACAAGCATTTTGAGGAGAGTATGCGGGGAGGCAGCAATGGCTGACCGGCTGTTCGAAGCGGTACAGGCGGCGCTGCCCCGGTTGGCGCTGCGGCAGAATGAACCGCTGCGAAGCTACACCACCCTGCACATCGGAGGTCCTGCCCGTCTGCTGGCTCTGCCGGAAAGTGCGGCGGAGCTGACGGAGCTGTGTGAGCTGCTGCGGAGGCTGGGCGAAAAGCCGGTGCTGCTGGGAAACGGCAGCAATGTGCTGGCACCGGATGCAGGGATAGAGACCCCTGTCATTGTCACCTCTCATGTCACAGGAACCGCGGTAAACGGCGAACTCATGACGGCGGAGTGCGGCGCGGGACTGACGAAGCTTGCCGCACAGGCCGCAGAAGCGGGACTGGGCGGTCTGGAATTTGCCTATGGCATTCCGGGAACGCTGGGCGGCGCGGTGGTCATGAATGCGGGGGCCTACGGCGGCGAAATGAAGGACTGCACCGTCTGGACCGAGGCGCTGGATGAAAACCTGCAGTTTTGCCGCTATACCGGGGCGGAACAGGACTTTTCCTATCGGCACAGCCGGTTTGACGGCGGAGCCGTGGTGCTGCGAAGCTGCATCCGTCTCCACGCCGGGGAGCGGGAGGAAATCAAGGCACGCTGCCGGGAGCTGCTGGAAAAACGGCGGACTTCCCAGCCGCTGGAATGGCCCAGCGCGGGCAGCGCCTTCAAGCGCCCGAAGGAGGGCTATGCCGCTGCCATGATCGACGCGGCGGGTCTGAAGGGCTATACCGTGGGCGGCGCACAGGTCAGCGAAAAGCACGCCGGGTTTGTCATTAACCGGGGCGGCGCCACGGCGGAGGAT
This sequence comes from Clostridiales bacterium UBA1774, assembly GCA_002314635.1. GTDB lineage: Bacteria > Bacillota > Clostridia > Oscillospirales > Oscillospiraceae > UBA1774. The sequence continues at coordinate 12,577 of DCGQ01000015.1, forward strand.
ATGAAACGCATCCTTGCGGACATCCGGGAACGGGTGTTCCGGGATACCGGGATCACATTGGAGGCAGAGATCCGAATCCTATGAAAGAAATCATTCTGATCACCGGTCTGTCCGGCGCCGGGAAGAGTCAGGCAGCGGGCATTCTGGAGGATATGGGCTTCTACTGCGTGGATAACCTGCCGGTAGAGCTGATGACCCGCTTTGCCGAGCTGTGTCTGGCGGCGGAAGGAAAATATGCCCGCACGGCGCTGGTCAGCGACCTGCGGGGGCAGGGCAATCCGGAGCGCTATCTGGACTCGGTTCTGGAGTTTAAGGCGGCGGTGCCGGGTCTGAAAATCCTGTTTCTGGAAGCGCAGGAGCAGGTGATCGTGAACCGCTATAAGGAGACCCGGCACCGGCATCCGCTGGATCCGTCGGGTACCAATCTGCTGGACGCCATCCGGCGGGAGCGGGAAGCGATGCAGCCGGTTCGCAGCATGGCGGATATGGTGGTGGACACCTCGGAAATGCCGCTGGCAGCGCTGAAGCTGCGGCTGGGCGGTCTGTTTTCCGATGGGAAGGACGATGAGATGTCCCTGCATATCTGTTCCTTCGGCTTCAAAAACGGTCTGCCTGCCGGTGCGGATCTGGTGCTGGATGTGCGTTTCCTGCCCAATCCCTATTATGTACCGGCACTGAAACCCCTCAGCGGTCTGGACGCGCCGGTGCGGGACTATGTATGCTCCTTCCCGGACACCCGGAATTTCCTGCAGAAGCTGTGGGAGCTGCTGGAATTTCTGCTGCCGCTGTACCGGAGAGAGGGCAAGACCAGCCTGCTGATCGCCGTGGGCTGTACCGGCGGGCATCACCGCAGCGTTGCCATTGCGGAGGCCCTGACGGAGAAGCTGGTCGCGGGAGGCTACCCGGCGGACTGCGTCCACCGCGACCTGCGCTGAACGAAGGAGGCTGTCATGTCCTTTGCATCCGATACCAAGACGGAGCTGTGCCGGGGCCCCATGTCCCGCACCTGCTGTATGCGTGCGGAGCTGTACGGCATTCTGCTGTTCTGCAATACCTTTTCCGGGCGGGAGCTGCGGATCCTTACGGAGCACCGGGGTTTTCTCCAGCGGGCAGAAAAGCTGCTGAAACGGGTGGCCGATGTGGAGCCGGATCAGCTGCTGGGCGAAAACGGCGGAAAGCTGGGACTGGTGCTGCGGGATGAGAGCAAGCTTCGCCAGCTCTGTGCCGTCTACGGCTGCGAACCGGACAGAAGTCCGGCGCTGCACGTGAATCTGGGCGTGCTGGAGGAGGACTGCTGCCGCACCGCCTTCCTGCGGGGGGCGTTCCTTGCGGGAGGCAGCATGGTCAGTCCGAAGAAAAGCTATCATCTGGAGCTGATCACCAGCCACGCCAGCGTATCCCGGGAGACCGGCACGCTGCTGCTGGAAATGGATTTCCACCCGGGCAGTTTGAGCCGGAACGGCAACTATGTACTGTATTTTAAGCACAGCGAAGCGATCGAGGATCTGCTCACCACGCTGGGCGCACCGCTGGCGGCTATGGAGCTGATGAATGCCAAGGTGGAAAAGGATCTGGTGAACCGGGTCAACCGCCGCACCAACTGCGATGAAGCCAATGTGGAAAAAACGGTCATTGCCTCGCAGGCTCAGCTGCACGCCATTCATCGCCTGCGGGAAAGCGGAAGACTGGAGGGCCTGAGTCCCCGGCTGCAGGAGGCCGCGGCGCTGCGGGAGCAGAATCCGGAGCTGAACCTGATGCAGCTGGCCGCCCTCAGCGACCCGCCGCTGACCAAGTCCTGTCTGAACCACCGATTAAGAAAACTGATGGAGCTTGCAGAAAATGAAGAAAAATAATCAGAACACCTCATCGAAATACGGGATCGTCATCCTTGTTATGCTCTGCCTTGCCATTGCCGTGCCGGATTTCGGGCAGTTTCAGGTGAACACGCTGGCGGAGAAAATCCGCAGCAGCATGAACCTGACCCAGAGCCAGTACAGCAGCGTGGCTACCGCGCCGCTGCTGGCCGGTATCGTGTTCGGCCTGATCGCCGGTCTGTTGATGGATCGGTTCGGCATCAAAGTGGTCTTTGCCGCCCTTGCGTTTTCCACCTTCGGTCTGGTACTGCGGGTGTTCGCGGGCAATTTCTGGACGCTGTACCTGTCCGGCGTGATGATGGGCTGCGCGGCCACCTTCGTCAATTCCACCGCACCGAAGATCATCAGCCGCTGGTTCCCGGCGGAGCGGGTGACGGTGCTGATGGGCATTCTGCTGTCGGCGGCCAATCTGGCACTGGCATTGGGCGGCGGTACCGCGTCCCTGTTCGGCTCCGTCCGCTCGGCTTTCACCTTTACTGCCATTTTCGGCGGCGTGGTGCTGGTGCTGTGGCTGGCTCTGGTGCGGGATCAGAAGGGCGCACAGGGAAAGCAGGAGCCGGAGGAGGAAAAGGCTCCCATGGGCGAAAGCATCCGCAAGGTCATTCGGGACAAGCGGGTCTGGCTCAGCGCGGTGTTTGCCTTCGGCGGCATCGTAGGCTCCAGCTCCGCCAGCGTATTCCTGCCGCAGGCGCTGATGTCTGAGGGCATGACGGAAGCCAAGGCCGGTTGGATCAGCATGGCCATCACCATTGGCAACACGGTGTCCTGCTTCCTGAACCCGATCCTGATCTCCCGCTTCGCCACCACCAAGAAAAAGCTGAAGCTGATGATCCTGATTTTCAGCATCGGCGTGGGCGTTCTGGACGCATTTGCGTGGCGCACCAGCGGCGTACTGCTGATCGTGCTGCTTTTCATTCAGGGCTATCTCAGCATGGGCTTTGTGGGATTCTTCCAGTCCCTGCCCACCCGTATGGACGGCATCGGCCGCCGCTATTCCGGCACCGCCACCGGTCTGGTGCTGACCGGGCAGCTGGCCGCCTCCGTGGTCATCCCCAGCTACATCATCGCCCCCATTGCCGGGGACAACTACCCGCTGCTGTTCCTTCTGCTGGGTGTGACGGCGCTGGTTCCGGTGATCCTGATCAAGCTGGTTCCGGTGGACGATATGTACAAATAAGGACGGCGGAAGCCGCCGTTCCATACAGAAACCGGGCCGTCTCGACTTTTCGAGACGGCCCGGTGAATTTTATGTCAGATATAAGCTGCGGGCATTTCCATGCCGGGGAAGGCGGGAACAGCGGGTGCAGCCTTGGTTTCTGCGGCCTGACGCTGCTTTTCTTCCAGCTCCCGGTCATAGGTTTCGCGGCTGTAGCAGTACAGCTCCATGACCCCGTCCCAGATCAGCTCCGGATCCCGGGCGGCTACGCTGGTGAAGATGCCGCCGCCCTTGGCGAAGGTATCCACCGTTTTATGAATGTTCTGAACCAGCGTTTCCTTATCCTGTGCAGGGTCAATGCTGACCTCAAAGCCGATCTTGTCGCCCCACTGAGCTTTCAGCGCGGGTACATCGTTGGCGCGAGCCTGAATCTGCAGGAAATCCACCCCGGCGCCGATGTAGTAGGGCATAAAGCGCTTGATGTTGCCGCAGCTGTGGTGCTGAATGATGACGCCCTTGCTGTGGATGTAATCAAAGAGCTTCTTGGTAGGCTCGAAAACCATGGCTTCCATCATGGCTTCGGAGAAGAAGGTGTCCCGCTCGGTGCCCCAGTCATCGTGGTAAGTGACGAAGTCCAGCGGCAGATACTGGCACAGCTTGTCAATGACCTTCATATCCCATTCCACAAAGGCTTCCAGAAAATCCCGCACCGCTTCCGGCTCCATGGCCATGGCCAGCATGGCGTCGGTATAGCCGCCCATCAGGGAGACCAGACGCTCGGTGCAGCCAAGACCGATATTCACCTGCGTGACCTTCCGGGGATCGCAGGTTTTGAACCAGCGCTCGCAGTTGCCCTTCCAGTCGTAATCGTTCAGGTTGGGAAACTTCACCTTGGTTTCCCATTCCGTGATATCATCCATCAGCTGGAAGCCGGGTTTCAGCATGGGGCCGCCCGCTTCCGGCACGAACATCCATTCCAGACCGAACCAGTCGGTGAAATAGTAGCGCTCCCGGCGGGTGAAATCCGCCTCGGGCATTCCGTTGGTGTAGGCCAGCATGGTGCCCTGAATATCAGTGGAGGAGTTGGGCACCCACACCGGGTTATGACGCTTGGCGGCACGCCAGAAATTCTCCTTGATGGAGATGGGATAATCGGGCATCGGCACATGGTAGCCGGGCAGACCGAAGAAGCCGGGTTTATATACGGTCTTTACCCCCGGATCGCCGAAGGGTGGGCGGTTGTATGTCATGGTGCGTCCTCCTGTTTGTCATTGTGCGGGGCATTTCCGCAGGATCACTGCAGAGCGTCGCCGCCCTTGGAATGGATCATCGCAAGCGGGGAGGCTTTCTTCCGAACCGAGGAACCGGTCTTCTGAACCGAGGGATCGGTCTTCTGAACCGTAGGCTGGGGGTTCTCTTTCTTCTTCTGCTGTGCGGCTTGCTCCCGCTGCAGTCTCTGCTCGGCGTAGGAACTGCCGGTTTGCATGAATGCTTCCTTGGTGGAGGTGTCCAGCGGTTCTCTGGCGGCTTTGACTTTATTGGCACGCTCCGTCAGCGAAGGCATCTTATTTGCGAGCAGTTCAACATTTTGAGAAGTCAGCATGGCGGACGAGGCAACATTTTTCAGCGTCTGTGCCATGCCGAGCCGCATGTCACGCATCGTGGTACCTTTTCCGTATTCCTTTCCGGAGCGGAGCTTTGTCTTTTCGTAGGTCTCTGCAGAGTCCTGCATGGTCTGCAGCAGATTACTCAGCTTTTTAAAGTCCGGTTTTCCGCCGCTTTCTTTCAGATATGTATGGACATTCTGCAGACTGGTTTTCATGGAGGTGAATTCCTTGCTGTCCCGGTGGAAAAGACGCTTACCCTGATCGATCTGCGTGAGGTTTTTTTCCAGAATATCCTTAAGCTGCGTCACAAAGGTATTGGAGTTTATGCCATTCTGTGCAGCGTTCAGATGATTATCTGCGTGCTTCTGCGTTGTAGAAAGCTTCTGGTTGCTGTCATAGAGCGTATTTCGCTTTTCGGCCATGTTATTGATTGCCTGCTTCCATTGCTTGGCCTTCTCGATGTTCCCCTTGAGCGTGTTGTTCTCCTGCATGCGTTCCACGCCCTTCTGAAAGCTGCCGGCGTTCGAAAGATCGCTGTTTTTACTGATTTGCTGCTCCATTGATTTGACGGTAGCGTCAATCTTGTCGTAGGATGCGTTCAGATTATTATCGTTGGAAAGTGCTTCTTTGATGAATTTATTGCCTTCTTCGTTGAGCTGCTTGAAAAACTCATAGGATGTGTCGCCCAGCTTTTTGGTTTGATCCTCTTCCCGATTGAGGGCGTACTCTGCCTGCATCACATGGAGCTGATTGTCCAGCGTGTGGAGGCGCATCGTATTGGTGGAACAGGAATTGGCCAGAGTAACCAGAGAATTCAGATGAAATGCGCTGGTGAAGCCTTTTTTTCCGAAAGCGGAGTTTGCAACGGATAACAGAGAGTTTTCCGGGTTGAGATTCCCGCTCTCGTCATATCCGGCCAGCTCAGCCATGCCCTTAGTGACAATATTGAAATTTTCAGCCCAGGTTTGGCCGACTTTTGTCGTGCTCATGTTTTTCAGCGCATTACACACATGAAAGTATGTCGTGCACAGGTTCTGAAGCTTCTGATTCTGCGGCTCGGTATCGCTCAGGAGGCCAATGGCAGCTTGGGCAGTTTCATTCGCCAGAAAACCGTCCCATGCACCCATAGTACTATTTACGGTGTTTATCATGTTCTCATCGGGTTTCTGTAATTTCGGGAGCGGCATAATATAACCTCTTTCTGTGGCGCCCCATTCTGCGGAATGCAGCGCATGATCTAAATCTGATAATCCGCATCGCTCGGCGGATGAATTTCTGTATTTGCCCGTAAAAGGGCGGGACGCCGGAAAAGGTTACAGCCGAACCGGAAAAATCGGCTGTGCCGGGTAAAATTTAAGCGAAAATCTTGGCCAGCACCGGCACCAGCGCGGGAATATCCTGATTGGTGGTGTTGATGCACAGGTCGTAGTTCAGCTTGTCGCCCCACTTCATGTCGGTGTAGAAGGCGTAATACTTGGAGCGGGCCTTGTCCATCTCCTGAATCTGCTTCAGATATTCCTTGTCAGTCATGCTTTCGCCCGCCTCGGCGCGGCTGCGGCACCGGTCAATCCGGCTCTGCAGGTCGGCATAGACGAAGATGCGGAAGGGCTTGGAGTCCCGCAGGATATAGTCGGCGCAGCGGCCCACGATCACGCAGGGGGACTTGGCGGCCATTTCCCGGATGATCTCCTGCTGGGCCTGAAACACGGTGCTGGCCTGCTGGAAGGGCTGGGTGTCCAGATAGATGAAGCTGCGGCCGGTGGTGATGGGGTAGAGCTGGTGAGGCTGGCGCTCCACCACCTGCTGCACATATTCCTCGGACAGCGAGGTGTGCTTGGCGATGGCGGTCAGGATCTCCTTGTCGTAGTATTCGACGCCCAGTTCCTTGGCCAGACGACGGCCCAGCTCGCGCCCGCCGCTGCCGAATTCTCTGCCGATGGTGATAACCTGATTCATTGCGATTCCTCCCTGATTTCAGTCATATTTATCTTATATTTATAACATAGTTCACCGGAAAAAACAATCCTTTCCTGTATCGGTTGTACGGTTGACTTTCACACTCTGAATGGTTATACTGAAAAACAAAAATTGCTTTCTGTATGGGAGGTTTTTCATATGTTTTCCGAACAGGCATATTTTTACGGAAGCCAGCCCTCGGTGATCCGGGCGCTGTTTGAGCATGGCCGTCAGCGTGCAAAAATCGTGGGGAAGGACGCGATCTGCGACTTTTCACTGGGAAACCCCAGCGTTCCCACCCCCCAGCCGGTGACGGAGGCGCTGCGTGCGCTGCTGGAGATGGACCCCATCGAGGCCCACGGCTATACCAGCTCCGCCGGCTGCGATGAGCTGCGGACGGCGCTGGCGGACAGTCTGACCCGCCGCTTCGGCATGGCGATAAAGCCGGAGAATCTGTTCATTTCCTGCGGCGCGGCGGCTGCGCTGACCGGCTGCTTCGCTGCGCTGACCATTGACAATGAGACGGAGTTTATTACCATCGCGCCCTATTTCCCCGAATACCATGCCTACAGCGAAACCATGGGCGCACACCTGAAGGTGGTGCCTGCCGATGAGGAACGGTTCCAGATCCGCTTTGACGCGCTGGAGGCCGCCATCAACGCCCATACCCAGGGCGTGATCATCAATTCCCCCAACAACCCCTCCGGCGTGGTCTACACGGCGGATACGCTGCGCCAGCTGGGCGAGCTGCTGCGGCACAAGAGCGGGGAATACGGCCACCCCATCTACCTGATTTCCGATGAACCCTACCGGGAGCTGGTGTATGACGGGGCGAAGGCTCCCTTTGTGCCGGATTTCTATGAAAATACGCTGGTCTGCTATTCCTGGTCCAAGTGCCTGTCCCTGCCCGGCGACCGCATCGGCTATGCGCTGGTGCCGGAGCAGGCGGCGGACAGCAAAAAGCTGCTCACCGCCATTGTGGGCGCCTGCCGTCGGCTGGGTTATGTGTGCGCCCCCAGCATCATGCAGAAAGCTGTGGCAAAGTGCGTGGATGTGATGCCGGATCTGACGGTGTATGCCCGCAACCGCGCCCTGCTGCTGGAGGCTTTGCCCAAGATGGGCTATGACTGCGCCAGACCGGACGGTGCGTTTTATCTCTTTATCCGCGCCCCCAAGGGGGACGGAAAGGCCTTCTCCGAAGCGGCCAAGGCAAAGGATCTGCTGCTGGTGCCCACCGCCGGGTTCGGCGCACCCAACCATGTGCGGCTGGCCTACTGCGTGGATACCGCTGTGGTGGAGCGGAGCCTGCCGATCTTCCAGCAGCTGATCCGGGAATAAAAAGAAAAAACATGATGAATTGCGGGTTCCTTCCGCGATTCTGTGAAGAATCCCCCGAAAGCGCGGCTTTCGGGGGATTCTTCATTTGGGTTCGGATTCGTTTTCGCTTCTGACCTCCGCCACCGCGGCCCGTACCGCCGCGATCACAAAGGCGGAGAAGGTGCAGTCCCGCCCGCGGATCAGTTCCTCCACATCCTCGATCAGATCATTGGGGAAACGAATTGCCTTGTTGGTAGTGGGCGGAATGCTTGGAATTTTGAAGCCTGACATTTTCTACCTCGCAATACATTTGCATTGCATATAGAGTATTCCAAAAAATGCAGGACATTAGTATTGCAAACGCTAAACAATAGTTATACAATAGCCCGGGGTGAGAAAAATGACGGATTATCGGAAAATGTATGCGGCGCTGTGCCGGGCGGCGGATCAGGTGATCGAGCCTTTGCAGGCGCTGGGAGCATCGGAACAGGCGGAGATTCTGCAGAAAGCACTGCTGGAAGCAGAAGAAATCTATCTGAACACAACGGAAAACGCGGACTGTCGGGACGAATGACCCGGACAGTCCGCGCTTTTTACAGATCGGGGAGGTTCCTTGTGGTCTCCCGATAGATTTTGCGGAAATACAGCATTTCCGCGGCACCGGTAATGACCCACGAGAACACATAGAGCAGATACAGCGACTGGATGGTGCGGAACCATGCAAAGACGGTGTAGACCCAGATCACACGGAATACGCAGGAACCCAGAATGACCAGCACCGTGGGAACCAGACTTTTTCCCAGTCCCCGGCAGGCGGAAATGGTGCAGTCCATAAAGGCGGAAACGGCGTAGCTGAGACTCATGATGTTCAGCCGCTGCAGACCCGCGTCCAGCACCGCCGGTTCCTTTGTGAAAATCAGCAGGAAGGGCCGCCCCAGCAGCATCAGCACCACGCCCATCACTGCGGCAACGCCGAAGGAAAGACCGATGCCCCACCAGTAGCTGCGGAGGATCCGCTTTTTCCTGCCCGCGCCCAGATTCTGGCCGATGAAGCTGGCACAGCCGGTGTAGAAGGCGGCCATCACATCATAGACCAGCGCGTCCGCATTGGCTGCGGCGGAATTGCCTTCCACCATCACCGCGTCAAAGGAGTTGACGGCGGACTGGATGAACAGGTTGGCAATGGCAAAAATGGCGTGCTGAAACCCGGAGGGGATGCCCAGCGACAGAATGCTCCGGGCCTTGTCCCGGTTCAGGTGCAGGTATTTCCGGCTGAGACCGCAGCAGTCCTTCCGCCGGGAAAGGCTGACGAGAATCAGCAGCGCACACAGATACTGGCTCAGGGTGCTGGCCAGCGCCACACCTGCCACGTCCATGTGCAGGACAATGACGAAAAACAGGTTCAGTCCCACATTCAGAGCCCCGGCCAGCGTGAGGAAGGCCAGCGGCTTCCGGGTGTCCCCGGCAGCGGAATAGATCGCGTTGCCGAAGTTGTAGATGGCGGCAGCGGGCATACCCAGCATATAAATGCGGAAATACACCGCCGCACCGGCGATCAGCTCCTCCTTTGTCCGCAGCAGCCGAAGCAGCGGCATACAGAAGGCCAGTCCCAGAACCAGCAGCGCCATGCCCATCAGAAGGCAGAGCAGCGCGGCGGTATGCACGGTTTCCCGCACCTCCCGCTGCCGTCCCGCGCCCAGATGCAGCGCCGCACGGGCATTCACGCCGCTGCCCAGACCCATGAGAAAGCCGGTGAACAGACCCACCAGAATCGTGGTGGAGCCAACGCTTCCCAGCGCCGAGGCTCCGGCAAACTGCCCTACCACGGCGATATCCGACATATTGAACAGAACCTGCAGCACATTGGAAGCCACCAGCGGCAGGCTGACCCGCAGCATTCCTTTTGCCAGATTGCCGCGGGTCATTTCGATATTGGGCAAGCTCCGCACCCACCTTTCTTCAGACAGACTGTATTCGGAAAGCCGTCAGCTTTCCCCGTGCAGCTCCGCAAGGAACCGCTCTCCGTATTTCTGCAGCTTGGCCTTGCCCACGCCGGAAACACGGGCAAATTCCTCCAGATCCCGGGGCATCAGCCGCCGCATATCCGCCAGCGTGGCATCGGAAAAAATCCAGTAGGGCGGAATCTTCTCGCTGCGGGCAATGCTGAGCCGCAGCGCTTTCAGACGGCGCAGCAGCGCATCGCCGCCCTCCGGTTCCGGGTTGGCCTTTTTCGGCTTGGGCGCTTTGCGGGGCATCCGCAGCGATACGGTCTGTTCCCCCTCCAGCACGGCCTGTGCGCTGTCGCCCAGCAGCAGAATGGGGTACTCCCCATCGGAAACGGTGAGCAGGCCGCGTCCGATCAGTCCGTCCAGCAGGCGGCGCAGCTCCTTGATCGTCTGCCCCTGCAGCGCACCGAAGCTGTCCCGCCGGGTCAGTCCCAGCTGGGACATCCGCTCGCTTTCGCTGCCGCTCAGAATGGCGGCGATGGTGGAGGCACCGTAGCGCTGCCCGGTTTCCTGCACGCAGCGCAGCGCGGCTCTGGCTTCCCGGGTGGCATCCACCGTGTCCCAGTCCGCCTGACAGACGGAGCAGTTGCCGCAGTCCTGCCCGGTGCGATCTCCGAAGTACCGGAGCAGCTCGTTTCGCAGGCAGCGGTCGGAGACGGCGTAGTAGGTCATGTGCTTCAGCCGCTCCACGTCCCGGCGGCGCACCTCCGCCTGTTCATCGGCGGTCAGCGCTTCATTGGGGGCGGAATTGCGGATCAGAAACTCATTCAGCTTCCCGTCGGCAGGACTGTAAAGCAGGATGCAGTCCGCCTTTTCCCCGTCCCGCCCGGCGCGGCCTGCCTCTTGATAATAGGCCTCCAGCGATTTCGGCATATTGTAGTGAATGACGAAGGACACGTTGGATTTGTCAATGCCCATGCCGAAAGCGTTGGTGGCCACAATGACGGGGCAGCGGTCGCTTTCAAAATCGTCCTGATTCTGCTTCCGCTCCTCATCGCTGAGACCCGCATGATAGCGGGTGACGGCATAACCCCGATCCCGCAGCAGGTCACAGGTCTCATCCACCAGCTTGCGGGTGGCACAGTATACGATGCCGGACTCACCGGAATGCTCCCGCAGCAGACTGAGCAGCTCCCGCTGTTTATCCTCCGGGCGGCGGACGCCGAAATACAGGTTGGGCCGGTCAAAGCCGGTGGTGATCTGAAACGGGTCCTGCAGATTCAGAATGCGGCAGATATCCTCCCGCACCTCCTTCGTTGCAGTGGCGGTAAAGGCGGCGACAATGGGCCGTTTCGGCAGCTCCTGCACGAAGTCCGTGATTTTCAGATAATCGGGGCGGAAATCCTGCCCCCACTGGGATACGCAGTGGGCCTCGTCCACTGCCAGCATGGAAACGGGCAGACGGCGGCACAGCTCCAGAAAGGCCGGAACCAGCAGCCGTTCCGGGGCCACATAGATCAGCTTATACGCGCCCTGTCCCATGCGGCGCAGCGCCTCCGAATACTGGGAGGCGGTCAGCGAACTGTTCAGAAACGCTGCCGGTACGCCGCAGCGCACCAGCGCGCTGACCTGATTCTTCATCAGCGAGATCAGCGGGGAGACCACCAGCGTGATGCCCGGCAGCAGCAGGGCGGGGATCTGGTAGCAGACGGACTTGCCTGCGCCGGTAGGCATGACGCACAGCGCGTCCCTTCCGCTGAGCAGGTTCCGGACGATGGGTTCCTGCCCGCCCCGGAAGGCGGTGTAGCCGAAATAGGAGGAAAGCGCCTGCAGCGCCGGGTCCTGCGGCGGAGCGGGCGGCTCCGGTGCAGGCGCGTCCAGAATGTCCCGCAGCAGCGCCTGACCCCGCTGGTCCGGCTCCCGTACCTCCCGGTACAGGCTTTCGTAAAACTCCTGCGCCGCCTTCTGCCGCTGACGGGCCAGCTCTGCGCCACGGCGGGTGAGAAAACGGTCATAGAGCTTTTCCAGCTTGTAATGGTACTCCCGGAAAAAGGACACCTGCCGTTCATCCCGGGGCAGTGGCCCGTCCCGTTCCTCGGCGATGTTTCCGTCCTCGCCCCGGCAGTACAGCGGGGAGGCGATGGCACCGGAATATTGCAGCGTCCGCGCAATGCCGATGGCACCGCACACATCCAGCTTGTCCGCGTCAAAGAGGATCTTCGCTTCCGGGGTTTTCGGCGGATTTTCCTTCCGGAAGCGGTGACAGCGAATGGCCTCCGCCGTTTCTTCGGCGAAGGCCGCATCCAGACCCTGTTCCAGAAGCCACGCCCGGGCCTTTTCCGCACCCACGGCGGCATGATCCAGCGCCGGGTTTCGCAGCTGCTCGGCTCTGCCGATGTCGTGAAGCAGACAGGCGGCGATCAGCACATCCGTGTCCGCCGCAGGCTCCGTCCGCGCAATGTCCAACGCCAGAAACAGCACCCGATGCACGTGCTCCCGGTCGTGGGCACTGTCGCCCATGCAGCCGGTCATGTACTGCTCCATCCGGGCGAAAAACTCCTTTGTCATGGCAGGATCGTCCCCCCGAACAGGACGAAGCCGCTTTCGTCATACCCCACGGCCAGCTGACCGGGAGCGGGACGGCGCAGCGGCGCGTCAAAGCGCAGCGTCAGTCCCTCCGGGGAGGGAAGCACCTGCGCCGGGAGCTTCTGCGGGCGGCTCCGCAGCTTGACCTGACAGGAAAAGGACTCCTGCTGCGGCTCCATTGCGCCCCAGAGCACCTCGTTCACCCGGACGGTGCTGCACAGCAGCCGCTCCTCCGTGCCCAGAATGACCCGGTTCGTGTCCCGCTCCAGCGCACAGACATAGAGCCGGGAGGCAGCGGAAACGCCCAGCCCCCGCCGCTGACCGATGGTGTACCGGTGCAGTCCCCGGTGACGGCCCAGAATGCGGCCGCTTTCATCGGCAAAATCCCCCGGCGGCAGACCCATGCCCCGCTGCTCCAGCCAGAGACCGTAATCCCCATCGGGTATGAAGCAGATATCCTGACTGTCCGGCGCATCGGCGGAGACAAAGCCGCGAGATCTGGCAATGGCACGGATCTCCGGCTTGGTCAGGCCCTCCAGCGGGAACAGTATTCTGTCCAGCAGCTCCGGGCCTACCATGGCCAGCATATAGCTCTGATCCTTGTCCCCGCCGGACTGGCGGAGGCAGGGTCTGCCGTTTCGATATGCTGTGGCAGCATAGTGGCCGGTGGCGAGCTTCTCCGCGCCCAGCTGTTCCGCCGCCCGCAGCAGCGCGGGCAGCTTCACCGTGGGGTTGCAGCGGACGCAGGGGTTGGGGGTCAGTCCCTGCCGGTAAGCAAGCGCAAAGGGACTGCGAACCAGCGTTTCGTGGGCCTCTGCCGCGTCATAGACGGTGAAGCCGATCCCCAGCTGCTCCGCTGTCCTGCGGGCAGGCTCCGGGTCGCCGAAACCCAGATTCAGCCAGACACCTTCTACGGTATGCCCCATTTCCTGCAGCCGCAGCGCGGCTACCGCGCTGTCCACGCCGCCGGAAAGTCCCAGCGCAACCTTCATTTGCCCTCCTTTTCCAGCCAGACCATCAGCGCCGTCATGTCCGAAGGACTGACGCCGGAAATGCGCCCCGCCTGTCCGAAGGACTCGGGACGAATCTTGTTCAGCTTCTGCCGCGCCTCCAGACGCAGGGTGGGAATCTGCATATAGTCCGTGTCCGGCGGCAGAAGCCGGTTTTCCATCCGCCGGAAGTCCGCGGCCTGCTTCTCCTGCCGCTGGATATACCCGGCGTATTTCAGACTGATCTCCGCCTCCTGCCCGATCTCCCGGGGAAGAACGGGACGGTTCGTGTCAAACTCTGCCAGAGAGGCATAGTCCACCTGCGGCCGCCGCAGCAGGTCGGCCAGGGAGATGCCGCCCACCGGCACCGCCGTTTCCCGCGCCTCCAAATAGGCGGAAAGCGCCGGGGAGGGGGGCAGGTGGGTGTGCTCCAGGCGGTTCATCTCCGCCTCTACCTGCCGGTATTTTTCCTGAACGGCTTCCAGCCGCTCTGCGGATATGAGACCGATCCGATAACCCTTTTCCGTCATCCGCAGGTCGGCATTGTCCTGCCGGTGCAGCAGCCGGTACTCGGTGCGGGAGGTCATCATCCGGTAAGGCTCGTTGGTGCCCTTGGTCACCAGATCGTCGATCAGTACGCCGATGTAACCCTCGCTGCGGTCGATGATCAGCGGCTCTTTTCCCAGCAGCTTCAATCCGGCGTTGGCACCGGCGACGAAGCCCTGCACGGCGGCCTCCTCATAGCCGGAGGTGCCGTTGAACTGGCCTGCACCGTAAAGGCCGGGCACCTTTTTCAGCTCCAGTGTCCGCCGCAGCTCCAGCGGGTCCACGCAGTCGTATTCAATGGCATAGGCAGGGCGCATCATCTCCGCGTGCTCCAGACCCTTTACGGTGTGCAGCATTTTGAGTTGCACCTCCTCCGGCATGGAGGAGGAGAAACCCTGCACATAGACCTCCTCCGTGCTGAGACCCATAGGCTCCAGAAAAAGCTGATGCCGGGGTTTTTCGGAGAAGCGCACCACCTTGTCCTCAATGGAGGGGCAGTAGCGGGGGCCGACGCCCTCGATCACGCCGGAAAACAGGGGACTGCGGTGCAGGTTCTCTCTTATGACCCGGTGGGTCTCCTCCGTGGTGTAGGTCAGATAGCAGATCGCCCGGTTGTCCAGCGGGGCGGTGCAGGTGAAGGAGAACGGCTCCGGCTGCGTGTCGCCGTACTGCGGTTCCAGCGCGGAATAGTCCACCGTCAGACCGTTGATGCGGGGCGGCGTACCGGTTTTGAAGCGGCGAAGCTCCAGACCCAGCGCCTTCAGCGAATCATACAGCGGCCCTGCCGGGTGCATCCCGTCCGGCCCGCTGTCCCGAAGACAGTTGCCTACGATGGTGCGGCCCCGCAGATAGGTGCCGGTGCAGACAACAGCGGCCTTGCACCGATAGGTTGCGCCGGTCTGGGTGCGGACAAAGGCCACCGCGCCGTTTTCCGTGCCCACCTCCGTGATCTCCGCCTGCTTGACCCGAAGATGCGGCTGCTTTTCCAGCACATGCTTCATGCGCTGCTGATAGGCTCTCCGGTCGGCCTGCGCCCGGAGGGAACGGACGGCGGGACCCTTGCCCAGATTGAGCATACGATACTGGATGCAGCATTCATCCGCCGCCTTGCCCATCTCGCCGCCCAGCGCGTCCAGCTCCCGCACCAGATGGCCCTTGCCCGTGCCGCCGATGGCCGGGTTGCAGGGCATATTGCCGATGGCATCCAGATTGATTGTAAAAATAACGGTGTCCAGTCCCATGCGGGCGGCGGCCAGAGCCGCTTCGATTCCCGCGTGACCGGCGCCGATCACAGCCACATCGCAGCTGCCTGCAAGAAATTCCATGCTTTCCTCTTCTTTCCGTAAGTCCTGATGGTACAATAGCAGTATGATGGTACAATAGTAGTATGAAAACCTGTGAAATGCAACAAAAAAACGAGATTGATGTCTATTTGGTTGACTTTATTACTGTTCGGTATATAATAACCCATTATGAGTTTCGCTGCCCGGCTTTCCTAGGGGAAGCGGGGAGCATATTTCAAATACAATGGGGGAACAGATATGCTGAATACGGAAAAGACAATGGATAAAATCGTTGCGCTCTGCAAGGGCCGTGGCTTCATCTATGCCGGCAGTGAAATCTATGGCGGTCTGGCCAACACCTGGGACTACGGCCCTCTGGGCGTGGAGTTCAAGAACAATGTGAAGCGGGCATGGTGGAAGAAGTTTGTGCAGGAAAGCCCCTACAATGTGGGTCTGGACGCCGACATTCTGATGAACCCCCGCGTGTGGGTCGCCTCCGGCCATGTGACCAATTTCAATGACCCGCTGATCGACTGCAAGGCCTGCAAGCGCCGCCATCGTGCCGACAAGCTGATCGAGGAGTGGGCACACGACAACAGCGTGGAAGTGAATGTGGAAGCCATGACCAACGAGGAAATGGTGGCCTACATCCGCGAGAAGCAGATTCCCTGCCCCGGCTGCGGCAAGAGCGATTTCAGCGACATCAAAAAGTTCAATCTGATGTTCAAGACCCATCAGGGCGTCACCGAGGATACCGGCTCCGATGTGTATCTCCGTCCGGAGACCGCACAGGGCATTTTCGTGAACTTCAACAACGTGCAGCGCACCAGCCGCAAGAAGATACCCTTCGGCATCTGCCAGATCGGCAAGAGCTTCCGCAACGAGATCACCCCGGGCAACTTCACCTTCCGTACCTGCGAGTTCGAGCAGATGGAGCTGGAGTTCTTCTGCGAGCCGGACACCGATCTGGAGTGGTTCCAGTACTGGCGCAACTACTGCCATAAGTGGCTGCTGGAGCTGGGCATGAAGGATGACTGCCTGCGTCTGCGCGATCACAGTCCCGAGGAGCTGAGCTTCTACTCCAAGGCCACCACCGACTTTGAATATCTGTTCCCCTTCGGCTGGGGCGAGCTGTGGGGCGTGGCTGACCGGACGAATTACGACCTGACCCAGCATATGAACGAGTCCAAGGTGGACATGACCTACTACGATCAGGAGAAGAACACCCACTACATCCCCTTCGTCATCGAACCCAGTCTGGGCGCTGACCGCGTGGCGCTGGCCTTCCTGGTCAATGCCTATGATGAGGAAGTGGTGGATCCGGAGAAGAACGATGTGCGTACCGTGCTGCGTCTGCATCCCTTCCTGGCTCCCTTCAAGTGCGCCGTGCTGCCCCTGAGCAAGAAGCTGGGCGAGCCTGCCCGCGAGCTGTTCGGCAAGCTCTCCAAGAGCTTCATGGTGGACTACGATGAGGCCGGCAGCATCGGCAAGCGCTACCGCCGTCAGGACGAGGTGGGCACTCCCTTCTGCATCACCTATGACTTTGACAGCGAGAACGATGGCTGCGTCACCGTCCGCGACCGGGATACCATGGAGCAGGTCCGTATGCCCATCAGCGAGCTGGAAGCCTACATCCGTGAGCGGGTGGAATTTTAAGGATAAATAAGGAAGTAAGAACTTTGAATAAGTCAATTCGATACAAGGAGCTCCGCGTTTTTGCGGAGGAAATCCGGGTCAAGACGCTGCGTACCTTCGGTCACATCGGCTTCGGCCACATCGGCGGCGCCATGTCCATCGTGGAAGCGGTGGCACTGCTGTACGGCGAGTTCATGCGCTATGACCCGAAAAATCCCCGGTGGGCGGAGCGGGACAAGCTGGTCACCTCCAAGGGTCATGCAGGCCCCACCATCTATGCCACGCTGGCCATCAAGGGCTTCTTCCCCGAGAGCATGCTGCGGGAGCTGAATCAGGGCGGCGGACATCTGCCCAGCCACACCGACCGGAACAAGACCCCCGGCATCGACATGACCACCGGTTCTCTGGGTCAGGGTCTCAGCGCCGCCTGCGGCATTGCGCTGGGCGACCGGATGGACGGGCGGGACAGCACCACATGGTGCTTCCTTGGCGACGGCGAGCTGGACGAAGGCCAGAACTGGGAAGCCTTCCTGTTTGCCAATCAGATGAAGCTGGGCAATCTCATTGCCATCGTGGACCAGAACGGCCAGCAGCTGGACGGTTATACCGCCGACGTGATGGACCTGGGCAGCGTAGAGCAGAAGATTGCCGCCTTCGGCTGGAAGGTTCTCAGCTGCGACGGTCATGATATCCCCGCACTGTATCAGGCCATGGCGGAAGCGAAGGAATACACCGAAGGCCCGGTGGCCATCGTCATGCACACGAAGAAGGGTCACGGCTGCTCCTTTGCGGAGGGCATTCTCTCCAATCACCACATCAACTTCAAGCCGGAGCAGATGGAAGACGCGCTGCAGAAGGCAAACGCCGTTCTGGAAGATGCCAGACTGGCGCTGAGAAAGTGAGGGGGAGCCATATGTTTAAGGTGAAAGCAGAACTGAAAGCGTCCGAAACCCTGATGCGGGACGCTTATTGCAATACGCTGACGGAGCTTGCCCGCAGCGATAAGCGCATTGTGGCGCTGGACGCGGATCTGGTCAGCTCCTCCGGCATGAAGCCCTTCTTCAAGGAATTTCCCGAACGGGCCATCCAGTGCGGCATTGCCGAGGCCAACATGATCGGCGTGGCTGCCGGTCTGAGCCTTACCGGCAAGGTGCCCTTCTGCCACAGCTTCGGCCCCTTCGCCTCCCGCCGCGTCTGCGACCAGATTTTCATCTCCGCCGCTTACGCCAAGCTGAATGTCCGCATCATCGGCTCCGACCCCGGCGTGACCGCTGCCTACAACGGCGGCACTCATATGCCCTTTGAGGATATGGCCGTGCTGCGCGGCATCCCCGAGATCACCCTGCTGGAGCCCTGCGACCCGGTCTGCATGGCAGATCTGACCCGGCAGCTGGCGGATGTGTACGGCGTGTACTATATCCGCATGGCCCGCAAGAATGCGGTGGCTGTGTACGAGGAAGGCAGCACCTTTGAGATCGGCAAGGGCAATGTGCTTCGCAACGGCACGGATGTGACGCTGATCGGCAGCGGCATCATGGTTGCCGAATGCCTGAAGGCTGCCGAGCTGCTGGCAGCGGAAGGCGTGTCCGCCCGCGTGGTGGACATGTTCACGTGGAAGCCCATGGATACCGAGCTGGTTGCCCGCTGCTCCGAGGAGACCGGTGCCATCGTCACCGCCGAGAACCACAATGTATACGGCGGTCTCGGTTCTGCCGTGGCGGAAGCCATGGCAAAGACCGCGCCCTGCCCCATGGAAATGGTGGGCACCGATGACCGCTTCGGTCAGGTAGGCACGGAAGCCTTCCTCCGGGGCGAATATCGGCTGACGGCGGAACGGATCGTGGAAGCCGCCAAAAAGGCCATCGAACGCAAGTAATTATGGTTTGCCCTCCGGAAGCTGTGATAAGCTGCCGGAGGGCTTTTGCATAGTCCGGGGATTCTGAGCCATGCTATAGAGCGATACCGGTTTTCCGCAGGCCAGATAGATGAGGGCGCAGAGAAACGGCATCGAAAAAGGGCAGCACCCGAATAAGTCCGGTGCTGCCCTTGTTTCACTTACCCTTTGACGGCCTGATTGAAGGCCTCAATCAGCGCATCCAGAGCCGGGGTCTGCTGATGAACCTGTGCGAAGGCATCGCCGTACCACAGCTCGTCCAGCGCCTGTGCCGTCATGCCCTGCTGCTCCACCCATGTGTAGTATTTCAGATTGTGGACCCGCTTCCGCTCCCGATAGGTAAGCTCCAGCAGATGATCGGCATTCTGCCCCTGCATATGGAGCGCATAATCAATGGCAGCCTGCCTGTCCGTATAGGGGCCGAACTGCTGCGTCAGCTCACCCAGACGGCTGCCGTACAGATCCATGGAGTCGGTCAGCACCGTGACCAGCACATCCCGGGAATCAAACTCATAGTATTTGGCCATTTTGATGCAGCACAGCAGGTTGGAAATGCCGCTGATGCCCAGCAGACCCAGCGTGTTCACCCAGTCCTCGCGGAGACCAAGCTCCTGCACCAGATAGGCGCGACCCTCCGGCTCATTGAACAGACGCAGCAGGGCCATGCTGTCCCGATCATCGATGGAGATGACCATATCCGTGTTGCGGACATTGTGGATCCAGGGCACATGGTTGTCGCCGGTGCCCTCGATGCGGTGGGAACCATAGCCGTTGTCCAGCAGAGTGGGGCACTGCAGCGCTTCCCCGGCACCCAGACGGAGCGCGGGATAAAGCTCTTTCAGCTTGTCGCCTGCGCCGATGGTTCCGGCGGAGCCGGTCATGAAGCAGGCGCCGGCAAACCGGTCTCCGGGACGGGCACAGTTCCGGAAGGCCTCCGCCATGGCGTCGCCAGTGACCTCATAGTGCCACAGATGGTTCCCCATCAGGGCAAACTGGTTGAAGATCCGGTTCTGCGGGTCGGCGGAAAGCTCCTTGACCTTGTCGAAAATCTCCTTGATGTTGGACTCGGTGCCCGGGGTGGTGACAACCTCCGCACCGATCTGTTTCAGCCAGTCAAACCGCTCCCGGCTCATGCCGGCGGGCATCAGGCCGATGGGGTGAACGCCCAGCAGCAGACTGTTGAAGGCACCGCCGCGGCAGAAATTGCCGGTGGAGGGCCATACCGCCCGCTGGGTTTCGGAGTCGAACTGGCCGGTGACCAGCTGGGGAATCAGACTGCCGAAGGAAGCGCCTACCTTGTGGCAGCCGGTGGGGAACCACTTGCCTGCCAGCGCAAGGATCCGGCAGGGAACGCCGGTCAGCTCAGAGGGAAACTCGATCACATTGGGCTGACCGAAAAGACCGCCCTGCGCCTTCGGCTCGTTGTGCCAGCTGATGCGGAACAGGTTGACGGGATCCAGATCCCAGAGTCCTGTGTTTTTCAGACGCTCCCGGATCTCCGCCGGAATCAGCTCCGGATTCTTCATCTGGGCAAAGGTGGGGATGATGACGCCCTTTTCCCGGGCACGCCGGATGTTGTGAGAAAGGCCTTCTTTATGTATCGTCAGATCAATCATTCTGATATAACTCCGTTTCTTCTGCGAATCGTCTCATTATAACGGTGCTGTGCAGATGATGCAAGAAAAAGTTGCCGAAAATCAGAGGAAAACCACAAAAAACAACGTGGGAAGCAAAACCAGCAGTCCGTAACCCAGCAGGATCAGCACCACATGGGGCCGATGGGAAAAGATCGCGGCAAATTCCCGCAGGGTGGCGCTGGGCCAGTAGTACCATGCCACCTTGGCGCCGACGCCGGTGCAGCGGAATTTCATGCGGGAGGCATAGAGAATGCAGCGGTAAATGTGGTAGTTGCTGGAGACCAGCGCGGTCCGGTGTCTGCCCGGGCGGCTGCGGATCAGTTCAATGGAATTGCGGAGATTCTCCATGGTGGTGACGGAGCGGTTTTCCGGAAGGATCGCCTCCGCCGGAATGCCGTGGGACAGCAGATATCCGGTCATGGCCTCCGCTTCGGAGACGGTCTCGTCCTCCCCCTTGCCGCCGCTGGGAATCAGGATCGGCTTTCTTTTGCTTTGCCGATAAAGCTCGATGGCTTTGTCCAGCCGATTGGCCAGCAGCCGGGAGACACGGCTGCCCTCCAGCAGGCCGCAGCCGTGGATGATCACATAGTCGAAGCTCCTCCGGTGGGGCATAAACTGAATGAACAGGATATACAGCACAAAGGTCAGAATCCAGACGCTGAAATAGAATACGGAGCCGCCGACAAAGGCCAGAACCGTGTTGATCGGCATATAGGTCCGCACTCGGAGCGCCAGCACGATCACCGCCAGCTCGCCTATGGCGATGATGATGCCCAGAATCAGAGACAGAAGGCTGCTGAGAGACCGGCCTTCCTTTCGCAGCATGACGGTTCCGTTGATGATAAGCATCACCGGAACCAGCAGCAGACCCAGCAGCACCAGCAGGAATGCGATGAGCAGCGCACTGCCCTGCCGATCGCCGAAAAGGCCGCTGAGAAAGAGCATAGTAAAGAGCAGAGAACACATCAGCAGAATGCTGTTGGTAAATCGCTGGGGCCGCCACAGAGTAAAAACCAGAAACAGACCCCACGAACCCAGAAAAAAGGGGAGGATCGCATGAAGATTATCCAGTATTGCCTGCATGAAAACATTCCTTTTCTGATCACAGTACGCCTATCATAAGACGCGGCCTTCGGTCTGTCAATGTACCGGACGGAAAAACGGCAGGAGGCCCAAAAGCCTCCTGCCGCGGGAGCGAAAACTTAGTGGTTCTTATACCAGTCGTGAGCGTAATCAAAGTAGAAATCCTTGATGATCTGGTTGCGGTGTTCCTTGGTGGGGTCGCCGGGGAGACCGCCCGCCATGGCCATGAAGGAGAAGCCGCCGCCGGGAGCAAAGGTATCCACATATTCCGCAAGACCGTCCTTCAGCTCCTGATCGTCGGTGACGCTGTTGTATTTCGCATTGTCCCAGCCGCCGCAGATGGCCAGCTTGCCGGTGTACTTTTTCTTGATGGAAACCAGATCATTGGTGGTCTGAGCCGGGTTCCAGCCGCGGATGCCCAGTTCGATCCAGTCCGGAATAAAGGATTCGCAACGGCCGCAGTCGTGCCGCTCAATGAGCATGTTGTTTTCCAGAGCCAGATCACAATGCAGCTTGTGGAAAGGCTTGAAGAACTCCTGATACATCTCCACACTGAAGAAGGGGGCACGGTAGGCCGCGTCATCGTCCATCAGACCCAGCACCTCCGGCTTCATATAATAGATCTGCTTTTTCAGCACGGTCAGGTAGAAGCCGGACACATATTCCAGCAGGGCCTTGACCTCATCCGGTTCCTCATACAGGGCAAGCAGCGCGTTTTCAAAGCCCATGAAGGAAACCAGCGTCAGAAAATAGTCGCCGCCGCCGGAGGAGATGTACTTCTGGGAACGGTCAATGTCCTTGATCTTGTCGGTGTAATACTTCTCCCAGTCGAAATGGGAAAGATCCGGCACCTTGATCACATCCCGCCAGCGGGTGATATCGTCCAGCAGGGTCTGGTTCGGGTCGGGCATGGCGCCGTTCATCAGCTCCGGCCCGGCACCCACATAGCGGACGCCCAGCTTGGTGGTGACGGGGCCATTGGGGGCATATACGGGCGTCAGAAGTTCCTCGGTGAAGTGCCCGGTGCGGTCTTCAAAAAAGCTGGGGATATATTCGGGGATCTCGCCCCGCAGCATGGTCAGATAATTCTCTTTCGGTGTCATTGCGCTCACACTCCTGTCTGTGATTCCAAAAACGGAAACACATTTCAATATTCTTTTATGCAAAGATTATAAATTCTGCGGGAATAAAGTGCAAGCGTCTTCGGAGAATTTCTTTCGGAAAGCCATGCTTTTTTTGACCTGCGGCCATGGTTCGGCGGAAAACCGCACCGGCAGGACAGATAAGAATGAAAAGCGGCACAGCAGGAGAGAACGGTCTCCGGCTGTGCCCTTTTGCGCCTTCAAAGCAGAATGCAGATCATTCCGCTGGCTCCTTCGTTGACGATGCGCTGCAGCGCTTCCTGCAGCTTGCCCTGAGAATCCTCCGGCATCCGCTTAATCTTGGCCTGCAGTCCCTCGGAGGCGATGTCATAGAGGGATTTGCCGAAGATGTTGGATTCCCAGATCTTCCCGGTGTCACCCTCAAATTCCTGCAGCAGATAATTGATCACATCCTCGCTCTGCTTTTCACTGCCGATGGCAGGGGAGACCTCTGTTTCAATATTGGCGAGGATCATATGGATGCTGGGGGCGCTGGCCTTCATGCGAACGCTGTACTTGCCGCCCCGGCGGACGATCTCCGGCTGATTCAGCTTCAGCTCCTCCGCTCCGGGAATCACCACGCCGTAACCCTTGGCATACACATCCTTCAGCGCATCCTTGACCTTATCATATTCCCGGCGGATCTGCGCCATGTCGCCCATCAGCCGCATCAGGCTGCCGTCATCCTCCACCTGCAGACCGCACTGCTCGCTCAGCGTCCGGTAGAACAGCGAGCGGGGCAGCTTCACCCGAATACGGGCAACGCCGGTGTCGCCCCGCAGCTCGGTCACGGCGGCCTCGGAGACTGACTCCGCCTGCGCCATCCGCTGCGCTGCCGCAGCCGCGTCCCGCAGCCGGTAAGCGTCCGGACAGGCTGCTTTCAGGGAGGCGTAAAGACCGGCTTTCAGCGGATGGTCTGCAGGCAGCGCCGTGATCCAGCCGGGCAGGGAGATCCGCAGCGAAGTCAGCGGGAACTCCATCAGCACCGCCCGGATGATGCTGGCTGCGTCCGATTCGGTCATGGTCAGGCAGGAGAGCAGCACACAGTCCACATCGTATTTTTCCTGCAGCTCCTGCCGCAGCGCCTGCGCCTCCTGCGATGCGGGATTCATGGCGTTCAGCACCAGAATGAAAGGCTTGCCCAGCGCTTTCAGCTCCTGTACGGCCCGTTCCTCCGCAGGCAGGTAGCTTTCCCGGGGGATGTCGGTGATGCTGCCGTCGGTGGTCATGACGATGCCGATGGTGGAATGCTCGCTGATGACCTTTCGGGTGCCCACCTCCGCCGCTTCCGCCATGGTGATCTCGTGGTCAAACCATGGGGTGGAGACCATCCGGGGCGCACCTTCCTCATCCGCCCCGACAGCGCCCTCCACAAGATATCCCACACTGTCGATGAGCCGGACGGAGAAGGACGCGCCGCCTGCCGCCACCTCTGCCGCTTCCTCCGGGACGAATTTGGGTTCGCTGGTCATCACGGTGCGTCCGGAACCGCTCTGGGGCAGTTCGTCCCTTGCCCGTTCCCGGCGGCAGGGATCCGGTATGCCGGGGATCACCACCGTCTCCATGAACCGCTTGATGAAGGTGGACTTGCCTGTCCGCACCGGCCCCACCACACCGATGTAAATATTGCCGTCTGTCCGGCCTGCAATATCCTGATAAATGGTATGCGTATCCATCTGCTCCCCCTCCGTTTTGTCTCAAGGTCTGATGCTTTCATATGTATGCAGAAGATTATGGAATATGACGGCAGATGCCCGGAGAAACAGTGTATTATAGATAAGGAATGGCACCATGCTGCCGGTCAAAATGGGGATAATACCGGAAAAATTCGCAAAAGGTTACAAGTTTCACTTGATATATTTCAACGGATGCAATATACCGCGTCTATCTGGAACAAATGAATAAAAGAAAGGAAAGAATACCATGAAGAAATCCAGAAAGCTTCTGGCACTGCTGCTGACACTGGCGCTGACCCTGTCCCTGCTGGGCGGCTCCTTTGCAGCCTTTGCCGAAGAAGAACCCCTGACCACCATCGCAGCGGCTCCCGTAACCGCAGTCGATGCAGACCCCTTCAAGACTGCCTCCAAGCTGGAAAGCGGTTACGATTATCTGATCGTCACCGAGTATGAAGGCAAGACCTATGCGTTTGCCTACAACGAGGCTCTCTGCGCCGAAGAACTGGACCCCGCGTCCTATACCGGCACCACCGCCGTCTGGAACTACAATGAGGATGCGCTGGAGAGCGCCGGAACTGAAGGTACCTTCATCTATGCCGGCAGCTACGGCCTGATGACCTACTCCACCGGCCGTGAGTTTGCTTACGACGCCGAGAACAAGGTTGTCCTGATGCACAATATGTATTACCTGACCTTCGACGGCACCTCCTTCAACCAGAGCAAGGAAGCCGCCGATGCCTGCACCGTGACGCTGTACCGCAGACCCATTCCCGGCACGGTCGTCTCCGCCGACTATAAGGCTGCCGCTGATCTGAAGGCTGATGCCGATGTGATGCTGGTCACCGAGTATGAAGGCAAGACCTACGCTTTCGCCTATGACGAGGCGCTGTGTGCAGAAGAAGTTGCCGTTGCCGACGGCGTTATCTCCTACAAGGGCGGCACCGCTGTCTGGAATCTGCGTGATGGCGAGTCTCTGGAGAACATCGGCGCTGAGGGCGTGTTCATCTATGCCGGCAGCTACGGCCTGATGACCTACTCCACCGGCCGCGAGTTCGCTTACGACGCCGAAAACAAGGCCATCATCATGCACAATATGTACTACCTGACCTTCGACGGCACCTCTTTCAGCCAGAGCAAGGAAGCCGCCGATGCCTGTGCCGTCACTGTGTATGAGAAGGTCAATGCCTTCAAGCCTGCCGATGCGCTGACTGTGGGCGACCAGTTCCTGTTCGTCACCAAGTATGAAGACAATTTCTATGCCTTCGCTTACACCGGCGAGGCACTGGCCGCCGAGCAGGTGACCTTTGAGGGTGCCAACATCATCCCCGAGACCGATACCGTGAAGTGGTACGCCCGTGATGACGAGGCCCTTGAGAGCGTCGGCTCCGCCGGTACCTTCATCTACTCCGGCAGCTACGGTCTGATGACCTATTCCACCGGCCGTGAGTTCGCCTATGTGGCCGAGACCAAGAATGTGCTGATGCACAACATGTATTACCTGACCTTCGACGGCACCGCCTTCGGCCAGAGCAAGGAAGCAGCCGATGCAGCTGAGATCCTGCTCTTCAAGATGGAAATGCCCAAGAACGCTGCCGAGGACAAGTTCGTTCCCGCAGACCCCGAGTTCGAGACGGTCGTCCGCGATTCCGTGAAGAACGCCGACGGTGATATCGTCCTCGCCTTCGCTTCCGATATCCACTATGCTACCACCTATGCGGAAAACGATGTGCAGATCTGGCTGGAGAATCTGGAAGAGTCCGTCGGCTACATTGACGCCATGGGCTTCTGCGGCGACATGGGCTCTGCCTATTCCGCCACTCCTGCGGATTACTGGACCAACGTGCAGGGCGTGTTCGACTACATGGACAACTACCAGGTAGGCAAGAACGTCGGCACCGCCATCTACACCTTCGGCAACCACGAATGGTATCCCTCCGCCGGCGGCGACTACACCAACAACTACGAGAATGAGACCACCAAGCGCTACATCCGCGTGGGCGAAGGCCTCCGCACTCCCGAGTACATCATCTACTGCCTGGGCGCCGGCAGCATTGCCGCCAAGATGAGCCAGGGCTACAGCGACGAAGATATCGCCCAGATCGATGCCTATCTGAGCACCGCTCCCACCGATATTCCGATCTTCGTTCTGACCCACTTCCCCATCCACTGCTGGACCGACCGTCTCAGCAAGAATGCCGACAAGCTGATCGCCACTCTGAACAAGTATCCGAACATCGTCGTCCTGTGGGGCCATAACCACACCGATTTCGACCCCAACTACGATGTGATGTACCATGCCGGTGATGTGATCACCATCGACAACAAGGGCACCACCGCTACGCTGAACTTCGACTACATGTCCGCAGGCTGCACCTCTGACGCGCAGTATACCGATGTATCCGGCGGCAGCGCATGGGTACAGGGCAAGGGTCTGGTCGTTACCATCAAGGCTGACGGTACTCTTGATTATGCTTACTACACCCGTGACGGCGTGAAGATGCCCGAGAACGGCCCCTATGTGGTTGAGTTCCGCGAAGGCGCCAACTACACCACGCTGGATGTGCAGTTTGTCGAAGAAGGCAAGGCTGCTGTTGCTCCCGCAGTTCCCGAAGTTACCAACTATGTGTTCGGCGGCTGGGATACCGAGTTTGACTGCATTACCGGTCACACCGTCGTTACCGCCCAGTACACCTATGAGACCGGTCTGGACAAGAACTATGTTTACCTGACCGTTGAAACCAAGGACGGCATCGCCATCGGCAAGAGCGGCGCTCCGATCCTGAACTATGCTGTGCCCTACAAGTCCGGCATGAGCATTCTGGATGCCTTCAAGGCTCTGCAGGAAGCCGAATATGTAGGCGGCGGCAAGGATCTGACCTCCGGCGGCTATGGCTACATCACCAATCCCTGGGGCTGCACGCCTTCCGGCGGCGCCTATGTCATGGTTCCCAGTGAATCCGCCTGCTACCTGTCCGCCACCACCGCTGCGGAAGCCGGCAATGTCTACTATATCATGGCGTACACCGAGGATGCCGACAGAAAGTACACCAGCTATCTGAGCCCCTACACCGCCTCCGCAAAGGCTGGCGAGAAGGTTGCCATGTTCGGCGAATACTGGATCTTCAACACCAATACCAACAAGTTCGAGAACTTCGGTCTGAACGGCGATGTGTATATGGGCACCAGCCTGGATAAGCTGAGCGACACCGGTATCGACGCAGTCGATGGCAAGTTCAGCATCAGCTTCGACAAGGCCGGTACTTACTACGTGGTCGTCAAGAGCGATGTGGCTGATGCTGCTACCACCATCACCGTTACCGGTTCCGTTGCGAAGGAAGATCCCAAGGTGATCACTCCCGCTACGCCCGATGGCAAGGTCTATGTGGTTGCCGCCGGCGATACCCTGTGGAGCATTGCCAAGCGCTACTACGGCAACGGCAACCAGTGGGGCAAGATTCTGGAAGCCAACTACGACTCCATCCCCAATGGCAATCCCAGAGCACTTCGCATCGGTACTGCGCTGCTGATTCCCTAAGCTGACATAAGAGAGGCGCTCCCCAATCCGGGGAGCGCCTCTCAAGGAAGTTTTTAGTTCAGATTGTGGAGCAGTCCTTTGCGACTGCTCCATTGCTTTTCAAGCTGAGATTTCCGTGCCCTTGGCATTTTGGATTTCATCCATGAGGGCTGCCATTTCCTGTTCGGTGGGAATGTCAATCATTCCTGCGCCGGTGAAGTAAATGTCTACCTGCACATGGCAATGCCCGCTGGATTTATCATTGTTGTGTATCTCAATACGGCGAATCAGACGGTTGACGATTTCACGGTTTAGTTCCTGAATATCAGTACATTCCCGAAGCGTTTTGAGAAGAAGCCGGAGGTCAATCGTTGTCTGCTTCATCTTTGAAAGGCGTTCTTCGTCGGAAACCACTTGCCGAGAAAGATTCTTCTGCTCGGCTTCATAACCATCTGCCAGCTTTATATAGCGTTCATCGGTAATCTTACCGGCGATGTTATCCTCATACAACCGGGCTATGATCCGGTCTATCTCCGTAATGCGGTTGTGGGCATTCCTGACCGCATTTTCCAGCGATACCTGTTCCTGTTTCCGGGAATAGATACTTTTCTTTTCCATCAGATAGAGGAATACCGGCTCATAATCCTGCACGAATGCAGCTAACCCCTGTACCGCTTTCAACACGATCTTTTGTAGTGTTTCTTCCCGGATATAATGGATTTGACACTCGCCCCGATTGCTCTTATACTTGGAACAACGGTAAAACTCCTGATTGGGTTTCAGATTTTTAGAAGCGCAAAAATCCAGTTTTGCTCCGCAGTCATAACAGTACACAAGTCCTGAGAACATACCAACACGCCCGGTAGCAGTTGGCCGGATACGATTCTCACGGATTTCCTGCACCCTGAGCCATTGTTCCTCAGAAATGATTGCCTCCTGCGTATTGGGGATTATCTGCCACTCGTTTTCTGGACGAACATACTTTTTGTGTACTTTATAGCTGACGGTGGTGGTCTTAAAATTAACGGTGCAGCCAGGTACTGCCGATTTTCCAGAATCCTTACAACGGTCTTTGTGATAAGGATTGGTGTAATTCGGATGGCGCATTGTTCGCCCTGCTGAACGCAGATATGCAGTAGGAATCAAGACCCGTTCTCGCTCCAACTAGCTTACAATCTGCGATGGGCCTTTTCCTTCGATGCAAAGATCATAGATGTACTTTACGATTTTCGCTGCGGGCGGGTCAATAATCCACTGCTTTTTGTTTTCCGGCGATGGCATATATCCGTAGGACACAGATGCAGATACCCGTTCTCCCTTTGCCGACTTGGATTGCCAGACTGCACGGATTTTCTTGCTTGTCTGTGCTGCGAACCATTCATTGAAGATGTTGGAGAACGGCATGAGTTCCGTTCCGGTATTGCTGAAAGTGTCCACATTTTCCTGAATGGCGATAAAACGAATGCCCAGCGTTGGGTACTGGATTTCCAGATACTTGCCGACTTCCAGATAGTTTCTGCCAAAGCGAGAGAGGTCTTTGACGATGATTGTTCCGATTTCTCCGTTTTCCGCCATCTTTTGCATTCACTGAAAGTCCGGGCGATTGAAGGTAGTACCTGAATACCCGTCGTCTTGGAAATAAACCGGATGGGAAAAACCTTTCTGACGAGCGTATGCGCCGAGGATGTCCTTTTGATTGGCAATGGAACAGCTCTCGCCTTCTCTGCCGTCGTCTTGGCTGAGGCGGCAATAGAGCGCCGTAATCTTTTCGTTTGCCTGTCCGTTAATGCTTGCTGTCATGATGTTCTGCTCCTTTCCGACAACCGGACACAGCATAAAGCATAGGCATCGTACTGTGCCCGGTCATACAAATCAATTGTGTCGAATATCAGGTGAGGTGTTCGGAGAGAATCAAATCCCGGAACTGCTCCAAAACGCTCTGCCGTCCGTCATTACTGAAATGGGTAGTCACATCGAAGGTCGTACCGCCGATTTTCATGGAAAAGTTCTTGTTCCGTGATAACAGCTTTACAGGATAGCTGCCTTCGGGCAGAGAATCCAGCGGCTGCATATAGGCCTTCAAGTCGATTGCCTTGCTGTCGTCAACCCGTCCGGGACCTTGCATCACAAACGGCATAGTTTTCAAATCAATTTTGGTCATTCCGCTGTAGCCTCCCTTACCGCTCATAGCCCCGACTGCGCTGCTTTCGGCGTTGTTCTTCTTCCAGCAGCCGCAGAATCGTGTTCTGCATTTCCTTTGTGGTAGAATCCTCGGGAAAGAATTTCCGCAGCGCTTTCATCGGAAAACTGACCTTCTCCCGCTGATTGGCTTTTTCTTCGCCCATGATTTTGTAGATGCCCTCGCAGGTGAGGATGCAAAACTGTTCTCCGCAATCCTTCCGCATACGGACGGCCTGCGCGTAAGACGGGGTGCAGTCATAATAATCGCAGGCTTCGGCAACAGCCTGTTGCAAATTCTCTCGGAGATACGACAGCTCCACACCGACAGAGAGTGCCATTTTGCCTTCATCCATGAGCGTCAGCAGCTCGGGAATCAGGTTGGTCAGACGGATGTAGCGCTGAACGGTTGCACGGCTTTCACCGGCATCAGCGCCAATCCGTTCATCAGAACGTAACTTCGTCTCAAGTTGAGACGAAGTGGGCAGAATCTGTTTTCCCTGATGCTTCATGGCTTCCATCTTCATCTTGTACGCAAATGCTTTTTCACTGGGCAGGATATGCTCCCGGTGCAGATTGCTGTCCAC
>DCGQ01000015.1:43199-59499 GCA_002314635.1 Clostridiales bacterium UBA1774
CCACCACGGCAATGGCGGCAGCATCATGATCGAGGACAACGATTAAGGCAGGGACTTCCGTAATCCCTGCCTTGATTGCTGCGTGGAGGCGGCGGTGACCGCTGACCACTTCATATTCGTTTTCGGTTCCTTCCACGGGTCTGACGATCAGCGGCGACATGATGCCGCTGTCCCGGATGCTCTCCACAAGAGCGTCCATTTCCTCATTGTCCTGCACCTTGTAGGGGTGACCCTTAAACGAGTGCAGCGCCGTCACCGGCAGCGTTGCCGGTCTTGCTTCCATATTACAGTTCATCTTTCATAGCTCCCTTCCCGAATACGGTGGATCTCACGGCTTTCCAGTTCGTGTTCCAGTTTCAGCAGCTTGTAGAGGTGCGGGGATTTGTCCCGGATCCTCTTTGCGTGTTTCACATCCTTTCGCAGCGGTTCGATTTCTTTGGTGATCTCCTTTCGCAGCATTTTGTTCTGTGCCAGTTCCTCCGGGGATTTTGGCCTGCGTATCCGATTGCTGAGCTTCTGACGCTCAGTTTCCAGTCTGGAAATCCGTTCTTCATTGGAGGCAATGTTCGTTTCCAGCTCTGCCATGGTCTGAATCTCATTGTGAAACAGAAAGTTGTAATCATCGATGTAGTCCCGAATGTCCTTCTCCGCTGCCCGAAGCTCCGGGGAAAACAGAAGCACATCTGAGTTTTCTTCCATGATTTTGAACAGCATGATGAGCATATAAAAGAGCACATCCAGCAGCACGGTATAGGTACTGTGGCTGTGCTCGATTTCATAATCCAGTTCCCGTTCCAACTGTGCCAGTAGGAACTTGTCCGGTTGACGAATGCGATGGTTGTCCCATTCGATGAAATACGGGTCATATTTCCGGTTCCGCTCCGTACAGGCGTTGATGCTGTCATCGGTATAGCCAAGTCGTCCCAGACGGATGCCGCGCTCCCGGCTCGGTGCCTTGATGGTATCTCGATACGAATCGTACTCGTAGCCCATGTTCCGCAGCTGCTCCACAACATCCTTCCACCTGTGGGCATATTCCAACGCCTTGCCGTTTCCACGCCGATCTGATGTGCCTGCTCCGGCGTGACCTCGCGAACATCAAAGCTCTGATACCCGTGGTAGGCCACATTGGTGCCTCGCTCTCCGAAATGGCGCTTCACGGCAAGCATTTCTTCATACGCCGTGAACTTGCCGCAGTTGATGCCGGTGACATACATTTTCCGATCTGTCTTGCTGTCGTTGCCGGCGTAACGTAGTGCGGCGTAAAGGTCATTGTCCACATATTCCTGCGGCGCGGTTTTGTCCGGGTTTTCGGCGTATTCAATGGCATTCTTCAAGCTGCCCTTGATGGGCCACAATCCCGTTGTTGCCATCAGATTGCCTCCCAATCGTCGGGGTTGTCGTAATAATCGTAGGGGTCAAATTCCAACAGTGCGTCATCGTCCCAATTGTTATTTAGAACAGCGCCCTTTGCTTTGGGTTTTCGCTGTTGCGACTTCGGCGCATATTCCGGGCGATCCTTTCCGGGGGCAATGATTTGCTCTGTGGTTTCCCGAATGAGCCGTAGGAGCGCATTGTGAAGCTCCGAAGAATACTCCTTTTCCAGCAGGTCTCCGGCGACCTCGCAGAAGCGCCAAAATGGTTCCTGCGGAATTGCCCTCGGTGCAAAACCAAGCTCCCTCTGGCGCAGATACTCGCTGGTGGAAAGACCGCACTTTGCGGCGATGCGGTCAATGGTCTCCTTTTCCTTCGGGGATACCCGGAGGTCGATGTGCGTTTTCTGTTCGTTCATGAATTCCTCGATTCTTTTGTTTGAAGTGGTGGTTAAAATGATCACGACCAGATTGGATTGGAGTAGTGGGTCCCATTTTGAGACCCACTACTTTCTTTCAGTGAAGAGGTGATGCACAAAATGAGCATCACCTACTTTGCCTGTTGAAGTGCAGTGGTAAGTACTCAAAATGAGTGCTTACCACTTTCATGGAATGAAGCAGCGATTGCCAAGGTGGCAACAGCCTCTTCCAATAATTGAAGTGGTAAGTGGTCAAAGTGACCACTTACCACAAGTCTTCTCCTCCTCTTTCATCGATTGAAGTAGGCGCGGCCAAAATGACTACACCTACTTCAACGGAATAAACCGTCCGTTCTGCCGGGGATTGGGGGCGTAGCGCCCCAAAGAGGGCAGATGGGACATCTGCTGATGGGGACTTCGGTACGAAGTCCCTGCTTGCTACTCCGTGAGACACGATTTCTCCACGGAAGCGGTTAGACGTCTGAAAAAACCTTGAATTTTGCCGGATTGATCTGTGTTTCCAGGCCGTTCCCGATCTGGGCACTGACCTGGGCGAAACGGAGATTATCCGGCGCTTCACCCGGCAGCTTGTACAGCCTGTCCTGAATGCGGGGCAGGGTATCTTCCAGACAGAGGTACAGCACACCACATCTTATGGTGGACAGTCCCCATACCGGAAGTCCCTGCGCAACCTGCATTGCAAGCCACAGCACCATCCAGCTTTTGCCGATCTTGCTGGCACCGCAGAGAAGGCTGATACCCTGTGGAATCAGGCCGTCCACAATGTACGACAGTTTCGGCAGTGGTGTGGACACCAGTGTATCGGCGTCCACGGTGACAAGTTTCTGACTCAAATGGCGATTTCTCCTTTCCTCGGCAGGGTAAGACGGAAGAACAGCAAAAGTAATCACAATCTTTTGCTGTCCCTCTATCTACAGACAAGGTCAGAACGGCGAAATATTCCATGGATTCCGAAAAAATCAAAAAAATTTTTTCGGGCAGCATCCCAATCGATGCTGCCCGAAAAAACTATGCCTGACTATCGTCCAAAAACGTATCCAACTGACTTCGCATGGATTTCAGATGCTTTGCCACGGTGGCCTGACTTTTATATCCCAGCATCCGGGCAATCTCTTCCTGCTTGTACCCGGCTTCACAAAGAGCGAAAATCCGTGCATCTAATACCGCAAATGAATTATAATTAGATATTTGCCTCTTGAACTGCGGCCAGCGTCTATGTTAGAATCAAAAAAAGAGTATATGGTGCTTTTATGAGTATATTGTTGTTGCGATAACTGCATTATCCCATAAAGTGAAGCGATATGCTTATTTTATTAAAACGGTGTAAATGATGGGATGTTTCCTTTTACCTACCATCGAAGAAATAGTAAATTACATTTAGGAGGACAGATATGAAAAAGTGTATCAGTATCCTGCTTTCACTGGTCATGCTTTTTTCGCTTCTGCCAGTATCCGCCTTTGCCGAAGCACAGTATTCGGACACAACCGGAAGCTGGGCTGAGGCTGCCATCACCCGATGGAGCGAATATGGCATTATCGAAGGCTATGACGGAGAATTTCACCCGGAAGGCACCCTGACAAGGGCGCAGATGGCTGCCATTCTCAGCCGTCTGCTGGCGTTGCCGGAAGCGGACAGTGCAGGCTTCTCCGATGTGAAGAGAACGGAATGGTTTGCTCCGTATATCGACCGCTGCTTTGCTGCGGGCATTATGCTGGGCAGCTACGGAAAGGCCATGCCCAACGCCCCAATTACAAGAGAACAGGCTATCGTCATGCTGGCTCGTGCTTTCGGCATGACCCCGGTGGAAAACCCTGATCTGGGCGGGTACACAGATGAAGCCGATGTCAGTGACTGGGCAAAAGGCTATGTCGCCGCCATGGCGCAAGCCGGAATCATCAAGGGCACCACGGATACCACCGTATCTCCAAAGGCCAACATCGACCGGGCTTCCACGGTGACAATCCTTGATCGTGCCATCGGTACTTATGTCAATACAGAAGGCGCCGAGGTGGAAGCAGCGGAGACCGGCCTCATTCTCATCGCAGCAAATCAGGTAAAGGTTACGGGTGCAGTGGCTGGAACGGTCATCATCGTCAGTGCCGCCGCTGCCGATGTAACTGTAAACGGTGTTGCCATCCCTGCCGGAACCTCCGCCATCGCTGCGGAGGAAAAATCTGAAAGTGAAGAAACCCAGAATCAGGGCGGCAATACCAGTGGAGGAACCGGTGGAAATAATGACAATCCCGGCGGCTATATCCCGCCTACACAGGTAGCCACTACCTCTCTCACCGTTTCTGCGCCCGCAGCTTCCCTGCTGGCAGGCAGCGGCTATGGTGCGCTCCAAATCACTCGAAATGCAGGTGCCAACGATGCGGTCACATGGGAGAGCAGTGACAGTTCCATTGTGACAGTGGATGCAGACGGCAGCCTTCATGCCCTGCAAGCAGGCTCCGTTACCATTTTTGCCGAGGCCAATAATGTGGTCGGCTCCGCCGCTGTCTATGTGGTGAATCCCACCGCAGCGGAGTATACCATCACCGAATCCGGTACGGTTATAGAAAATTGCAGCTTTGACACGCTGACCATCGACAAAAGCGTGGGCGATGGAGATGTCTCCCTTGTGAATGTGGTAGTCGGAAAACTGCTAATAAACGGCGGCGGTCCTCACAGTGTGACGATTGACGGCGGCTCCGTTGATGAAGTCGTAGTGGATTCGGACACCGGCACTCGTATTGCAATGGGTGACGACACCGCCATCGGCAGTGTGGAAATCAAAGAGACTACCACCAACGGCATTACGCTGGAAACCACTCCCGGTTCCTCCCCCACCGTGGGCGAGGTATCAGCTGCTGCCCCTTTATCTATTAAAAACACAGAGGTCAGCAGCGTCACCACATCTTCCACTCTGAATCTGAACGGTTCCAGCGTTGAAGTGCTGGAAACCACTGGTAACGCAGGTGCATCCGTTACGGTAAATGACACCACTCTGAATAAAGTAGAGGCTGGTGCTTCCAGCACCACCATCAGCGGCAACTCTCAGGTTCCCAAGGTGGAGACCAGCGGCAGTCTGACCACCAATGTGCCGGTGGGCGAGATCAATGCCAGCGGCAGTGCGGTCATCGTGGCCAACAGCGAGGTCAGCAATGTGACCGGCAGTGCCGAGAGCATCACCCTGTCCGACAGTGGCAACACCGCTGTCACCGCCGATGCGGCCAGCGTCAGTGTGTCCGGTGAAAGTGAACCGGTCATCTCCGGCAGCGTGCAGAATGTATCCGTAGAGGCCAATGAAGAAGGCAGTAGCGGCGTGACCATCACCTCCGGTAGTCCTACCGTTACCACCTCCGGTTCCGGCTCCGTGGGCAAGGTCAATGTGGGCGGTGACGCACAACCCACTATCAATGCGGAAGCCAAGGTAGACACCGTCAGCGTGTCCGATTCTGCCTCTACCACCGTAACCGGTACAACGGGCACCATCGTCAGCGATTCCACCGGTGAGGTAAACGCTTCTGACGCCAGTGCCCAGCAGGTTTTGGCTACGGATGCCAGCAAGGTTGCCTCGTCTCAAACGGTAGAGACCGTTAGCGTAACACTGGAAAGCATTGCCGTCACCTCTCTGCCTGTCAAGACGGAGTACGCCGTGGGCGGCACGCTGGACACCGCCGGTCTTGTTGTCAACGGTTATTACACCATTTCCGGCTTTGACGGCGTGGTAAACAAGGCCGTCACTGCCTACACTTGCTCTCCGCTGGATTCTGGCACCGCCGGGGAAAAGACCATTACCGTGACATCTGCGGGCAAGGAAACTGCATTCACCGTCACCGTGGCGGAAAAGACCGTGGAGAAGATCACCGTATCCACGCTGCCCTCCGTCAAAACCTATGATCTTTCTAACGGAACGCCTACGCTGACGGTGAGCGGCGGCAAGCTCACCGTCAGCTATACCAGAAGCACGCTTTATCCCAGCGAAACCGTGGAGCTTACCACGGATATGTGCAGCGGTTTTACCGCAGCAGAGGGTTTGCAGACTGTTACCGTCACCTATGCAGGCAAGACTGCAGCCTACTCCGTGAAGGTCATCGATAGTGCGAAGGACTCGTTCACGCTGGAAAAAGCCGATGCCAAAGCTGCTTTCAGCAGCTTTGTGACAGACCTGCTTTTAAACAACATCTATTCTGAAAACGGTAAGACTGCCGTGAAGGCCGCAAGGGATAACGGCCTTGCCGCCATTGATTCTCTGACTTACCCTGCCGACAAATCCCGTGTTGCTTCCGTATTGGATGAAGAAAAAGTGAAGATGGAAGCTGTAAAAACGCAGGACGGCGAATGGACTGCCGCTGCTGATGATTTCAAAACCGCACACAGCGCCATCCTCGCAAAAACCGTAACGGATGTGGAAATTTCGGACAAGGCAGCCGTTTCCGCTGCACGAAGCGCCTATGCGCTGCTGGAATCCGGCGCACAGGCCAAGCTGACCAAACAGGCAAATCTGCTTGACAATCTGAATAGCCGAATCGCCAATCTGGAAGCCTCTCAGACACTGGATGAGGCCAAGGATACGGCAAAGGCCACCTTGGACAAGGCGCTGACCGGATATCAGAGCGGCTACACGAAAAATTACAGCACCATTTCCGCTGCTAAGGCCGATGGCAACAGCGCAATTGATGCTGCGGAGACCGTTTCTGCTGTTAGCGCAGCGCTGGACAATGCTCTGGCGGCTATGACTGCCTGCAAGAGCGATGCCGTTCTGCTGAATGAAGCCAGAACGGTCGCCATCGATGTTGTTAATGGTTATATGCCTTCTGGAAAGCATCTCAGCGATTATAATGCCAACGGGAAGTCGCAACTCAGCGACCTTCGTTCTGATGCTGTGGCTGCCATCAACACCGCTGCCGATGATACTGCCGTGACTGCGGCTCTAAATGACGCCAAAACCGCCATGGACGCAGTCAAGACCGATGCGGAGATGAAGGCAGAAGCTATCGCAAAAGCCAAGGCCGATGCCAAGGCCACACTGAATGCCTACGGCAACCCGGACGATTACCGTGCTACTCAGAAAACGGAGCTGATTGCCGCACGTTCTCAGGGCTGCACCGCCATTGACGCTGCCGCCGATTCCACCGCCGTTACCAGGGCGCTGAACGATGCCAAGGCCATTATTGATGCAATTAAAAAGGATACACAGCTTACCGCCGAGGAACTGGTCACGGCTAAGACCGATGCCAAAGACACGCTGAACACCTACGGTAACCCGGATGATTACCGTGCTGCTCAGAAGACCGAACTGACTGCCGCACGCTCTCAGGGCTGCACCGCCATTGACGCTGCCGCCGATTCCGCCACCGTTACCAAGGCGTTGAACGATGCCAAGGCTGTCATTGATGCGATTAAGAAGGATTCCCAGTTCACTACTGTTGAACTAACCGACGCCAAGACCCTTGTGGAATCGGCCGCCTTTGCCGCTGTGACCTGCTCCGCAGTGAATACCGAATCCGCTGCCATGAATCATGTGCTTGGCATTGCCCGGACTGCCGTGAACGACAGCAGCATTACGGTCACGGTGAACAAGGTCGGCTTTATTGCCGGTGTGAATTGCTCCACGCAGGCAGAGGGCAGCGACGGTACTTATACGTTCACGGTTTCCCTGTCCAGAGGAAGTGTTTCCGTTACCACAGGAACGCTCGCCCTGAGTATCGACGGTGTCCGGCATGACTACACCGCCACCGTCACCGCCCCCACCTGCACCGAGGACGGCTATACCACCCACACCTGCAAGCACTGCGACAGCAGCTACCAGGATACCCCCGTCAGCAAGCTGAACCACGATTACAAGGCAAGCTATGTGTGGAGCGCTGCTGAAAACGGCTATTCCTGCACGGGTACTGCGATCTGCCAGAACAACGGCGGCCATGCTGTCACCGAAACGGCAGTAGTAAGCTATGCTGTCATTACCGCTCCCGGCTGTACCACCGTGGGTGAAGGCAAATACACCGCCAGTTTCTCTGATTCTGTTTTCTCCAACCAGACGAAGACCGTAGAGTTGGCCGCCACCGGACACAGCTATGCTTCAGAATGGAGTAAGGATGCAGATTACCACTGGCATGCTGCCACCTGCGCTCACTCCAGTGAAGTCAACGACAAGGCCGCACACAACTGGAGCGTTACGGAAAATGGCACCCAGCGGCTCTATACCTGCACGGTCTGCGGCCAGACGAAGACGGAGGATGTTCCATTCCAAGTGAACGGAACCGCCTATCCCACGCTGGAAACCGCCATTACCGCCGCTTCCACTGCGGGCAAGAGCCAGATCACAGTGGGCGAAGTTAGCTATCAGCTGTATCCCAACATTGAGTTGTACGGTTCCTATACCACTGATACATTGACGCTGCCGACCGGACAGCATCTGGTAGTCAAAAACGGCGGAAGTCTAACCGCTGCCACCCTGAATCTGGGCAGAAGCTCTTCTGCGGAAGACCTGAATGACGCAGGCGCTGTATGGATTCAGGCAGGAGCCAGTGTGAACTGCGGCTCTGTCCAGTATACCGGAGAGGGCGGCGTGTTTGTCATCGGCAGCACCGCTGCGGATAACCACATCGAACTGCTGGGTCTGGTTTCTACCAACACCGATACCACTGGAAAGATCAACATCGTTACCATTGGCGAAGTGCGGGCAGAAAAGGCTCTGACCGTTTCCGATACGGCAGTGGACACCCTGCTGAATATGGGCAGTCTGACCGCTGCGGCGAAGCTAACGGCAAACAGCACCTTCCTGAACTTCGGCAGCTTCACCGCCGAGGGCAGCGGCGCTTTGATTCTGAACGGGAAATTCCATAACATTGACGGCACCTACGGTCCATTTGCCTTCGGCTATGCGGATCAGGGTGGAAAAGAAAAGGCCGAAGTCCATGCCACGCTGGAAGCGGCACTGGCTGCCGCACAGGCTGCGGGTCCAAAGGACGAATTTGATAACTATCCAACCGTTGAGATTACCGGCGCATACACTGCTTCCGACCTGACGCTGGATAAATATCAGCAGATTGATGTGCTTTCCGGCGGCAGTCTGACCATTACAGGTGATCTGACATTGGCTACCAGCAGCTATAACGGAAAGATGGTGGATGCGGGCAGCATCACCGTATACGGTGGCGGCGCTCTTAACTATGGCGGCATCCGGTACACCGGCACGGACGGGGTATTCTCCTTCGACCAGTTTGACGGAAACGAGGACGCTTACCTTCGGCTTTCCGGTCTGCCCAAGGATTGTGCGGATCTCCAGCACCCCACCGGCATTTTCCTGTTCATTCAGGGCAGTATGACGCTGAACAACGGCAAAGCCTACACAATCACCTCTGCGCTGGATAACTTTATCGTTTCTACGGACAGCGTCCTGACGGTGGCGGGCAATCTGGTGGTTTCTCAGGACAGTGGCATTGAGAACCGGGATACCATCCTTGTGCCGGGTACGCTGACGAATAACGGCGAAATCTATCATAACAGCTTTGGCCTTGCCGGGACGATTGCCGTCATTGACAGCGGCACGCTGGTGAATAACGCCGGTGCGCTCATTCAGGGCAAGGAAGTTCGGGACGATCAGAACAAACTTGTGGACTTTGAGTCTGTTGTTACGGTGGACTATGGCTGCACTATCACCAATAACGGCTGTATCTGGGATACTGTACGACTGAATGAAGCTGTCGGTGCAGACGAAACCGGCGACAAAATCGTCACGGTAACGGCGGGCAGCGCCGTGAATGTTCCCGCAAATATGTCCGAGGCCGGTATGGCGGTGCTGAGCTATGAAGCCATTACCAAATCTATCGCTGCGATAGAACGAGCCATGACCATGGATAAATACAGCGTCTATGTAGTCAGCGGCGATCTGACGCTGAGTAAGGATCTCACCGTTCCGGCGAATAAGATTCTGCGTGTCCCCTATGGCTGGACGATGGACGGCGTTACCACCACCAGCAGTATGACCCTTGCACAGGGCGCAACGCTGACCATTTCCGCAAATGCCGCATTGGAGCTGTTTAACTCCACCACACTGAATGGCGACATTGTTGTGGCGAAAGACGGACGGCTCACCATGGGCAGCTATGGCGACATTGTAAAGACCTTTACCGTAAACGGCAGCATTTCCGACTACGGTTTCTTCAATCTGGAGAGCGGCAACGGCGGCAAGCTGCTTATCAACGGCACAGTGGATGTGTGGAACCAGATGGATCTGGACGGTGCAGTCACCGTGTCCGACGACGCAGTACTGGAAGCCAAATCGCAAGGCTTCATCAATATCAACCAAAACGGCAGCATCACCGTCCTGTATGACGGCACCCTGTCCACCATCATCGAGGACAGCGGTACATACGGTCTCATTTATCTGGGCGGCAGTTTGACCCTGAATGACGGCGCCTGCACGAAAAACGGTGCCGGTAATACCCTTTGCTTAATGCGAACCGGCGGCACCCTCACTGTCGGAAATCTGGTGACAGGCTCGCTGCTCAAAACCGGCTATCTGGTAAACACGCAGGCTGAACTGGATGCGGCTCTGTCAGACACGGAGAGCAGCCTCATCCAGATTGAGAGCGGCAATCTGTCCATTACCGGCAATACCACCATGAATGGCGGTCTGAATCTCTTCGGCGGTAATCTGTCCGTTGACGGGAATCTGACCGTGAATGGTTTCCTCCATGTGGGCCGTGACTGGCAGGGCAATTACAGTACCCTGTCCGTCACCGGCGATCTGACCGAGAAGGGCGATATGCAGGTAGACGGTGACAACGCTTCGGGAGCCACCGTCAGCATCACCGGCAAGCTGATTAAGGGTGAGAATACCCTCGTTCAACTGGCAAGTGCGTGGGAGGACTATACCGGCTTCCAGGGCTACCTGTGCAGCTTCTCTGCTGCAAACCTGGTTTCCACGGAAGCAGGCGTGAAGAATCTTCTCTCAAACGGCGGCAGCGGTTATCTGACCTACTTTGCGGGCAGCGGCCTGTACATTGCTGACAGCCTTACCGCAGCAAAGAATGTGATGTTGGAAGCGCTGGATGGCGGCGTTCATGTAGAACTGCAAAATGACCTTGCGGTGAACAGCGGCGTTACGCTGACGATCGGCGAGGGGGTGGAGTTCCGAGTGAACGGCAAGCTGAACAATAACGGCACCATTTCCTCCGCCGGCAGTTTTGAATTTGACGGCAACCAGTACAGTGGAAGCGGCAGTGTCTACACATATATAAATATTCAGGACTTGGCTCGAACCATCTCAGAGAACTTCGGAAGCTATCCCGGACTGACGGCTGCGGACGTGGAAGCAGATTCTGCGGTCTGTGCCGCCGTAATTACCAACTGGAACAGCTTTGTGAAGGATTGCGGCAATCATAATAATCCCGAGTCGCTTGCGGCTGTGGCTCTGCTGGTGAAAAACGGGATTCTTACCGGCAGCCATGACGTCTATGATACTGTTGACGAAGCCCTGCTGAGAACCATTTTCCATGCGTTGGCTGACGCCGTTACAGCTGACTCCGCTGCAAAAACGGCGGCTCATGCCGACATCAACGGCATTTCCCTTACGAACAATATGCTCCGCACCTACCTTTATACCAACCCGGAAAACAGCAATGACCAATGGAGCCGCTGGCAGTTAGACGACATCATGGACGCTCTGCGGGACGCTCTGAAGCTGTATGTTAAGTCGGTCACAACTGAAGATGAATTCATGGCTGCGCTGCAGCTCCCCTATGTATCCGAGATCCGTGTGACCGTTTCCATCACCCTCCACGGTGCATATTACAAGGACGGCCGCTTCGTCAGCCTGACCCAGCCGGAAAGCAGCAGCGATTATAACGACAGCAATTCCGTCTATCTCTGCGGCGCCGGTGAGAATCAGGATCAGTGGCGTGAACTCATCGTGGAACCCGGTGCCACCCTTACCGTGGACAGCGGCGTGAAGCTGGATATTCAGCGTGGAACCAAGCTGCGGGTGGAGTATGACGACAAGGGTACGCCCGATGACGGAACGGATGATGTTTGGGGAAACCTGACCGTCAAGGGTAATATCAACGTATTCGGTGAGCTTGACCCGGATAAGAATGACAAAAACCGCATCACCGTCAATAGCGGCGCATGGATCAGCTATTTTGCGGATACCCGCTGGTTTGGTTCCAGGCTGCGTAGTATTGCCGGAAAGTACATGACCAAAACGCTGAGCGCAGGCGAACAGAAAACCAACAGTGCCTTGCCCAACTGGGACGATAACAGCGATTTCACCGTTCTTGTGGCCTATGGTCTGGATCCGGAGGTTAACGGGCAGGATAGCTGGTGGCAGCCGGATGAACCTCTGCGTTATGGCCAGATGCTGACCATTCTGCTGAATGTCTACAAGGAAGCTTATTCCGATGCCACAGCGCTGCCCGCCAGCGTCTTTGCGGGGGACAGCAGCTGGACGCCTAATGACACCGATATTCTGGACAACGATACCACGGAGACCCTGCTTTATCGCTTCCGTCTGGTGCTGCCGAAGGAAAACAAAGCCGATGCAGCCCAGTATACGCTGATTCGGAAGCTCTGCGATGATAGTAACTGTGACGGTTATCAGAGAGATATGCATACCTTTGTAAATGGCAGTCACGACTGTGAAGTATTCGGTCAGTCCTTCGGAAACACCGTGACCATCGCAAACGACACTACGGACACCGATGAAAACTACGGCGGCAGGATCGACTTTGTGAACTGCTATTTTGCTAAGGACATTACGATCTATCATAATTCTGCGTATAATTTCGATGTGTACTTTGATGAGACCTGTTCCTTTGCTCCGGGCGTAAAGATTTATGTGAAGCGTGGGGCAAACGAAACCGATCTTCAGCTCCTTGGCGGCTGCTTTGTTCAGATACAGGGCGAGAATCTGCCGGAAATCAACGCAGCAGTTACTACCAAAGCTTCTGCCGGCAGCGGCAGCAGCTTTGTGCTGAACGGTCTCACCGTCAGCGGCACCTGCACCGAGCACTGGGGCTATACGGCGGAATACACTTCCATCTGCGCCGAAAATCACCCGGATAACTTTGACTGGAAGCAGAATGATCACAGCCAGTGTAACGGCAGCATTACCGGCGAGTACCGTTTCCTTGCGGGAGGCAACCCGGCCATTGCTGACCACGCAGTTCTGACTGTAAGCGGCAAGACGAGTGATACCTGCTGCATCCGATTTTCCGGTGATGTGGACATCAGCGAGCTGACGGCTAACCCCGGTCAGGAGATCGACCTTGTTTATCAAAACGGTTGGTGGGATGACGAAAGCAATCAGGGCGGCACATTCCCCACCAAGGCCAACATCGGTGCCAACACCGTGTACATCTGCGAAAACGGTCAGTTTACCGTCTCCGGCACCACCGGCACCGTGCAGATTCTGGACGATGTCGCCACGGTCAACGACCAGAATCCCCACATTTTCGGACTTGCCTCCGGGATCTACCTGAATCTGACGGAAGCTCCCACAAATGTCACGCTGACGGCAGGTGGAACGATCATTCCTGCGGAAAACTACGAGACCAGGGCGGTGACAGAATACGGGCTGGTTCCCGGGCCGGGTGAAACCGCTGTCAAGGTGCATATCACCATGACAGACGATGCCACGGCATGGATTGACCGGGATATGTATCATGTTTCCATGAGCTTCCAGGTGGACGGTGTTACCTTCGCCTATGCCCATGTGAACACCCGACCTATCAGTCTGAGTGAATACCGGGATATGCTGCTTTGTGAGCTGGATTCCCAAAAGGTTGACTTTGCCGGCT
Source organism: Clostridiales bacterium UBA1774 (assembly GCA_002314635.1). Lineage (GTDB taxonomy): Bacteria > Bacillota > Clostridia > Oscillospirales > Oscillospiraceae > UBA1774. The sequence goes on from DCGQ01000015.1 coordinate 56,800, forward strand.
ATGACAATATGGATCTTAGCTTGACCTACGGCACCGCCCATGCCATCGTTAAGAACATCTGGAAAGCCTACACAGACAATGACGAGCTTCCCGGAAGCGTGAGCCTCCATTGGAATGAAGGCCCCGGCCCTGATGATACGCTGGACTACCGGAACGCTTTGGAGCTGGCTGAGCGGCTGTATGCCGCACTGGGCGTCCGCAAGATGACTGTCAGCAATGAGGCAGATCTGGTTAAGGCGCTTACTCTTCCCTATGTGAGCGAAATTACCATTGTTGAAAACATGACCCTCCAAGGTACCGCAGATGAAAACGACACGAACTTTACCGGCTGTCTGTATCTGGAACGCCCGGAGTATCTGAATGACAGTCTGAAAATCTATGTGCAGTCCGGCGTTACCCTCACCATCGGCAGCGCTCCCGATACTACCAAGCTGGACATCCATGACGGTGTGGAGTTGATTCTGCAAAGCGGTGCTACCTTGACCGTGAGTCAGAGCAGCTGCGTTAATGCATTCGGCGGTCTGGACACGCAGAACGGCACTGTAACCGATGGCTCCAACATCAGCTACATGAAGCGGTTGGGCGACTTCGGCGCAAGAGTTTATGAGCGGTTGCGGAACGATGGACGGATTGCAGAACTGCAAGCCTCAGAGAAAACCAATCCCTCCGATGTAACGGATTGCTGGCCCGAAAACGACTGGGATCTGACCGGCATTGGCTTCCTTCTCAAATATACCACCGCTTTTGCGGTGGTGACGGAGGGAGACTGGAGCTACTGGCCCACATACGACTTTGCCCGTTACGGTCAGATAATGACGCTGCTGGGGCAGGTATACAATGCGCTGACAGGCGAAGGTATGCCCACTTCTGTGGGTCTAGACTGGAACCCGGATTCCCAGTATGTCCTCGATGATTGTTCCCTTGACCAGCTTTTAGACACATTCCTGGACGCACTGCCGCCGCTGGAACTGGGTGCCAGCAGCTATACCCTGTACCATAACGGAGACGATAACAAAGACTACATTGCCCGTAATGGCGGGGCGGACAGCGACAACATGGAGGTCAGCAACCGGAAGTTTACGCAAGCTGTGACCGTGACCTGTACAGATAACTCCTTCGAGGGGACTAATCTCTATGGTGGCACCATCCGTTTCCGCAACTGCGTGTTCACCGAAACCATCACCGTCTATTACAGCGCCGCTGCGGATTTCACCGTGGAGTTCGATGATTCCTGCACCTTTGAAAACGGCGCACAGATTTATGTGGTAACGGAGGACATTTCCGTGCTGCGGTGTAGCACAAGAGAATTGCAACTGAGTGGTGTGAAGGGCGCAGATATTAATGCACAGGCTCCCTGCAAGGCCAATACCGGCTCCGAAAACAGCTTCACTTTTAACGGCGTTACCGTCTTGGCTACTGTCACCGGACAGGACGATGAAAGCTGGGCCGATGTGCGTGTGTGCTTTAACTGTAACGGCGACCATGATTCCGAGTTTGACTGGGAGAACGGCGACCATAGTAACTGCAAGTTGCTTGACGGCAAGACCGCTGCTTCCATGGTTCCGGAATTGCACCTCAACACCGGAAGCAACGGTTCTCTTACCGTGAGCGGCATCTGCACGGTAGACACGGTTCGGGTGGAAGGCCGGGCGAATATCTCCGCTCTCACCGCCGGACGCATCAATCTGTCCGACTGGAACCGCCACACAGAGGTTAACATCGGTAGCAACACGGTCTATCTGACGGATGCACAGGGCAAAGACTATACGGTCTACGGCACCGGCACAGTCAACGTGGAGAACAATCAGGCAGTGCTGACGCTGAATGATATTCCGCTGGGTACGCCTCATGTGTTTAATGACAGCACCATTTTCGTGGGGGCTTCCACCATAGACAATCTCACATTCACTGTGAAGGACGGCGACACGGAGCTGACATATACTCCCACTGCTTACACGGAAACTGGTCCTGCCGGGGCGGGTGACACGCCGACAAAATATCATCTGGAATTTGCAAACAACATAATCAACGCTAATAATGCCGGTAACATCTATTTGAAGATTGCCGTTACCGATGGCTGTACCGCAGTTTACAATCCCCTGTTTCGCAAAACCAATTAGTTTAAATCCATAAGGCCAAATAAGATATACTATGGAGCAGTCCTTCAGGGATGCTCCATAGTTTACAAGTGTACGGGAATGTACCTCATTTTGCGGAAGGAACGTATAAATACATAACACGGCTTATCTGGAAACTTATCCATGGTCTTTCACCTGCTCGTGTTTTTCTGTTATTCAAGTTATCCTTCGCGGCCGCACATTAACATCCGTCTTCCATCGTATCTGTCAATTTCTTTCTGATAGTTTCTGACACTGCCTGAAACTTTCAGCCAGACATGTAAGTTTCTGCTCGTGTCGGTACCATTATCTCATTCGATGCAAGACGGTCGACGGTTTGACACTTACCGTATTTCAGCCCGGTGCGCTCGTCTGTGATGACACGGTTGCGCAGGCGGTTGAGGCTCAGTATAAGCAGTCGCTGCTCAAAGGTGTCCAGTTCGAGGATATACTTTGTTTTCAATATAACCATCCTTTCATTTGTTACGATGGCTTCATTGTAGCGAAGAGAAAAGCAAAACACGAATGTGCGGATATGAAAAAGCAGAGAATCTTGATTTTACTCAGGATTCTCTGCTTTTGT
>DCGQ01000041.1:0-130 GCA_002314635.1 Clostridiales bacterium UBA1774
CCCACCTGCGTGATTCCCGTCAGTTCCATTGCTTCCTCGATCTGTTGTTTCTGCTGACCCTTCGGAACCCCTCTGGCCTCCGCAGCAAACTGCAGATACTCTCGCGGCGTGGACTCCGGGTACAGCGGCG
>DCGQ01000041.1:148-24445 GCA_002314635.1 Clostridiales bacterium UBA1774
GCGGCTGTTCCGGCAGATAGCCGATTCTGCGCTTCGCTTCCCGGGGCTGTTCAAATATGTCATAGCCGTCAATGGTCACGCTGCCCTCCGAGGCGGCCAGACAGCCGGTCATGATATTCATGGTTGTGGATTTCCCTGCGCCATTGGGGCCGAGAAAACCATAGATCTGTCCTTTTTCCACGGTGAAAGAAAGATCCGATACCGCTGTATGGCTCCCATATCGTTTGGTCAGGTGCTGTACTTCGATCACGAAAAGACCTCCTTACGGACTCATGTATTGCCGGTATCAGTATAGCACGAGCTTCTGAAAAATCATGCGAATTTCGGGAAGAAACTGTAACTTTCCCGTGAACCGGAGCTGAAATTCATTTCAGAAATGCCAAATGGCGGCTGGCTGCCGCCATTTTAGTCATTTATAATGTGATACCGCCGCGTTTCAGTGCATCCTCTGCATGGCTGACGCCCTCCGGTTCGCCGCGCACCACATGATAGGTAAAGCCGTTCTGTTCATTCAGCAGGACCCGGATGGAACCCAGCCTGCTGCCCCACGGCAGTGTCTCCGTCAGACGGCTTCGGAAAATCGCAAGTTCATGCACATGAGTCACCCAGATGCCTCTGGCGCCTGCCGCCATGCAGACGGCAATCACTTCGGCGGACAGGTCCCGCGTTTCATTGGGACCGGTGCCGGTCAGCGGTTCGTTGAAAAGCACCATGCTCTCCCGTTCCAGTGCGCCAACCGTCCGCGCAATGCGGGTGGCCTCCTCTGTCAGCAGTCCCCGGCGTCCGTACTGCTGGCCATTGGGTGCAAATACCGTGAGGATATTCTTCACCGGACTCAGCGCGGCTCTGGCTGCCGGAACCGGGAAACCCAGCTGACCCAGAAACTGGGTCAGTGCCACGCTGAGCAGGAACACCGTTTTTCCGCCCTGATTGGCACCGGTGAGCAGCAGGATCTCGCCGCCTTCCTCCATGGTCAGGCTGTTGGGCACCGCCCGCTCTCCCCCGTCCAGAAGCAGCAGCGGATCGAACATATCTGTCATGTCAAAGACCTTCCGTTCTGCCGGGCAAAGCTCCGGGAAACAGAACGCCATGCCTTTCTCCCGCCAGAGCTTCATCAGACCGGAAGCTGCCAGACAAAGCAGCACATCCTTTTTCAGGCTGCGAAGCACCGCTGTCTCCCGCAGGACAAAGGTGGAAATGTCCTGCGATGCGGAAGCCACTGCACGCTGCAGCAGCATCCCGTCCATTTCGATCGCCCGGCGGGTCAGCATCATACGCCGCTTTTCCGGCTTCTTTTTGCTGCTGACATCGCCCTGCCACGGTTCCATCTGCAGCAGCTTCACCCGCTCCGGCTTCAGGCTTTCATCCAGATCAAAACCCAGTCGCATCTTTGCCGGGGAAACAAAACCGGCGCAGAGCGAGCGAAAATCCTCAGACACGGTCTGATAGCGCAGAGATTCGTGCATTCCGGTGAGCTGCGCAGAGAGTGCCTTCATTCCCTCGCTTTTCAGCGGCAGATCCCGAAACAGTCCGTCCAGTTCCTGAACTTTTTTCAGATAACTGTCCAGCCAGCTGAAATCGTCCAGTGAGAATCCAACAGCCATGGCATCATGACCGCCCCGGCGGGAGGAACCACCCCGTCCCTCCCAGCCATCCAGACAGTCCAGCAGCCGTTCCAGCGCGGGGATCAGCGCGGGGCAGTCCCGCACATCCTGCAATACTGCCTGTCGGTATTGCAGAAGCGAAAGATCATCCGTGAACAGCTCGCTCAGATCTCCCGCCGTCAGCCGATAATAACCGGAGGGAGAGCAGAATGCCGCCAGCCGTTCGATCTGAAGATCCTCCTCCGTCTGTGTCGGCACCGGCAGCGGTGCCGGTACATATCCCGCAGGGTACAGTAAACAACCCATGATATATCACCTTATCCGTTATCTGATTTGTCTCAGGAATCGGCCCGGAAAAGTCCCATCCCGACTTTCTGCCACTCCTGACCATCCATATGCACGTCCAGTCCGCGTTCCTGCAGCTGTTTCAGCATTTCCGGCAGGCTGACGCCTGCTTTCGCCGCGACGGCTCTGGCGTGACTGTCCGGCGGAGGCGGTGCCTCCCGCAGCTGATACAGGTAGCGGATTCCCTCCGCGCCTGTTTCCGCAGTCATGACCATACTTTTCAGCTGCCCGGAAATCCGTTTTTCCGCAAACAGCTCCTGCAGCCGGGGCCAGATATGATTAAAATGCGTCACCAGAATGTTTGTCACTTGTTTTTCTGACAGGGATGCCAGCAGGTCGGCACAAATATCGCCGCCCTCTTTGGCGCTGGTGCTGGTCATAGGTTCATTCAGCAGCATCAGACTGTCAGCCGTCATCTGCTGCCGGAGAACACCCAGTCTCTGTACCTCCAGACCCATGCGGCTGTCCGCACCGGTCTCGCTTTCACCGGCAGCAAAGAGGGTCAGCAGTGCATCCCGGGGCGCAAAGGAGGCCTCCTGTGCCGGAAGAAGCAGCCCCAGCTGTGCCAGAAACAGCAGTTGTCCGCACAGGATGAGCCAGCAGGTCTTACCGGAGCTGTTTGGGCCTGTCACCAGAATGCTGCCGCCGGGCGCAAGGTCGATATCATTGGGAACCGGCAGCAGTCCGGTACAGGTCTGCTCCGGCAGATACGCTTTCTTTGCGGACAGCACCCGTTCCGCTCCCACTGCCGGGCTGCACAGAGGTGCGCCCTTTTCCCGCAGCTTTCGGGCGAAATCGGCGGCAGCGGTATAAAACAGCAGCGCATCCCGCAGGCTCAGAAGCGTCTCCGAAGCATCCACCGGCAGCTTCCAGACTGCTTCCCGCTGCTTTGTCAGCGTGGTACGCAGTTCATACCCCACCTCACTGAGCAGGTATTCCTGAAACAGCGTGGCGGACCCGTTCTGCGGGAAGGCAAAACCATTGGTGATGCCGCTGCGCTCTCCCTCTGCTCCCGCTCCGGCAAACATACCCGGGCGGGGATAGCTCTCCTCCCGCGTTTCCGCAACCTCCAGTCCCACAATGCCCATGTGCCCGTCCATGCACACATCAATGGCAAAGGACCCAAGGCCTTTCCAATCCCGGTCCAGTCCGTCCAGCACCGCAAGCATATGCTCCGCATTTCCGCTGCGGCAGTTTTCCTCCGCCCAGTCCCGCAGTGTCCGCAGAACCGGACTCTGCAGCGGCAGCTTCGCCATACCGTCCCGCAGCAGGCAGAGGGCCTCTGCGGTTCCCCGTGCCTGCCGTTTCCGGAACATGGTCAGACGCAGCAGCTGGGCATAGCGGTTATCCGAGGCATTTTCCTCCAGAATATCCGCACCCTGCTTGCTCAGATTTTTTTCCAGCTTCAATACGGCCTTTTTTACGCCATCCATCGCCGCATCCACTCTGGAGACCCGAAGGCCGCCCATATTGTCCTGCACACCCTTTACTGCCAGTTCCAGCTCCGCAAGCCGCTCTGTCAGCCTTTTCAGGGTCTCCGTCAGTTCTGCATTGTCAAGCAGCTCCGCAATGGTCTGCTGTCTGATTGCAATCGTCTCCGGGTCCCGGGTCAGCATGGGATTCAGGAAGCTCAGTGCCTCCTCCCCGTTTCTGCCGGGCAGCAGGAGTGCGCCCAGCCGTTCCAGTTCCAGATCCTGTTGGGAAAGGGAGATATCCATTTCCCCGCTGTGATCCCCGTTTGGCCAGAGAAGTGTGGTTCCTGTCATTTTTCTGCTCCATTTCTGTTACAATATCTGCATTTTATACGGATATGGAAAAAAAGTCAATTCTGTGACAGGTTCCACTTGTTAAATTTGCGATTCACTGTTATAATGCTATCAGTGAAAATAGCGCATAGGAAACCACATTCTTAGTATGAAAGGATGATAAGATTGGCTAAACTCACCAGAATGGCCTTCGAGATCAATGGCGTCAACCGTTTTGTCATCGTTGATCCGGAGAAGGACAAGCTCTCCACCGTACTGCGGCGGATGGGTCTCACCGGCGTAAAGGTCGGCTGCGGCATCGGCGTCTGCGGTGCCTGCACCGTACTGATCGATGACGAGCCGGTTCGTTCCTGCACCAAGAAGATCGGCAGCATCCCCGAGAACAGCCGCATCCTCACCATTGAGGGCATCGGCGCTCCCGGTCGTCTGCATCCCCTGCAGCAGGCATGGATCACCTACGGCGGCATTCAGTGCGGCTTCTGCACCCCTGGCTTCATCGTCTCCGCTTATGGTCTGCTGCTGAAGAATCCTAACCCCACCCGTGAAGAGGTTCGTGACTGGTTCCGCGTGCACAAGAACGTGTGCCGCTGCACCGGCTACAAGCCCATCGTGGACTCCGTCATGGCCGCTGCCGCTGTCATGCGCGGTGAAAAGACCATGGAGGACATCACCTACAAGTATCAGGGTGAGGACATCTACGGCTCCCGCTTCCCCCGTCCCACTGCTCTGGCCAAGGCTACCGGTCTTGCCGACTACGGCGATGATCTGGCCCTCAAGATGCCCGACGGCGTTGCTTTCCTGGCTCCCGTGCTGGGCGAAGCCACCCATGCCAACATCATTGACATCGACGTGTCCGAAGCCGAGAAGATGCCCGGCGTCATCAAGGTTCTGACCGCCAAGGATGTTAAGGGCACCAATAACATTGACTTCCCCGCCGTTGTACCGCGTCAGCGCGGCAGCGGTCTGACCGAGTTCCCCATCATCTGCGGCGAGAAACTCTGCCGTCAGGGCGACGTGGTGGCTCTGGTCTGTGCCGATACCCGTGACCATGCCCGCGAGGCCGCCAAGAAGGTCAAGCAGACTCTGGAAGTTCTGCCCGCCTACATGACGCTGCCCGAGGCTGTCATGCCCAACTCCATCCAGCTGCACAAGAATGTGCCCAACTTCTACATGGAGCAGCCCTGCTACAAGGGCAATGCCCCCGAGGTCATCGAGGATGCTCCCATTGTCGTGGAAGGTGCTTTCCACAGCCAGCATGAGCCCCACCTGCCCATCGAGCCCGATACCGTTCAGGCTTACTGGGGGGCTGACGGCATGATGACCGTTCAGTGCAAGGCTCAGGCTCTCGACGAAGCCCGCGACGGCATCGCACAGGGCTGCGGCATTCCCAAGGAAAACGTCCGCGTGATCGAAAACACCGTCGGCGGCTCCTTCGGCTACGCTGTCACCGCCAACACCTACGCGCTGGCTGTCACCGCTGTCCAGAATCTGGATATGCCTGTCAGCATGACCCTCAGCTGGGATGAGTTCCAGCATATGAGCGGCAAGCGCAGCGCCACCTACACCAACGGCCGTCTGGCTGTCAGCAAGGATGGCAAGATTCTGGCTGCCGAATATGACTGTGGTCTGGATCACGGCGCTTACGGCGTGGTTGCCGGCAAGATCTTCAACAATCTGGTGTCCGTGGGCTTCCACGGCTACAACGTGCCCGCTTTCCGCGGTCTGGCTCGCGGCGTCGCCACCAACCAGGGCTTCAACGCTGCTTACCGTGGATTCGGCGCTCCTCAGATCTACACCTGCACCGAGGCCCTGATCGACATGGCCGCTGAGAAGTGCGGCATGGATCCCTGGGAGTTCCGCTATCAGAACGTGGCGCAGCCCGGCGATCTGACCATCAACAGCCGTCCCTATCAGGATTACCCCTACAAGCATATGCTGGAGCTGATCAAGCCCGCTTACGACCAGTACAAGGCGGAAGCCGAGGAAGGCAAGAAGCAGGGCAAGGCTGTCGGCGTCGGCATTTCTCTGGGCGGCTTCCTCATCACCATCGGCATGTTCGACCAGGCTGAAGCAGCTCTGGAACTGATGCCCAACGGTGATGTGACCCTGTATGACACCTGGGAAGACATCGGACAGGGCGGCGATATCGGCTCCCTGACCCATGCCGTGAAGGCTCTGGAGCCGCTCGGCATCAAGCCCAGCCAGGTTCGTCTGGTCATGAACGACTCCAAGACCTGCCCGGATACCGGCATTGCCGCCGCTTCCCGCAGCCATTACATGGGCGGCCGCGCCATCATCGACGCTGCCAACCAGTTGATGGAGGCCATGAAGAAGGCTGACGGCACCTACCGTACCTATGACGAGATGATCGCAGAGAACATCGCCGTCAAGTACATCGGTCACTATGACCAGTTCAACATCGGTCTTCCTCCCGGACTGGATCCCAACACCGGCGAGGGCGAGAAGAACCCCACCTATATGTACGCTGTCAACACCTGCCTGGTGGAAGTCGATACTGCTTCCGGCAAAACGCAGGTCAAGCGCTGGACCACCGTTGCCGACATCGGCGTCATCGGCAACCGTCTGGCTGTCGAAGGTCAGGCTTACGGCGGCCTGAGCCACTCCATCGGCTTCGCTCTGAGTGAGAACTATCTGGCTGACAAGAAGACCAGCACGCTGGCCGGTGCCGGTGTTCCCACCATCGACATGATTCCCGATGATTATAACGTGATGTTTGTTGAGACTCCCAGACCCGATGGTCCTCACGGAAGCTGCGGCTGCTCCGAGTGCTTCCAGTCCTCCGGTCATATGGCCGTCATCAACGCCATCAAGGATGCCTGCGGCGTGCGGATCTTCCAGCTGCCCGCCACTCCCGACAAGGTCAAGGCTGCTCTGGCCGACAAGGCCGCCGGCAAGGAAGAGAAGCCTGAATTCTGGTTCCTCGGCTCCGATATGGACGACGAGCTGGAGCTCATCAAGGCCAATCCCATGTAATGGATATCTAAAGAGGCGTCGGTTCTTCGGAATCGACACCTCTTTTTTAGAAAAACCGCTGTATGCGTTTTCGGCGCACACAGCGGTTTTCTCATTTTATCGGCCGTTCTTTTTTCCGCGCAGGGCCAGCGGTTTTCCCATAACCTCCGACCAGATCAGCGCAGAGCGAAGGGTTCCGGCGGTACGCCAGTCGGGTTTTTCGGTTTTCGCCTTCGCCGGACTAACAGGTGCTCCGGCCTGCTTTACCGGTGCCGCCATTTACTTCTTCTCCTCTTCCGCAATGGCGTCACGCATATGGGTATCTGCAATCACATTCTGCATATTGTAGTAATCCAGCACGCCCAGATGTCCGTCCCGCAGGGCGGCAGCCATGGCCATGGGCACCTCGGCTTCGGCCTCCACCACCTTGGCCTTCATTTCCTGTGTCTTGGCCTTCATCTCCTGCTCGTTGGCGATGGCCATGGCGCGGCGTTCCTCTGCCTTGGCCTGTGCGATCTTCTTGTCGGCCTCAGCCTGATCGGCCTGCAGCTGTGCGCCGATGTTGCGGCCCACATCAATATCCGCGATGTCGATGGAGAGGATCTCAAAAGCAGTGCCTGCTTCCAGACCCTTGCTCAGCACGGTCCGGGAGATCAGGTCCGGGTTTTCCAGCACTTCCTTGTGGGTAGCTGCGGAGCCGATGGTGGTGACTACGCCTTCGCCCACTCGGGCAATGACGGTCTGTTCACCGGCACCGCCGACCAGACGGTCGATATTGGCACGGACGGTGACCTTCGCCTTGGCCTTCAGTTCAATACCGTCCTTGGCGATGGCGGCAACCACGGGGGTCTCGATAACCTTGGGATTGACGCTCATCTGCACGGCCTCCAGCACGTCACGACCGGCAAGGTCGATGGCAGCGGCCCGTTCAAACTCCAGCGGGATATCGGCACGCTGAGCCGCGATCAAAGCATTGACCACCCGGTCCACATTGCCGCCGGCCAGATAGTGTGCTTCCAGCTTGTTGATGGACAGCTTGATGCCGCCCTTCACAGCCTTGATCATCGGATTGACGATCAGCGGCGGGGATACACGGCGAAGGCGCATTCCCACCAGAGCAAACAAACCCACCCGCACATTGGAGGACAGAGCGCTGATCCACAGACCTACCGGAATGAACCGGAACAGCAGGATCAGGAAAAGGATAATGACTACAACCAAAACAATCGGTATTGTGGCTAGTGCTGGCATAAAATTAACTCCTTTCATCTATCGGGCATACCACGATGCGGCTGCCCTCAACTTCGATAACGCGCACCGCTGCGCCTTTATCTACAAATTCACCGCGGGTGACTACATCCATCCGTTTCCCGCTGAAATCCGCAATACCGGCGGGACGCAGCACCGTGATCGTGCTGCCGGTTTTGTCCAGCAGATCGGTATTCTCCTCGCTGGACGAAAAGCCCTGTTCCTTGTCCGTATTCTCCCGCAGAACCAGAAACCGGGGCAGCTTGCCCTTGGAGATCATTCTGGCTCCCACGACCAGAAACAGGAGGACGATGACGGCGGCAATCAGAACCAGCAGCACTCCCTGCGCTGCCGTTCTGGCAGACAGGAGAATGTCCAGTCCCAGCGCCACAATCCCGATAACGCCCATAATCCCGAAGCCGGGTGCAAGGATCTCCGCTGTCAGAAATCCCAGACCGACCACCAGCAGGATCAGCGACCAGATGGTAAATCCGCCGAAAAACACGGGCATAATCTCACAGCTCCTTCTTTTTCAGAGTATCCGTTTCCTTAATTTTCACACCACAGTGGCGGCATTTTTTCGCCGCCTGATACGGTGTCAGGCTGATCAGTCCGCCGCACTTGGGGCAGCGGTAGCTTCGGATGAAGCAGAATATGCTGACCATAAGAATCACGCATCCGAAGGCCATCAGCGCCCGGGGCAGGCTGACGGTTCCGCCGATCAGCAGCTTCCAGTCTTTTTCCGCATAATACGGAGCGATCTTTGGCATGAGCGCTCCCACCAGCAGGAAGGTCAGACCCGCAGTCTGCATCCGAATCACGATACTGCGGAGCGCACGAACGGTATTCAGTTCCTGCTGGGGCATATTTCTCATCTTCGGCGGCACCTTTTTCATGGCAATGCTCCTTACCTGTTTTTTTCTATTGTAATCGGGCTTTGCCTGATTTACCAGTGTCAAATGTCACTTTCCTGCAAAGTTTCCGCAGGTGCGGGGTTCGCTTTGCTGCCTGCCCAGCCGGGCAGTTCCATACCTGCCATCTGGAACATTTCGTTCAGCGGCGGAATGCTCTTCATCAGGCCGGAAATGTACCCGGCGGTGGCATTCTTTCCGTCCTTTCCTTCGCCGGAATCCCAGACCGTGACCTTGTCGATCTTCACATTCTTCACGGCCTCTACCTGAATCCGGATCAGATCTTCCATTTTATCCGTCAGCATCAGCTTTGCGGCGGCATTGGCGTCTCCGCCGGCAGCTTCTACGATGGCACGCAGACCTTCGGCCTGCTTCATCAGGATTTCCTTCTGGCCTTCGGCTTCCGCGATCATTCTGGCGCGGATTGCGTCTGCTTCACCGGCAGCGCGGCGGCGAATCTGCTCTGCCTCGGCTTCCGCTTCCAGCTCTGCCTTCCGCTTCAGGATCTCAGTGGATACGATGACGTCTGCTTCCTGCGTGGCCTTTTCTCGGGCGGCACGAGCCGCTTCTGCCTGCTGCTCCGCCACATAGGCTTCTTCCATGGCCTTGGCCGCCTGAATCTTCTCAGCCGCGGTTGCAAGACGCAGAGCCTCGGCTTCCTTCTCACGGCGCTGGGCTTCGGACATGGCCACCTGCACCTTGGCAGCATTTTCGCCCTGAATAGCCAGAGCATTTGCTTCCGAAACCTGCACACGCTGATCTCTGTCCGCATTGGCCACGCCGATGGAACCGTCTCTGTCCTTTTCGGCCACGGTCTTTTTCGCATCGTTGATGGCCTTGGCTGCTGCTTCCTTACCCAGAGCCTCAATGTACCCGCTTTCATCGCTGATATCCGTGACATTCACGTTGATCAGGCGCAGACCGATTTTTTTCAGCTCCGTCTCCACATTGCGGCTGACCGCATCCAGAAACTTATCGCGGTCCGCGTTGATCTCCTCAATGTCCATGGTGGCAATCACCAGACGAAGCTGACCGAAGATGATATCCTTCGCCAGTTCCTGAATCTGCGGCAGCTTCAGACCCAGCAGACGCTCGGCAGCATTCTGCATCACACCGTTTTCCGTGGAGATGCCCACGGTGAAGGTGCTGGGTACATTAATTCGGATATTCTGGCGGCTCAGCGCGTTCTGCAGATCCACGGAAATGCTGATGGGGGTCAGATCCAGATACTCCGCAGCCTGCACCACCGGCCACACAAAGGCCGCGCCGCCATGAATACATTTGCTGGAACGAACCGTACCGTCCCGGTTGCTGCCCACATTACCGTAGACCACCATGACCTTGTCCGAAGGGCACTTTTTGTACCGTTTCAGAACCGCGGCCATCAGGCCGAAGGCGGCTACCACGATCACAGCAATCAAAATGAGTGTTTCCATTTTCATCCTCCTCTTTCTGTCTTTTTCATGACAATCAGTTCACCCTCCCGGGAAACGCCGATCACGGTCACCGGTGTTCCGGTGGGAATGGGTTCTTCTCCATCGGTTACGGCATTGCACTCTGTCAGGCTGCCCTGAATGACCACATTGACCTTACCTCTGCCCTGCCGTTTTTCCGGGATTCGCAGGTAAGCTTCTCCGGTCAGTCCCACCGCATTCAGCGGGTCAACGGTCCCGTCCGCCTGCAGCCGCAGGAACAGCCGCATGACCACCGCAGTACCCACCAGAGCGGCAGTACCCAGCAGCAGGCCGGTCAGAATTGCGGCAATCCACGGATGCCCTGCCCGGGACACTGCCAGCGCTGCCCAGCCGTATACGGCGAAAAAATTGATGATACCCCGCAGCGTAAACAGATGCAGCGACAGGCTGTCGCCTCCGTCTCCCCCGGTATGGACATCGTGATCCGGTACTCCATCTCCGTCCGCATCCGGAAAGTCGGGAATACCATCTCCATCCAGATCAGGGCCGTCCGGGATTCCGTCCCCGTCAGTATCCAGATCCCCATCTCCGTCATGGTCGCCCAGACCCAGCAGGCTCATGACAAGCTGAATCACCATCAGCAGGGTTGCCGGTATCGCGATACATGCATAGATACGTTCCAGCGCTGTCAAGGACAGCCACCAGTGATTCATATGCGCCTCTCTCCCCTCTTACGCTTCATCCAGTGCGCCGATCAGTTCCTCTGCCCGCTGCTTCTGTTCTGCGGCCCGATATGCAGTCACCATGATTTCCAGCACCTGCCCCAACCGCTGCCCCGCTCCGGGAAACGGCTCCGCATATTCCTCCAGACAATGCCGGATCTTCGCTGCCGTCTGCGCTTCCGGGGCAGAAATACAGTCGATGAGCCACATATACAGCCGGGTATCATCCACCGTATCATCGCTCTCATCATCCAGATGCCCGTTTACATAGCTGAGCAGACGGCAGATGCGCTCCAGCGACAGGACGCTCCGCAGCATGTTAATGGTCAAAATCCGGCTCAGCTGCCGACGGCTGTACCGCTTGTTCTCCGGCGGCGGCAGATACCCCCTTGCTACCCAGTTCTGAATCACATGGCTCTCCAGACCCGAAATATTGGAAACCTGACTCAGCATCAGATTCCCCCCGGCGAAAAGCGCTCCAAGCAGCGTCTCCGCCGCCTGTGGATAACCTGCGTCATACCCCAAAACGCTGCCGGGCAATACCTTCTGCAATCCCATCACCTTCTATCTCGTCCGAGATTATCACATAATCACGTGATTGTCAACACAAATCTTGTGATTCTCATTAATTGGTAGAAGCGGAGCGCCCGCAGACGCTCCGCTTCGCTGCATTATTCGTATGCCTGTGCGATTTCCTTCAGCTTATCCATAATCTGAATATGCTGGGGGCAGGCGGCTTCACACTGGCCGCAGGCTGCGCACTGGGAAGCCTTTGCTTTCCCGCCAGTGAACATATTGTAGTGGTTCTTCGCTCCCACCGCATCCCCGTATACCAGTTCCTTATTTCGCGCCGAGAAAATGTCCGGAATCGGCATGGATACCGGGCATCCTTTGGTGCAGTAGCTGCATCCGGTGCAGGGAATGTTGGGACGGCGTTTCAGCTCTGTCAGCACCTCCGCAATGACTGCGTATTCCTTTTCATTCAGAGGCTTAAAATTCTTCATGGATGCAATGTTCTGCTCCATCTGCTCCAGCGTGGACATACCGCTGAGCACGGTGATAACACCGTCCAGAGAAGCGGCAAAACGCAGCGCGGAGGCCACCGGATCCATACCTGCATCGTGGAACGGCTTCTGCACGGATTCCGGCAGGTTGGCAAGGCTGCCGCCCTTCACCGGCTCCATAATGACCACGCTCTTGCCATGCTTCCGCACGACCTCATAGCACTTGCGGGACTGCACACCGGCGTCCTCCCAGTCGGTATAATTGATCTGCAGCTGTACAAATTCCATATCCGGATGTTTGGTCAGCAGTTCGTCCAGCAGCTCCGGACCGTCATGGAAGGAGAAGCCCAGATGCCGGATCAGCCCTTCGTCACGGCGGGCACGCAGGAAATCCCAAATTCCGTAGTCATCGAAGAATTTCAAACGAGGTGCTCCAATGTTGTGCAGCAGATAAAAATCAAAATAACCCACGCCGGTCCGTTCCAGACTGGTCCAGAACATCTGTTTCGCTTCCTCCGCAGTTTTCGGGCCGGCCCACGCAGGCAGCTTGGTGGCCAGATAAAAGCTGTCCCGGGGATAACGATCCACCAGCGCAGCCTTGGCCGCAGCTTCACTCTTTCCGCCCAGATACCCGAAAGCCGTGTCGAAATAGCGGAATCCGGCAGCCAGAAAACGATCGGTCATGGTCTTGACCTGTTCAATGTCCACGCTATCTCCCAGCATGGGCAGCCGCATCAGGCCGAAACCCAGCTTCGGAATATTTTCACCCAGATATGACATACGGAATCCTCCCTGTAATTTGATACCTGATTATATCGGTTTCCCGAATCAAATACAAGAAGATAATACAAAACCCGCAGGCGCTTGCGCGTCCGCGGGCAGCGGATTTTTACAGCATGGAGGCAGCTTCGTAATCCAGATAAATCTCCACAAAGGGATGAAGCTGCAGGATGGAGGCGGGCACCTCAGGAGTCACAGGGCCAGTGAAGGACTTCTTCACGATATCGGCCTTGCCCTTGCCCAGCGCCATCAGCATGATGCTGCGGGCATTCATCACGGTCTTGATACCCATGGTAACCGCCTGCGTGGGTACTTCGTCCAGAGACGCAAAGAACCGGGCATTGGCCTTGCGGGTCATCTCAGTCAGATCTACCAGATGGGTGATGCTGTCGATGGGCGTTCCCGGCTCGTTGAAGCCGATATGTCCGTTGTTGCCGATACCCAGAAGCTGCAGCTCAATGCCGCCCGCCTCTTTGATCTGACGGTCATAGTCCGCAGCAGCCGCAATATCCAGACCGCTGGGCACATGGGTGCGGCTGCGATCGATATCCACGCCCATGAACAGGTTGTGATCCATAAAATAACGGTAGCTCTGATCATGGCTGCCATCCAAACCGGCGTATTCATCCAGGTTGAAGGTTGTCACGTCCTTGAAGGACAGAGCCCCGGCTGCATTCAGCCGCTGCAGCTCCGCATACAGGCCAAGGGGAGTGGAACCGGTGGCAAAACCCAGAACGGTATCGGGCTTGCGGTTCAGAATCTCCACATAACGCTGTGCGGCTTTTTTCGCAATGTTTTCTTCGGTATCAATGATAAATTTCATCGTTTTGCCTTCCTTATTTCAGTATGGTGGTTCAAAACACGGGGTTCATTATACGAACGGTACCCCATTCTGTCAAGTCTGCATTTTACACAAAAAGGAATTTCCTTCCGCCCCTTGCGTGTATCTGCATTGCGTGTTACAATAGGACAAAAATTAGAAATTACATATCTGATGAGGTGTCAACATGCTTTCCAACAAAGAAAACTATCTGCGCGTACTGCATCGGGAAATCCCCGAAGCTATTCCCCGTGCCATGTACTCCTGGGTCAAGCCTGCCTGCCTGTATGAGCACCGGAATCCGGACGGCAGCGGTTTTGACTATTTTGGTGTGGAATATGTCACCAGCAAGGAATCCGGCTTTGCCTCCGGTTTCATTCCCAAGCCGGGTAAGTTCATGATCACCGATATCACCAAATGGCGCGACATTGTCAAAATTCCCGATTTCAGTCATGTAGACTGGGAGAAGATGGCCGCTGACGATCTGAAACAGTTCGATCGTTCCAAGACGCTGATCATGCCCGACGCTGTCACCGGTTTCTTCCAGGGCCTGATCAACTTCATGGGCTTCACCGAAGGCCTTCTCGCCTGCTATGAAGAGCCGGAAGAAGTCAAGGCCATGATGGAAGCCATCTGCGATTATCAGATCGGTGTTGCCAAGAACATCATTCAATATTACAAGCCCGACTGCCTCTGGCTGCCTGACGATATCTGCACGGCCCGTGCCCCCTTCGTCAGCAAAGAGACCTTCGAGGAACTTTTCATGCCCTATTGGAAGCGCTATGTTGCCGTGTACACAGAAGCGGGCATTCCCTCTCAGCTTCATTGCTGCGGCGCTGCCGATATTCTGGTGGATGATTTTGTGGAATGCGATTTTGCCTCCTGGGAAGCCCAGCCGCAGAACGATTTCCGCGGTCTGAAAGCTCGTCACGGTAATCGCATGGCCATTATCGGCGGTTTCGACACCGGCCGTTTGATGGATCCTTCCGTCAGCGAAGAAGAAGTCCGGGAAACCACCCGCAGCTTCCTGACCGATCTGGCGCCCGGCGGCGGTCTTGCATGGTTCGGCGCTTTCGTATTCGGCGATCCCGAATCTGAGCGGAATAAGCGCGCCCGCTGGATCAACGAGGAATTTGAAGCGCTGAAATCCAAGTTCTACGCCTGATCGCGGCGGGAGGCAAGTATTCCATGTCTTTTGATTTTCATTCTCTGCTTCCGGATATTATAATTGCAGTCGTTCTGCTGCTGTATATTCTGGTTGGCCGCAGTCAGGGCGTTGTCCGGAAAATCAGCGGTTTGGTTTCTTTGGTTCTGGCTGTGCTGGGCGGCAAAATCGCCCAAAAAAGTCTTTCTCCTCTCGTTTCCGAGCGCTGGCTGCGTTCCGTCGTCGGCGACCTTTTGGAACACGCCAGAGCCAGCATCGGTGCGGAGGACATGGTTGACCGGCTGGGAGATATCCTTGCCGAGAGCAAACTGCCTGATTTTTTGAAAACCGGCGTTCTGGACAAGGTTACGGAGAAACTGAGCAGCACGCTGGACTCCGTAGTGGGTGAAGCAACGGTTGTCATTGCTGACCGGCTCAGCCAGTGGCTGGTCTTTATCGCCGCTGCACTGATTATCTACATCGTGGTCAAGCTGCTGTTCAATGTGCTGCTGGAGCCGATCATCGACGGAATCGGCCCGCTCAAGGCCTGCAACCACCTGCTGGGCGCAGTTCTCGGTGGTCTGACCGGTCTTGTGGTCATCGGCATCGTGCTGCTGCTGGTTTACAAGCTGTTCCCTGCCCTTTCCGCGGAAAATGGTCTGCTCAGCTCTGCGCTGGTGGAAAAATCTTTCCTGACGAAATTCTACTTCCACGCTTTCCCCAAGCTGTTCTGTTGAATGAAATCGCCCCTGTCCTTTCGGACAGAGGCGATTTCTTTATTCCTCACCCTCCGGGATAACGGAGGTGATCAGGGTCAGGTTCGAGCAGGCATTCCAGCTGCTCCAGGGCCATCCGTCAGACGCGACGGGGCCGGGCGCGATGTATACCGGCTTGCCGGTGCCGGGATACACATCGGTTCTGGGCGGGAAGCCCAGGATGCAGCCCCGGTCCTGACTGCATTCGCAGAAGCGGCGGGCAATGTAGGCCGCTTCCTTCTTCTTTCCGGCCAGATTCAAACCGGCGCACATGAAGAGCTGTACCGGAGCAACAACGCGGCCATGGACAAAGGTGCTGGTGCCATAATCCGCATTGGTGCTGTGCAGGCTCTCGGAAGCAAGGCCGATCTCGGTAAGGAAGTTGCCCTCCTCAATAAGCTGTTCGGTGATGCGGTCAATGATATTCTGCGGCAGCTTTTTGCCCAGAATGATCGGCTGGTAGCTGGCAATTGACATGCTCTTCACCGGCTTGCCATTGTGCAGGGTGACGAACTTGTCTCCGTCCCAATGCTCATCGATCAACGTTTTCAGCAGACGCTTGCTGCGGGCATCGTACTGCTCTGCCTCTGCCAGCTTGCCGCAGCCTCTGGCCAGACGGCCGGTTGCCTCCAGCAGATCCACCATAAAGGCCATCAGATCCGGGTTAACCGTGGGGAATCCATCGGCAAAAATGGTGGCATCGTCCCAGCCGGAATCATTGGGAGAATCGATCTGGGTCACATCGTCACCGCGGCCGGCAGAACGGTACTTCACCCAAAATTCCGCCCACTTGGCAAACTTGGGATACATTCTCTCGCACTCCTCCGGCGTGAGGAAGCTGTCGCCGCAGTGCTGGATCAGATAGTCCAGTGCAAAACCCTGAATCGGCGGCTGGATACCGGCATTGGCAGAGAGGAAACCCACATTGCCGGGAAGCTGACCGGTTTCTTCATTCTGGTATTCAAACATGGTGCAGATCTGACGCCAGCCTTCTTTCGGGTCGCCCATCATGGACATGCCGTTGAAGCTCTGCTGCCAGGAGAAGCCTTCGCCCAGATATTCATAGTGCATCAGGATCATGGGGCTCTGGTAAATGCCGCCCGCACCCGGTTTGGTACGGCGTGCCCACACGGTATGAGTGGCATATTTGAACAGTCTCTCAAATCCGGCGGCAGGCTTCCGATAGTTCTTCTGGAAGCTCTGATATCGGTCAAAGCCATCCTTCCGCAGCTCGGCAGGATCGGGATAGCTTTCCGGCAGCGCGCCGATTTCGATCATATCCTCATGCAGCGCGAAATCCAGTTCTCCGTCCGCATCGGGCAGCAGCGTCACCTTGACTGCGGTGTACTCGCCCTTTTCGTTCTGACTGGTTTCCACCTTCACGCTGCCCTTCAGCGGCTTCAGGCGCAGCTTGCCATAGGTAGAGAAGCTCAGTTCGGTGGTTCCGTCCGGCAAGGTGCAGATGCCGTGGCAGGCGCCGTTGACTGCCGGTGCGCCGGGTTTGTAACGGGAGGCCTCCAGCATCAGGCTCAGGCCGCCGGTTCCCAGAATGCGGGCATATTCATAATAGGTGAAGATCAGTTCCAGCTGTCCCTTCATGCAGGTAAGCTTGATGCTGCCCGGATCGCCGTGGTAGGCGTAGGGCATCTCCCGCTCACCCAGATAGGCGCGCAGGCTGAACAGGAAGGGGTTTGCGTCCATCCATGCGCCGGGCTTATAGGACGAGAGCTGCAGCAGATGCGTGTAGTAGTTTTCAATCAGGAAGAAGGCGCTTCCTTCCCGGGCATAGACCGCATGGGTCAGATCAAATCTTTCTCCGATTCCAAACATGGCTCTCAGCTCCTTTCTTCCAGCGCCAGCAGAAGGGCGCAGATTTCCGGATCGTAATTGGCGGCTGCAGGTGCGGACGCCGCTTCGATGCTCTGATCCAGCAGGGCGGCAGCACGTTTTTCACAGCCCAGCGCGGCAATATAGGCAGGAATGCCGGTAACTTCACCCTTGGGATTGATGCCATCAGGCAGCTCGCTGCCCAGTGCAATGGTCATCAGCGCGTTTTCCGCAGGACAGGGTTTCTCTTCGCCGGTAACAGCATTGCGGATCAGGAAGGTGCCGCCCTTCCAGAGGCTCTTCAGGGTTTCCATCTGCTGAGCTGCTTTCTCTGTCCATGCTGCGGCTTCTTCCTTCTGTTCCAGCTTTGCGGCAATGGCGGCCAGTGCTTTGCAGTTCAGGTACATCCACGCGCACAGATCCGGGAAGACCTGCGGTGCGGCATCGGACGGGAGAGGCTGCTTCGCCCAACCACTTTCGCAGGCATAGGCATAGAAGCACACACCGTTCACGCTGCGGTTCTGGAACCACCATTCGGTGGCCTTCTTCGCCAGCACATAGCACTGCTCCAGCTTTTCCAGCGGCACCCGATCCAGTCCGTCAGCCTTTATGGCACGGGTCAGCGCCATACCCCACAGAGGAGGCGCGGCTTCAGGCAGAATGGCAGAATCCTTCGCCCATGCAGGAACCATGCCGCCGGGTGTCATCATCCCCAGCACACTGAGCAGACGATCCACCACACGCTCCGTCTTTTTGAAAGGCAGTGCGGCAAGGAGCTGACTGCGGCTCAGTGCCTTCACATCACACATTTTATTGGAGATGAGAAGCTCCTGTCCCCGCAGCTTCTGATATCCCAGCCAAAGTACATAGGCATACAGCTCGCTGCTGCCGAAGGTGCGTTCCTGATAAGCGGCAAAAGCGGTCTTTGCCTTCTCTGCAGCGGCCGCCACATTAGGAGCGATCTCCTGACGGGCATAGCTGCTGTCCGTATCCCAGAACACGGCCTCCAGAACACCGTCTTCCGGTGTCAGGGTGATCACAGGGTCAGTGGAATGCAGTGCAGTCAGATCCCACATGACCTGTAGATCTGCCTTACCCTTACGCATTTCGATAATGTAGCGGGTAGCGCCCATATTCAGCACATAGCCGTTTTCAAACGTGGCGGCAGTTTCGCCATGCCCCAGACGCACACGCATGGTCAGTCCCAGACCATCCGACTCCAGCAGCAGTGCGTTCCCGTCAATGGCCATGCGGAGCTGTTTTCCGCCGCAATGCAGGGTTGCCTGAGACGCATCGGCCTCCGCCGTGACCGGCAGCTGTTCCCCGTTCAGCGTGGGTGTCAGCTTCACCATACCGGCGCTGCGGCTCACCACACCGCCGAACATACTGCTGCTCTCCGTAGCCAAAGCCAGAAACAGTCCCTTGTCATAACCCTTTCCCTGCGGGTCCCATTCTTCAAAGAGCAGGTGACGGCTCATGTTTTGGCCAAAAGGCAATTTTTTCAAATCGAGCTGCATAGTGTTGCTCCTTTCTAATCTGTTTGGTGCAATAATACCATATCGCGGCGCATTTTTCCACGGATTTCTTGTGATTTTCTCTTATTCCAAAAAAATATTTTTTCCGGTATTGATATTAATCGGTGATGTGCTAATATAGAAAATGCACTATTTGTGCAAATTTATCTGGAGGAAAATCTGAACATGAAAAAAACACTCGCTTTGATTTTTGCGCTGCTGATGCTGGTATTTTGCCTGACAGGCTGCAGCAAAAATACAGAAAATGATGTGAAGCCGTCCGCCGGAAACAACGGCAGCGGCCAGAGCTCCACGCCGGACGACCTGATCAGCGATGATCAGAATGGCAATGCCAGTCCTTCCGACCTGACCCGCCGCACCTTCACCGTAGGCTTCGATGCAGAGTTTCCGCCCTTCGGTTTTATCGCCGATGACGGCAGCTATGACGGCTTTGACCTTGCCATTGCCCAGGAGGTCTGTGCCCGTTTGGGTTGGGACTTCGTTGCAATGCCCATTGACTGGAATTCCAAGGATGCGGAGCTGAGCGCTGGTATCATCGACTGCATCTGGAACGGTTTTACCTATGAAGGCCGCGAGGACAGCTATACCTGGAGTCCCAAATACTATGACAGCAGTATCGTGGTGGTTGTCAAGGCTGACAGCGGCATCCAGACGCTGGCCGATCTGGCCGGCAAGAGCGTCATCACTCAGGCCGGTTCCTCCGGGCTCTCCGCTTTGGACGGTATGCCCGAGCTGACTGCCACTTTCGCCGAGCTGCTGGAATCTGCTGACTACAACAACGCTTTTCTGGAGCTGGGCATGGGCACCGTGGATGCGGTTGTGGCGGATATCGGTGTTGCCAACTACAACATGGACGGCAAATCCGATGACTACATGATTCTGGACGAGAAGATCAGCACCGAAACCTATGCCATCGGCTTCCTCAAGGGCAATGATGCGCTGATGGAGCAGGTCTGGGGCGCTGTGGAGGAAATCGCCGCTGACGGCTCCATGGCTCTGCTGGCTGACGAATATGTGGCTTACGGTCTTGTGAAGGAAAATATCACGCTGATCGGCTGATTCTGTTTTCTGTGGGACTGCCGCATGACCTGCGGCAGTCCCATTGTGCGGCCATGAAGGATTGGGAATGGAAAGGACCCTGCCTTCTTTTTCATTCCCAATTCCTCATTTTGTGTGTTTTGGAGGGTTTATGACACTATCGACCATGATTTCCATGCTGTTGGGCGGCATGGGAAAATCCATCCTGATTTATTTCCTGACACTGGTGGGTGCGCTTCCGCTGGGTCTTTTCGTTGCGTTCGGCAGAATGTCAAAATGCAAGCCACTGCAGGCGATCATCAAGTTCTACATATCCGTCATGCGCGGCACGCCGCTGATGCTGCAGCTCATGGTGGTTTTCTTTGGGCCGCATTATCTGTTTCATATTTCGGTTGGTTCCGGCTGGCGTTTCGCCGCCGTGGTCATCGGCTTCATCATCAACTATGCCGCCTACTTCGCCGAAATCTATCGCGGTGGTATTCAGGGTATTCCTAAGGGACAGCGGGAAGCGGCACAGGTGCTGGGTTATTCCAGAAGCCGCACATTCCTTACGATCATTCTGCCGCAGGTCATCAAATCCATTCTGCCCAGCATCACCAATGAAATGATCACGCTGGTAAAAGATACCTCCCTAGCTTTTGCCATTTCCTATGCGGAAATGTTCACCCTCGCCAAGAAAATTGCCTCCTCGCAAACCACGCTGATGCCTTTTGTGATTGCAGGTATTTTCTACTACGTGTTCAACTTCGCAGTGGCTTTTGTGATGGAGCGCTGCGAAAAGAAGCTCAGCTACTACCATTAAGGAGGCGGATGCCATGGAAATACTGAATATGAAAAACATCCGCAAGTCCTTTGGGGAAACGGAAGTGCTGAAAAGCATCTCTCTTTCCGTTTCGGAAGGACAGGTAACGGCGATCATCGGGCCCTCCGGCTCCGGCAAAAGCACGCTGCTGCGCTGTGCCACACTGCTGGAAACCATTGACGGCGGCAGCATCTGCTACATGGGCAGCTATGCGGCAGACGACTCCGAGGGCAGTCTGCGGTATGCCTCAGCGAAAGCGCTGAAGGAAATCCGCAGTTGTTTCGGTCTGGTCTTTCAGAACTTCAACCTTTTCCCCCACTTTTCCGTGCTGCGGAACGTGACCGATGCGCCCATTCATGTTCTGGGCAAAAGCAAGGCGGAAGCGGAGGAGGAAGCGATGAAGCTGCTTCACCGCATGGGGCTGGAGGACAAGGCGAAAGCCTATCCCTGCCAGCTTTCCGGTGGTCAGCAGCAGCGCGTGGCCATCGCACGGGCGCTGGCCATGAATCCCCGGATTCTCTTTTTCGATGAACCCACCTCCGCCCTTGACCCGGAGCTGACCGCTGAGGTTCTGAAGGTCATCCGCTCTCTGGCCGAAGAAAAAATGACCATGGTAATCGTCACACACGAGATGAATTTCGCCAGACAGGTTGCCGATCACATTATCTTCATGGCAAACGGCTGCATTGTAGAAGAAGGCGGGCCGGAGATTATTGACAATCCCACGCACGCCCGCACACGAGCCTTCCTGAACAAGCTGGAGGGCGAATAAGAAAACAGATTCCTCCCGAATCCGCCGTCCGGCAGAATCAGGAGGAATTTTTAATCGTATTCAATCCATGCGCGGCTTTATTTCAGCAGGCCAAGCCGTCCGCAGGTCTTGTCCACCTCAAACAGCACCCGTTCCCGGTCAATGGTGGTCAGCTCCCGGTTTCGCAGCAGGAAGCGGCCGTCAACCAGCACGTCGGTAGTTTCGTCGCCTCTGGCGCTGTAGACCAGGCTGGAGAGCAGATCATTGTGAGGACGCAGCCACGGCTTGTCGATATCCAGCACGGTCAGATCCGCCCGGTTGCCTGCCTTGATCTCGCCGCAGCCGGTCAGTCCCAGTGCTTTTGCGCCGTTGCGCGTGGCCATGGCCATGGCCTCTGCCGCAGATACCAGCGTAGTGTCCCCGGTGCGGCCCTTATGCAGCAGCGTTACAAAGCTCAGCTCCCGGAACAGATTCAGTGCGTTGTTGCTGGCAGCACCATCGGTGCCCAGAGCCACATTGATGCCCGCCTGCATCATCTCCGGAACCGGCGCAATCCCGTTGCCCAGCTTCAGATTACTCACCGGATTGGTGGCAACGCTGACGCCCCGCGCCGCAAGAAGCTGCATATCGCTTTCGTTCAGGTACACGCAATGGGCGGCAACGGTTCGATCTGTCAGGATGCCGCAGCGATCCATGTATTCCGCCGGAGTGCAGCCGTACTGCTCCCGGATGGTCTGCTGCTCGAACTGGCTCTCGGAAATATGGGTATGCAGGCCAAGGCCCTCTTCCTTTGCCAGTGCGGCCACTTCCCGCAGATAGGCCTCGGAACAGCTGTAGGGCGCATGGGGGCCCAGTGCGAAGGTGACACGGCTGCAGCGGTCTTTCCAGTCCCGGTACTCGCCCATAAACTCGTCAATCCGCCGCTGTCCGCCGTCCGGCCCGGTCAGTCCCCGGGTCAGCACGGTGCGGAAGCCGCTCTCCTCCGCAGCTCTGGAAGCAGTCTCGGTGAAAATGAACATGTCAATGGACGCAGTGGTTCCATTCAGAATCATTTCCATATTGCCCAGCAGGGTGGCCCAATAGCAGTCCTCTCGGGTCATCTTCGCTTCCAGCGGGTCGATTCGCCCCATCAGCCATTCTGAGAAAGGCAGATCATCCCCGCAGCCGCGGAACATGGTCATATAGGTATGGGTATGGGCATTGATGAGACCGGGCAGCAACAGGCGGTTTAATCCATCTACCACCGTATCGGCATGAAACCCCTCAGGTGCTTCCCCCACGGCGGCGATCTTCTCCCCGTCCACATACACATCCGTTTCCCGAATGGTCATGTCCGGCATCAGTGCCCGGATTTTTCTGAAATGAATCCCCATTATTTCACGGCCTCAAGCAGCGCTTCCACCTTGTCCGTGTCTTCCCAGCGAACACCCAGATCGGTACGGCCCATGTGGCCGTAAGCCGCCAGATGGCGATAAATGGGTTTCTGCAGCTCCAGCGTGCGGATGATAGCGGTAGGCCGCAGGTCGAACACCTGCTTTACGGCCTCTTCCAGCCGGTTATCCGTCACCTTGCCGGTGCCGAAGGTGTCCACCAGAATGCTGACCGGCTGTGCAACGCCGATGGCGTAAGCCAGCTCGATCTGGCACTTGTCCGCCAGTCCGGCGGCAACGATGTTCTTCGCGATATAACGAGCTGCATAAGCGGCGCTGCGGTCCACCTTGGTGGGATCCTTGCCGGAGAAGGCTCCGCCGCCGTGGGGAGCGTATCCGCCGTAGGTGTCCACGATGATCTTCCGGCCGGTGAGGCCGCTGTCACCGTGGGGGCCGCCGATGACAAAGCGGCCGGTGGGATTCACATAATACTTGGTATTCTCATCCAGCAGCTGGGCGGGAACGATGGGCTTCACCACCAGCTCGATCATATCCTTCCGGATGGTCTCCAGAGCCGCATCCGGATCATGCTGGGTGGAAATCACGATGGTGTCCACACGGCAGGGCTTTCCATCTTCGCCGTATTCCACGGTGACCTGCGTTTTTCCATCGGGACGCAGATAGCTTACCAGACCCTGCTTGCGAACCTCGCTGAGCCGCTTGGCCAGACGATGCGCCAGAGAAATGGGCAAGGGCATCAGCTCCGGGGTTTCGTTACAGGCATAGCCGAACATCATACCCTGATCGCCTGCACCGTTCTGCAGCTCATCAATGCCCTCCTCCTTGGCTTCCAGAGACTTGTCAACGCCCATGGCAATATCGCCGGACTGCTCGTCAATGGCAGTCAGTACGGCACAGGTGTCCGCATCAAAGCCGGTAGCGGCGTCGGTATAGCCGATTTCCCGCACCACCTGACGGGCAATTTTCGGAATATCCACCACACTTTTGGTGGTGATCTCGCCCATGATGTAGATCACGCCGGTGGTAGCGGTGCATTCGCAGGCGACGCGGCCGGTGGGATCCTGTGCCAGAATGGCGTCCAGAACGGCGTCGGAAATCTGGTCACAGACCTTATCGGGATGTCCCTCAGTAACGGATTCAGAAGTAAAAAGACGCTTGCTCATAGTATATCGTATCTCCTTTGATTGGAATAATGTCTTATGTGTATATTTGTCAATCAACTTTCCAGCTGTTCAGGTACTTATTCTGCGCTTCGCTGAGGCTGTCGATATGGACGCCCATGGCCGCCAGCTTGACCAGCGCAATCTGGTCATCGATTTCTGCCGGAACCCTGTAGAGCTTCTTTTCCAGATGGGGATGCTTCGATATCCACTCGGCGGTCATGGCCTGCACGGCAAAGGACATGTCCATGATCTCGGCAGGGTGACCGTTGCCGCAGGCAAGGTTCACCAGACGGCCTTCGCCCA
>DCGQ01000051.1:0-16956 GCA_002314635.1 Clostridiales bacterium UBA1774
GTACCGATCCCGCGTCCCTGCAGGGATTCGTCAATGGCAAAATAAATGATATGAGAATAGCGGCTGCTGTTCAGACGCGCCAAATATCCAATCGCCTCAGTTCCCCGATGGATCAGAAAGGACTGCTGCGTGTCGTTGTTCTGTGCGATCAGTTCCCGAAAATCCCGCCGTTCATTTTCCGGGAATGATCGGTCATATAACGCTTCACAGAAGCTGTATGCTTCGGAGTCTGCTGTCAGTCGTTCCAGAGAAATATCAGATATCAAGAGATCACCTTCCCGAGTACCAAGTCTGATCGGAATGTCAGACGGAATCCGTGATGAACCACACCCCGAGGCTGCGCGAAAAGCATTTTCCATATACATATATAATATATGGAAAGCGATAAATCAAGTAAAAACATCATTTCCGGTTCCTTTGAGCAGGATTCCGTGTAAGCATACTTCCAGCCAAAATCAGTGCGGCAGGCCAAAATCGGTCTGCCGCACTTTTTGCGGCTATGCAGAAATGCCCTTGACAAAACTCATCGCATCATGACGATAATCAGAGAGGCCGAATTGCAGAATGCAGCAATTTCGCGATTGCAAAGTATAACGATTTATGGTAATGTAATCCGTAGTGTGTGCTGTCTCGAGAATATAACAAAAAAATGAAATGCAATGAGGATGCATTGTTGAAATCATATGGATTCAACATTATAATGAACACAATAAAATGAAAGAATCTGCAGATATGGAGGGGTACTATGATCGGAAAGAGGAAACGGACGATACCCATACTGCTGGCTGCTGCCTTGCTGCTTGCATGTGTGCTTGGCGGAGCCAGCCGGCCGAACCGGAAAATCAGCGCGGAGGAATGCTATCGGAGAAGTGCGGAGGCAGTTCTATATCTTAGGAGCTACTATCCTTCCGGCAGCCTGAAAGCAACCGGCAGTGGTTTCATCCTTTCGGAGGACGGACTGGTGGTCACGGCTGCCCATGTGGTCAAGGGCGGCGACCGGATCGCCGCAGTTCAGGCAGACGGCACCGAGCTGGCGCTGACCCTGATTCAGAGCTGCGAGGACACGGATATTGCCCTGCTTCGTCTGCCGGAGGGGGAATACCCGGCGCTGGAGCTGGCAGAGGTCACGCCGAATACCGGCACCGTGGTTCGGGCCATGGGATATCCCATCAAGGGCACCGGCATCATCACGGAGGGACTGCTTTCCGCCCAGTGCGCCCAGGTCAACGGCAAGGACCGGATGCTGGTCACCTGTGACATCGTGAACGGCATGTCCGGCGGCCCGATTCTGGACGCCTGCGGCCGGGTGGTGGGCGTGGTCAGCGGTTCCGTCCGCACCATGGACGGGATCCATCTGTCCGTTTTGAGCCGGGAACTGTTTGAGGCTGTCAGCAAAGTCATCGGAACAACGGAAGAGGAAAGCAGCGGAGGTGCGGCATGAAAAAACATACCAAATGGATCAGCCTTGTTCTGACCTTTGCCATGCTGGCAGGTCTGATGCCGACTTTCGCGCTTCCGGCGAAGGCGGCCAGCAGCAACGCAGGCAAATGGCTCGAAGCCTATTGCGGTGCAGGACAGATCGGAAACGGGCAGAAGTCTGCGTCAGACCTTTTTATGAACTTCCAGAACGGAACCCCCGGCTTCTCCAAAAGTCAAAACGGTGATGTCAAGGTCAGCGGAAACACGGTTTCCGTCGGAACACCGGGGAATGACTGGATGGTTTTCCGGGTTGACCTCCAAAACAATGAACAGATGAAGCTGCTGGCACAGAGTCCCACAGCGAAATACCGCGTGTACGGCAAGGTGAAATCCGGAGAAAAGGATTTCCATTGGGGAGAAACGCATAACGACTGCGATTGCGGTAAAATCGTCTGCTCCGACAGCAAACAGGGGACATTTTTCAACTTAAGCTCACCCTTTGACGGCAGCTCCGATTATGATACCGGATGGAAAAGCCTGACCGGGCTGACCTATATTGAATTGAAGGCCTGTTCGGATATCTGCTGCGACTCCCACGATAACAACAATGCCGATGGTGACTCCTATGTGGAAATCTACATGGAGGTTCAGGATACGGGTACGCCTTCGATGACCTACACCACCGATTTTCGGAATGTGAATGTCAATCCGGATAACAGCAAGGAACTGCTGGTCAAGCTGCCGGTTCGGGATGAGGACGATCCCGACCATCGCTATGACGCAGATAACCTGCTGGAAGGGTATATCGGGATCAACCTGAGCTTCTCCGTTCCGGTCAAGCCGGATGAGACGACCTGCCTGTATTCGCATACGCTCTTTACCAACACGCTGGGAACCGGTTACGTTGGCTCGGGCGAATTGCGGGGACTGAAAATCGTGGACGCCAACGCGCTGAATCAGTTCAGCAAGGCGATCAGCTATCGCTATACGGTTTCGCGGGGTGACTTTAACGGCAATAACAAAATTGCCGCAGGCGGCGGTATCGAATCCACCAGCGGGTACTCCTACCCGGACGCCAACGGCTCCGTCACATCCCTGCTGGATAAGATCAATAGAGCCGGGTTCCATGATGTTGCGGGAAACCCGGTGGTGGTGAACGGCAGCGCAGGCAAAAATATCTTCGACAGGAACGACGGCGGCTACGATGTGATCGTGGACGCGGAGCCGCCTACCTATACCCGCACGGGAAACGGCATCACACCGGATATTCTGACCAAGGTGGTGCTGAATGAGAATGACAGCGTGGATTTCATCGTGTCCTTCTCCGAGGCCACCATTACCAAACGCAGCTATGACAACACCAAAACCTATCTGCTTCTGAATAACGGCGACCGAGCCTATTTCCGGAGCAAGAGCAAAGACGGCAAGCAGTGGATCTTCCATTATGAGCTGAAGGATGCTGAAACGGAGGTCGAAACCGTCCAGTGGCAGGTGATCGGCCTCTGCAATGATGCGCTGGATGGCGCTCTGGCGGACGAAGCCGGTTCCCCGGATACCCGGAAGAACATTGCAAAGCATTCCCTGAACGCGGATGGCCGCACCATTACCGACTATGTGGGCAACATTATGGCAGACCGCGCCAATGAGGACGCGCTGACCAATGACAAGCAGATTGAATCCTCCATCGCGTGGGCGCAGCTTTCCGTGGACAACACCGCGCCGGAGATCAGCTTTACCTACAACCGCTACAATGCCGCCCTGACCAGACCCACGGAGGACAGCGAGACGGACGGCAAAGCGGGTCAGTGGGGACAGGCGGGCAAAATCTATGTCAGCGCCATCGACCCGGAGATCGACACACCCAAATACGACCCGGATCAGAGCGAAAGCAGCAGACCCAGCAGCGGCATTTTCCGGCCGGACAACGCCTCCGCCGCTGCGGAAAGCACCTCCACCGCCAAGGGCTTGTTTTTCTACATCTGGTCTCCGGATGAGACCCCGCCGGACGCGGGCGAGAATTTTGAGGTCATCAAGCGGTATTCGCTGGCAGGCTGGGACAGCGCGGCTCTGGCGGAGATGGAAAACCCCGATTCTCCGTATGCAAGCTGGAAGGAGCTGTTTGACCGGGGTTTGAAGCTGACCGCTGCCAACAATTACGCGGAGATCGTGCCCCCCGAGCAGATTCTGGAGCCGGAAAACAGCGGCACATGGTATCTCCATGTGTGGACGGCGGATATGTCCTGGGATTCTGCGCGGCAGCTCATTCAGTATGAGCTGATGTACGGTCTGAAATTTCAGCAGAACACCGACACCGGCAAGCCTTACACCACGGCGGAAGCGCTGGCGGTAAAGATGTCGATGATGGAGCAGGATTTCTCGCAGAAGGTGCAGAGCAACCCGGCTTATAGCTATGACAATGCGTGGGATGCGGTAAAGGCCGCGTATCAGAGCACCGTTTATACGGAGCAGTATCGGACATGGCTGGCGGAATCCGGGAAGGACGTCTATTCGGATGACGCGGAGCTGTATGCCAGAAATCAGGCCATGAAAACCGTAGGCGATTACGGCGATACGGAGGTCTGGCCGCCGGAGCTGTTCCGGAGCAAGGATTCCAACTGGACGCAGAAATCCGCGGAGGTTCGCTTTGACAATGCGCTGCCCACGGCGGCGGCGGATTTTGCGGCGGCGAAGGGCAGCGGTACCCGAAGCGTGGAGCTGCCGTTTAGCGCAGAGGACGCTCATGCGGGAATCGACACGGAGCAGGTATATTACCAGTGGGTCAGAAAGCCGGACGGTGCGGATGAGACCCGCCCCGAAGCTGCCAAGGAGCTGCAGGAGATCAACTGGATCCCGGTCAGTCCGGACAGCGGAGAAACCGGCGTCTTTACGGCGGTTACGGATGGTCATGTGGATGAGGACGGCGACTATTATCTGTCTGTGAAGGTCACCGACCTGGCGGGCAATGAAGCGGTGTACCATTTCGAGGAGACCATCACCGTTTACAGCGCCGTGGGAGCCGTCTGCGATTTCGCGGAGACGGAGGAAGCGGCGGACTTCTACCGCAGCGTGACCCCCACCTTCCGCGTGCATGAGGTGAAGATCGCGGAGGTTCGCTGTGCCGTGACCGATTCCGCGCTGCGTCCGGCAGAGGAGGACTTTGCCGTGATCGAGTCCTGCGGGCAGGCAGACACGGGATTTGACCGGTTCTATCAACTGAACACGCTGGGCGCGGACAAGGCGGACGGCGCATGGTATGTGCATGTGCTGATTCTGGAGGACACGCCCAATGCCTCGGAGCCTTACTATTTCTATCAGGCCTACAAGCTGGATAACACCGCTCCCACCCTGTATCTGAATCCGGAGGCGGGCGGTCTGGAAAAGGCAGAGAACAGCGTGACCGTCACCGCGGCGGATGAGCTCAGCGGCATTGACGAAGCGGCGCTGTATTATCAGTGGACAAAGAGCGCATCTGCCCCGGCGGAGGACGCTGCCGGCTGGCTGCACCTGACGCCCGGCGGCGCTGCGGTGAAAACCATCACCGACCCGGCGGATAACGGGGACTACTACCTGCATGTCCGGGTCAGGGACAAGGCCGGCAACAGCGCCGCGAAAACCAGTCAGGCCTTCCCCTTCAAGGCCGCTGAGCTGGAAACGGTAGGGGATTACGAAAGCCGTCTGATTGCGCTGTATGAGGAGGACGGCAGCGTCTATGGCATTGCCGAGCTGGTGCTGAATGTGGAGGACAAGGCCGGTTATCGGTATTCCTTCTCCTCTGACAGCGGAAAGAGCTGGAGCAGCTGGATGCCCTACAGCAGCATGGCAAGGCTGCTGCTTCCCATCGGCGGAACGGATCAGACGGAGACGCTGGAGGGAATGCTGGCCGTCAAATTCCGCGCACCCGGCGGAACCGTGGGCGAGGTGAAGCCTGTTTCGCTGGAGGGTCTGAATCCGGAAAACTCGCTTTGGGCGGTGATGACGGCAGAGTCCGGCATTGCCCGGCAGAGCGGCAAGCCGCTGGCGCTGCTGGTTTCCGCACCGGACGGCGTGACGGTGGAAGCGTCTGCGGACAATGCGCTGCCGGTGATCCAAGACGCAGAGGGTGATTTCACGGTCAGCGGCAACGGCCTGTACCGCTTTACCCTGACGGACGGCAGCGGCGAAAAGAGCTTCGCCATCGTGGTGGATCTCTATGACGATGAAGCGCCCAGAGGCGTGGTGACTTACAGCGATACCGCCCCCACCAAAGCCAATGTGGTGGCCAGACTGGAAGCGGACGAATCGGTGTATGTGCAGAAAATCCAGATACTGGATGAGCAGGGCGCAGTTACTGCGAACCGGAGCGGCAGCACCGCCTATACCTTTACCGATAACGGCAGCGTGCGCTTTGTGTTCCGGGATGCGGCGGGCAACGAAAGCACCGCTGTGGCGACGGTCAGCAATATCGACCGCAGCGGCCCGGATGTGGAAATTCTCGTCCAGTACGCGGACGGCAAAGGAAAGTCCTACGCCACCGTAAGCGACGGGACAAACACCCTGTCCAGAGGTCTGTTCCTGACGCTGGGTAAGGTGAAGGGCGGCAACGGAAAGGACTTCACCGTTGTTTCCGGCGATCGGAGCGGGATGCTGGAGGTAACGGAAAACGGCACCTATTCCTTTACGGTGCAGGATGCAATGGGCAATATCTGCGTGATTTCCAGAACCGTTACGGAAATCGTGGGCGAAATTCCGGAGCCTTCGGTGAGCTATCGGTTCACCAGCGAGGAAAATGCGGGACTGATTCCCGGCGAGAGCTTCAAGAATGACTCGGTGGTGGTCACGATCTCCATTCCGGACCCGGGAGACGGGCGGAAGCTCTATCTGGGCAAGCAGTCGAACCCGAATGCATCGCCGCTGGAGCTGATCGGCGGCTGCTATGTGCTGGAGCATACCCTGCGGGTCAACGGGGAGACCGGCATCTGGTTCAATGACGGACTGGGCGGCAATGTGCTGGTGCCCATCACCGTTACCGGCATCGACAGGGAAAAACCCACCCTGACCCTGAACCGGGAAACCGCCGTGCTGAAGCTGGAGGACGGAGAGGTGCTCAGCGGGCAGGAGCTGATTACGGCGCTGGGCGGCTATACCGCCTTCGACCGGGAGAGCCCTGCGGAGCTGTCCGTCACCGTATGCGATACGGACGAGGAACGGTCGCCGCTGTCCTTTACGAATACCAGACCCGGCGTGTATACGGTTCGATACTACATCACGGACGGCGCAAAGAATGAGAATTATGTGGATCAGACGGTGTATGTGATCTCCGCCAACGATATGCTGGTCAAGGCGGACAACGCCCTGCTGGTGAACGGCGGCAGCAATACGGCGATCCTTGCGTCCAACCGGGTGTATTTCACCGTCAGCCAGAATGAATTGCAGCAGATGTTCTATCGCGGCTCCAGAGCCTACAACCGGAGTATGCGCTACGATGTGTATTACACAACCGGTCTGTATCGGGAGGGTCAGATGAAGTACATCGCCGAAAAGCTGACCGGGGAGGAGCTGGTGAGCATGGCTTATCAGATCACCTTCGAAAAGACCGGCTGGTACACCATTGTGATCCGCAATCAGGAGCGCAGCAGAATCTATACCTCTTTCTTTATTTCTTCCATCACCAATTAACACCGGAATGCCGGCTGCGGGGA
Organism: Clostridiales bacterium UBA1774; assembly: GCA_002314635.1. Taxonomy (GTDB): domain Bacteria; phylum Bacillota; class Clostridia; order Oscillospirales; family Oscillospiraceae; genus UBA1774. The sequence goes on from DCGQ01000051.1 coordinate 7,098, forward strand.
GCTGTCCCCGCGGCCCGGCTTCTCCGATCATACAGAGGGGAGCGACAAGATGAAAAGCCTAAAAAAACTTCTGGCGATCATCCTGGTTCTGGCCTTGATGGTACAGATCATGCCCATGTGGGCAGCCGCAGCGCTGGTAGAGAAAATGACGGGCGAAAAGATCACCGTTCAGAACGACTATCTGCAGGCGACGGTAGACAGCAAGACCGGCCGGTTCGGCATCCGGACGGTGGAGGGGCAGCCTGTTCGGAAAAACGATCAGGATACCAGTCTGACCTTTGGCGGAGACGATGCGGAAACCTCCTTCACCACCTTCCGCATCAACGGGACCGACTATATTTTCGGCAACTCCTATGATATTGACGCATCCAACGCCGGGTATCATGACCGGATCGTATCCGAGCTGGGGGAAACCCGGGTCATTACGGCGGACGAATACCCGGACTATGTGCCCGAGGGCTGCAAGGCCATCATGACCCCCTGGGAAGTGGAGGGCGTGGAGATCACGCAGGTGATCCTGCTTTACCCGGAGACGGACAGCCAGAACGGCGGCAATGTCAACATTTACTACTACATAGAAAATAACTCCGATGCGGATGTGGAGCTTGGCTCCCGCATCCTGCTGGATACGCAGGTGGGTGCAAACGACGGGCCGGAGTTCCAGATCGGCACCATATCCGCCAATACCCTGAAGGTGGAGCGGAAGCTGACCCCGGACCCGGTGAATGACCAGAATATCCTGCCGGAAAACGCCAAGTATTACACCCTGCCGGATTACTGGGTCATGAAGGACACGCTGGACCCCACAAATCCCCTTGCCACCAATGTGATCGCCTACGGTTATACGGACATTTCCCTGTTCCGCCCGGTGGATTACATGATCGTGGGTCACTGGAACCATCTGGCCAACTACAAGTATGATCTGGATCAGGTTCAGCGGAATCTGGATTTCACCAGCGACAAGAACGATTACGGCACGGCGGACTCGGCAGTCTCCTTCTACTGGGAACCGGAGACGGTGCCCGCAGGCGGCGCGACCCAGCTGGGCACCATCTACGGTCTGGGCGAGATCATCGACCCCACCAGCGTCCTCAGCATCACCTTCCCCAATCCGGTGACCCAGACCGAGACAACGGATGACGGAAGCGCCTATAAAAATGACGGCGTGTTCGATATCCATGTGGAGGTAACCAATCTGGCGCTGTACAAGATGCAGCACGACAGCGTGGACATTACCCTCACGCTGGAAAGCGGGCTGCGCTTCGTTTCCGTGGATGAGTACGGCAACATCATCCGCGATGACAGCGGAAAACCGGTGGCGGAATACGGCAAGACCAAAACCGTCACCTATGAAAAGGCACTGACCCCGGAGCAGGCCGCAAACGGGGAGAAGAATCCCATCCTGCCCGGCGAAACGGTTTCCACTTCCTTCAAGGTCATTGCCACCGGAAAGCCATGGCCCTCCACCCGCCAGTACATGGTGACGGCATCCACACCCCAGCTGGAGACCGAATTTGAACGGCAGTACGGCAGCACCGCCAGCGATGACATCAAGGCGCTGTACAATGCCAGCCGCTCGGCCTTCATCTTCCTGCCGCCGGTAGGCGAGGCAGTTACGACCAAGACCTACAGCGTGACCCCGGAGGAATGCTTCCACGCGGACGTGAAGTATCTGGCCGTGACGATGACCAACATCGAGGCATACAATCCGGGCAGCAACCTGCGCTCCCAGAAAAGCGACCCGAACTTCAACCTGTATCTGGTGGAGAAATCCAGCGGAAACCGGTATCAGGTGGATGTGACAGACGCGGTCACCACCGTTGTCTCCGATGACGGCATGACCGGGGAAATGCGGATCAGCTACCAGAAGGGCACACAGGTGGACCAGAGCGGCAATGTGATCGCCGTTCTGGATACGCCGGAGCTGCCGGTTGGCGAATACCAGGTGGTGATCGACTATATCACCAACGACGAGGATCTGAACTATATGCTGGACGTGACCTCGGGGCAGACCTTCCTGGTCACGGCCAACGAGGAAGCCCGGATCCGGGAACCGGCTGTGCTGGGCATCTTCAAGTCCACCATGGATTTCAGCAGCGGTTCTCTGATCGAGCAGTTCAATGATCTGGTAGAGGAAGTCACGAACTTCATGGACTCCATGAGCGACAGCGCCTCCATGGATCCGGACGCCATCCTCAGCGAGATCACCGACGGGATCTACGGGACGCTGGAAGACACGGCCATGGAGTTTATGGACGAGCTTCTGCAGCCGCTGGAAGCGCTGTTCGATGAGCTGACCTCTATATTCGTCTTTGACGAAGCCGGTATCAATGAGATCAATGCGGTTCTGGAGAAATATCCGGAGCTGAGCGTGCTGGATTTCGAACAGCTCCGCGGCTATAACCTGCTGGATGCGGTGATGGGCCTGTTTGACGAGGAAGAAACCGGCGGGACGGTGACGCCGCCGCTGACCAAGGCGAAGGCTGCGCCCCTGATGGCCGCAGCAGGCAGTACCACCTCCGGCAGCTCCGTTCCGGACTTTGATTTTCCCATCAAGGGCATTGATGTGGACGCCATCATGGCTGGACCTCTGGATGAAAACGGAGAGGTCTCCACCGAGAGTCTTGGAAGCTGGGCCAATGCGGTGGCGGACGCGGTGCCCTTCATCATGGACACTGTGGAACTGATTCAGACGGTGAGCAGCGGCAATGTGAATTTTGCCGCCGTTGCGGATCAGCTTGTCACCTATCTGAAATCCTATCTGGATTTTCAGGTGGGCAGCATCGACATTGACGCGGTGGCAGACCTGATCAATCAGGGCGCCGCCATTTTCCAAAATGGCTTTGCCGTGGAGGACATTACCGGCATTCTGAAAATCGACTTTGTCAAAAAATACATCAAGCAGTATGTGGTGGAGCTTTTCTCCGATTATGACATCACCGAGGAGGACGTGAATGTTGACGCCATTGCCAATCTGATCAAAAACGCGATCACCATGGCGAAATACGGCGTGAATGTGGACACGCTGGTGGACAGCATCCTTGACACCTTCCCGGCAGGTCTGATCGCCTTCGACAACGGGGAAATCAATATCCATTCCATCGGCGATGTGCTGAAACAGATCATCCACCTGATCGTGGACAGCGTAACCGCGGAAAGTGTGGATGTGACCGCGCTGACCGATGCGGTGATCGACATTTTCTCCGGCGACTTTGTGCAGGCCTTTGTGAAGGATCTGCTGGATATCGAGGAAAGCATCCCCGCAGAGGATGCGGCCGCCATTGCGGATATTTTGAAGCAGGTGGTCAGCCTGACGGTGAACAGCATTCAGTCCGGCAGCTTCAGCGTGGACGGACTGGTTGACCTGATCATGGCGGACTACATTCAGGGCTATGTGCTGGAGCTTCTGGGCGTCAGTGAGGACGACCTGAATCTGGATGATTTTGCAGATATGCTGAAGCAGATCATCCGCATGGCCTCCCAGCGCAGCTTCTCCGTGGAATCCGTGGTGGAGCTGGTCACCTGCAGCTTTGTGCAGGACTGCGCGGCGATGGCACTGGAGCTGCCCAAAGCGGATGTGGCAGTGTTCAGCACCCGCATGACCGATTTCGGCGCGTTCCTGAGCCGGGTCATCCGCATGGCCAAGGGCGAGGAATCCGTGTCCGACGGCATTGTCGGCCTGCTGACCGGCGACTTTGTGAAGGGCGGACTGAAAGCGCTGCTGGAGATTCCGGACAGCGATGCAGAATTTGATACCCGCTTTTCCGATTTCGGCAGTCTGCTGGGGCAGGTGCTTGACCTGACCCGCAGCGGCAGCGTGACCGCGGAGCAGATTGCCGACCTGCTGACCAGTCCCTTTGTGAAGGACTGCTTGAAGCAGCTTCTGGAGATCGATGATTCACAGGACTACAACGATGTGGACGCCTTTGCGGAGCTGCTGCATCAGGTGGTAAAGATGATCGGCGACGGCGTCAGCGTGGACGCTGCCGTGGAGATCGTCATGAGCGATTTCGTGCAGCATTATGCCCAGAAGGCACTGGGTCTGATCCGCGACAGCATGACCGCCGAGGAAAAGGCGGAAGCAGAGCAGATCGCCGGAATGCTGAAAGAGCCGCTGACCGCTCTGGTGAAGCTGATCTCCGGCGCGGTGGAGACCGGTACGGTGGATACCGCCGTCATTTTGCAGCTGGTCAACTGTGAGCTGGTGCAGAGCAGCATCCGGGAAGTGCTGGGCATTTCGGAAGCGGAGCAGGCGGAGTTTCGGGAGACTGCGGCGGATTTCGCGGAGCTGCTGGAGCAGCTTCTCCATGCCGTCCTCCGTCTGACCGAATTGAAGGGCAGCAGCGCCGATACCATCGTGGACGCGGTGGCGGATTCGCTGGTGGGCATCTATACCGGCGATCTGGTACAGGACTGCGTGCGGGAATATCTGGGCCTGACCGCGCAGGATTTCGGCGAACAGGATATTCAGGCGCTGGGCGAGCTGCTGAAACAGGTCATCCGTCTGGTGTCCGGAAATGTGACGGCGAAGTCCGTGACCGCGCTGGTTCAGAACGAGTTTGTGGAAAAGTATGTCTGCAAGGCGCTGGAGCTTACCGGCTTCGGCCTCAGTGCAGCGGATCGGGAGACCATCGGGAATCTGCTGACCCGGGCGCTGGAGATGGCGCTGGGCGAGACCCCGGTGACCGCTTCCGCGCTGGTGTCCATGATGGGGGACGCGGCCTCCTCCGCGCCGGTGCAGGAGTATCTGACCCGGTTCTTTGGTTTGGAAACCTCTGCCGCAGCGGAACGGGAAGCCGCGGCTATGGGAGAGCTGATCGAGCAGCTTCTGAATCTGGCGCTGGGCGTAACGCCGGTGAATGCGGAGAATCTGACAAGCCTGTTTACCAATGACTTTGTGCAGAAGTATGTGCGGCAGTTCTTCGCTGAACAGGATATCTTTCAGCTGGGCGCGGAAGCCTATCAGAAATACGAGAAGGAAATCCAGTCTGCCGCCGCGCTGCTGGAGCAGGTTCTGAATCTGGCACTGGGGAAAACCGCCATTACGCGGGATTCTGTTCTGAACCTTGCTTCGGCTGTTCTGGAAAACGACTTTGTGCAGGAATGGCTGCGGGAATATCTGCAGATCGGGCAGGATATATTCGGCATGGCTCAGAGCAGCTATCAGGAATACCGGGATGAGATCCTGTCTCTGTCCGGCCTGCTGCGGGAAACCATCCTGCTGGTGTCCTCCTGCGCGGACGGAACCGTGACCGGCGCCGCCGTGAAAAACAGCGTTGCAACGCTTCTGACCAATGATTATGTGCAGGACTTCATCCGGGAAAGCTTCGGAAGTGCCGTTACCGGCAGTCTGAAAGCGGAATCGGAGCTGGATCTTACCGCCATCGGCAATGCGCTGTACAGCGCTATGGAAATTCTGCTGAACGGCGGCGGCACCGCAGAGGTGCGAAACCTTCTCAAAACCCAGCTGCTTCCGGAATATGTGAATGCTGCGGTGGACGCCTCTGGGGTGAATCTGGATGCGGTCATGCAGCTGGTCACATGGGGAAAGAACATCGTCACCGCTGCCGGGACGAAGAATGTAAGCCAGATCACGGACGCCGTGATGAACCGCTCCGCCATGGAGCTGCTGGCGGAAAGTCTGGGGATCCCCACACCGCTGAGCGGCGAGATCAGCTTCGACGCGGTGGCTGCGCTGCTGAAATGGAGCGCGAATGCGGTTGTCGGCATTGCGAAAACGGACGGGGCAGCGCTGGCGGCCTCCTTTGCCGCGCTGCTGAAGGACGATGCGGTGTCCGAGCTTGTGGTGAAGAGCTTTGAGCTGGACACGGACAGCCATGCGGTGGCTGCCATGGCAGAGCTTCTGGCGTGGAGTGTGGACGCGGTTCGCAGCGGCATCAGCGTCAGCACCCTTTCCAAGCTGCTGAACAATCAGAATATTCAGGCCTTTGCTTCGGAGTGCATTGCGGAATTTGCAGAGGGCACTGTGACGGCGAGCCTGATTTCGGAAAACCGGGAAAAATTTGCCGATGCAGCCGATCTTCTGGCGTGGGTCATGGATACGGCTGTGACCGCGAAGAAAAGCGGCAGCTTTGACCCCGAAGCCATCGCCGCGCTGCTGGAGCGGGATTCCCTGCAGAACCTGCTGCGGGATTGTCTGGAGCTGGACAGCGGCGACACGCTGGATGCAGCGGCGGCGCTGATGCGCTTTGCCATGGAGCTGGCGGAAGGCCAGTTCGGGGAGGATTCCATCCTCCGGCTGATGGACAAGAGTGAAGTAAAGAACCTGCTGCGGGACGGTTTCGGCTTTACCGCAGACCCGGAAGCCGTGGCGGAGCTGCTGCAGTGGACGGCAAATACCATTGTGAACGGCGTAAACGGCAGCTTTGACGCGGCAAGCATTTCGGCGCTGCTGAGAAAGACCTCCGTGCAGACCCTGATCACGGAGGGACTGGAGCTGGACAGCGGCGAACCGCTGGAGCTGATCGCCGACCTGATCGGACTGTGCACGGAGCTGGCAAGCGGCAGCGTGAATACCGATGCGATGCTGAATCTGCTGACCGGCGACTGCGTGACCCAGCTGCTGGAAACCAACCTGCCGGAGATCGCGGAGCAGATGGAACTGGTGGAGGAAATCCTGCGCTGGTGCCTGAGTCTGACGGAGGACGGCCTTTCCGTGGATAAGCTCATGGAGATCGTGACCGGCGATACGGTGACGGACTTCGTGAAGGAGTGCTTTGCTTCGGAGCTGCCCCAGGCACCCGAGCTGGATTATGACGCGCTGGCGGGAACGGTTCGGAGCATTCTGACTGCCGCGGCGGAGCTGGCGGAGGGTTCCTTCGGGATTTCCTCCGTGGAACGGATTTTCCGGGAACCGGCGGTGGCCGACTTTATTGCGGACTGCTTTGATCTGGACGAGGAAAGCGGATTCGGCAGGTCCGACCTGAACGCCGTGTTTGATATGCTGTGCTGGGCGCTGGATATGGTGGATGCGGGCAGTATGTCCGTCTCCGATGCGAAAGCGCTGCTGGACATGGAATCCGTGCAGAACATGGTCTGCAAGCTGCTGGACATTCCGGCAGACAACAGCACCTTCCGGGGTGTGCTGGCCCTGCTGAACTGGAGCCTGGATACGGCGGAGCAGGGGATCAGCGCAGCCGGCTTCCGCAGTCTGATCGCGGACACCGACCTGCAGAGCTTTGTCCGGGACAGTCTGGATATCGAAAAGAACAACGCAGGCTTTACGCTGGTGCTGGATGTGCTGAACTGGAGCCTGAGCATCGCGGAAAGCGGCTCCGTCTCTGCGGATGCGGTGGTGGAGCTGATGACCGGCGATTCGGTGGAGACCATGGTGCAGGCGTGTCTGGAGCTGGAACAGCCGCTGAATCTGAATGCCATCGGTGAGCTGGTGCGGTGGATTCTGGATGTGGCGCAGAACGGCATCGGCGTGGAGGATTTCTCCGAGCTGCTGAATCAGCCGGATGTGCAGCAGTTCCTGAAGGATACGCTGGCCGGACTCAGCAGCGGAGTGGACCTGCAGGGCATTGTGGATATCATTGCCGCCGGTCTGGAAATGATCGGCGAGGGCAAGGCTGACAGGGAATCCATCAAGAAGATCGTCACCGGCGACTTTGTGGAGAGCATCATCGGCGAGCTTGCCGATGACCCGGACGGGGAGAGCTTTGACCTGAGCATTCTGGCCGATCTGACGGACATTGCCTTTGACATTGCAGAGGGCAGCTTCGGTAAGGATGACGTGATCAAGATCGTGCGGCTGTTCCTGTCCAAGGCCGTGACCTATACGGATAATACCAAGATGGCCGTGGCCTGCGTGGGCGTGGTATGTCGGCTCATCGGCGGCGGCAGCAGCATTACCGGCATCACCGACGCCATCGGAACGGTTGTGGATGAGATCACCAATCTGGGCAGCCAGATCAAGGACTTCTTCACCGGCCAGATGGACTACGCCGAGCTGGCACAGCAGGTTCTGATGTCCTTTATCAACAAGCTTCTGGACAAGCTGGGACCCTACAGAGATATGTTCCAGAGCATCATCGAGTTTATCAAGGATATTGAGAACTTTGACCCTGAGGAATTCGGCCAGATGGTGCTGGAAATGGGCATCGAAACCGGAAAAATGACGCTGGATCAGCTGATTTATGAATACGTGCGGAAGGCGCTGGTCACGGTTGCCACCGTGCTGGACAGCGGCTACACCGACACATGGGACACCAACAAGTACCCCACCTATTATCTGAAAGCCTTCGACAGTCAGGAGGCACTGGACAGCTATATTCAGGAGAACTTTAACGACCCGGACAGCACGGACGGCATGATGGTGAAGATCACCGGCATGATCCGGCAGATCGGCGAGGGCGAGGGTGCGGAAAACTATGTGGTGGACACCTCCACCGAACCCGCTATCCTGAATGATACCCTGTGCTTCGAAGGCTCCGACCTGACCTTTACCGCCGGAGCCATGGACTTCGGCATCGGAGACATTACCGTGGGCGGCGTAATCCAGAAGGCGCAGGGGATTTACCAGAGCAATACCCCGCTGTTCAACTCCCTGATCGCCGCCGGTACCGGTACGCTGTATCTGGACAGCTCCGGCTTTACCATCCATGAGGGCGAGTGGAGCATTGATTTCTACGACGGCTTCGACAAGGTGCTGGATCCGGTGGCGGAGGAAGAAACCGACGACAGCGACAACAAGGCGCCGGAGGACACCACGGATAACGGCTCCAACGCATGGTCCATCGGCTTTTTGGGCGACAAGGTCAATCCGCTCCGCGCACTGGCGATCACGGATGTGTACATCAACCGGCACAGCCTGTTCTCCGCGCCGAACTTCTCCATTGCAGGCTTCTCCCTGCAGTTTGACGACTATGTTCTGCGCTCCTCGCAGGTTTCGTTCAGCGGACACATTGACTTTAAGATCGTCAAGGGCGAGATCAAAAACGTATTCTTCAACAGCAAAGGTCTGCAGGCCATCGAAGCAGACCTGCAAATCGGCATTGACAAGAAGCTGGGTCTGCTGGGCAACGGCAACAGCATGAACGGCGATGTGCAGGTTCATTATTACAGCCAGAGCTTCAAGGATCAGGTGATTGCCAGAGGACACGAGGCTCCCGAGGAGCTGTACAGCATCAAGGTGCTTGCCGAGCTGGAGAAGATCGGCGGCGTCAATGTGGAGCTGGGCTTCAAGCGGGTGGCGGACGGGCGGATCCTGCCCGATGTGATCGCCTTCGGCATCCAGTTCCCCTCTCCCGGCGTGGTGGTCTATGCCGGTACCTATCTGACCAAGGTGCGCGGTGCGATCCGCGAGCTGGCGGACACCATTGCCGGCGGCTCCACGGATGTGCCGCTGACGCTGGAGGCCGGTATTGATGTGAAATTCGGCGTCAGTCCCGCCACCTTTGACGGCTCCGTTGATATGATCCTCAAGCGCACCGGCATGGAGCTGAACGGCAAGCTGAATTACATGGGCAAGAAGATGATTACCGAGGCGCAGATCAAGGCCCAGTGGGTAACGCCATGGTTCGTGTCCGCCAAGATGGAAGTGGATGTGATGGGCTGGGGCATCATCCTCGGCAGCTTCCGCCTGTCTCTGTCACAGAATCTGGAGCTGAACCGGACGGACTTTGAAGGCTTTATCAGCGCAAAGGTGGTCATACCCCAGCAGGTGCCGGTCGTCGGCGGTATGCCGCTGGCACAGGTCAGCTTCGGCGTGAACAACGACAAGATCTGGGGCTCCGCTGCGGTGGGCATTGCACCCGTGGCGGTGGCTGTGGGCATTACCTACTACTGGGGCGGCGGTCTGGAATTCGGCACCAGCGGCGAGGAGCTGCCGGAGGCA
>DCGQ01000051.1:16999-29536 GCA_002314635.1 Clostridiales bacterium UBA1774
CACCTATCTGCTGATCGAGCAGCCGGAGGAGGAGCCCGTGCTGCTGGCCATCGGCTCCGGAATGCGGACCGAGGCCACCTCCGTGGTAAACGAGAACACCCTGCATGAGATCGAATACTGTGCCATCGAGGACGGCCTGATGCTGATGGACAACGGCCAGAACAGCGTAGGCATCGGCGGCATTGAGGTGCAGGACAAGGGCAAAACCCATATCATTCCCGTAAACGCCGTTTCCGAGGACCGGGACGCCATCGTGGAGGTGGAGTATTTCGGCGCGGAAAAGAGCTGCGAGGAGCTGTCCAGGATGCTGACCGTGACGGACGCTGACGGCGAAGCACTGAAGCTGCCCGGCTCCGGTGCGGATTACACCGTGAATGTGGGCGATATGCAGAACCCGGCAGAAGGGAATACCGCCTTTAAGCAGGAGCAGGTCACTACGGACGGGGTAAACCGTCATCTGGTCTACCTGTTTATTCCCCGCAGCATGTTCGAAGGCGTGGATACCATTACCCTGAAATCCGAGAACGAACGGATCGAGACCCGGCTGCTCAGCACCCCCATTGCCCCCTCGGTGGAAAGCGTTTCCGTTACCGGTTATGACCGGGCGGCAGCGGAGGACACCGATTTTGCGGTAACGGTGCAGGTGGATCACCCGGCAGAGGGCGATACCGTGAATCTGTACCTGACGAAGGAACCCATGGGAACCCAGCCGGAGACGCATGTGGACGAAAACGGAAACGAGTATCAGGTCACGGAGGCCAATGATCCGGGTCTTATGGTGTTCCAGGCGCTGCCGGTGGAAATCAGTCCCGACGGAAAGACCGGCTCCGTGACCCAGAGCATCGACCTGACTCAGATCGAGCACAACGGGATCGGCGATGTCCGCTCCGTGCTGGAATCCGGCGAGTACTATATCCGGGCGGAGCTGAAGGGCGATACGGCCTATACGGCGCAGGTGTCACAGACGACCATCGTGATGCATGACCCGCTGGCCCCCAAAAACCCGGTGTCCAATGTGAAGCTGGAGACCGCCGGAAACGGCTATTTCAACCTGAGCTTTGACAGAGTAAGCGACGCCACCAGCTACCGCTTCGATTTCCTGGATGAAAACGGCGATGTGTACGATTATTACAACGGACTGGTCTTTGAGGCGGCAGATCTGGAGGATTACCTGAGCGCAGACGGCAGCCGGTATGAAAACCTCCGTCTGGGCGGCTGGACGCAGAACGGTCAGCCGGTTTTGGACGAGGACGGCAATATGGTTCTGGATGCGGACGGCAATATCCTGCTGACGGAATCCAGACCCAGCGGTCTTGAGATCGGAAAAACCTATCAGGTCAGCGTCTATGCGGCAAAACAGGACGAGAACGAAACCTATCATTACGCGGTGCCGGTGCGTAACGGCGTGAATACGCTGCTGCCGGTTCCGGTGAAACCCTCGGTTACAAATATTTACCAGATCGGGACGGAGCAGCTGCTGACGACCTTCGGTTCCTCCATGCCTGCGGCGGCACGGTATCTGACCGTGAACGAGCAGCAGCCGGTGCTTTATATCGGCACCGATGTGGACGCTTCGGTGGAGGCGTGGATCGGAGACGAGTGCTATGGCACGGTGGACGCGAACGGCAGGCTGTCGCTGGATCGCCTGACCTCCGACGGGTGCTTCTGCATCGAACTGCGGGCCACCAACAAGGCGACCAAAGACCTGTCTGTGACCATCCTTTATCTGACCATTGACACCATTGCACCCACGCTGCTGATCACCAGTCCGGAAACCGAGAACAGCTATCCCTTCAGCAAGGGCGTGGTGCTCAGCGGCCAGACCACGCCGGATTCCGACCTGACCGTGGAATACGACGGCAAGGAAACCGGCATCGCCGTGGGCGAGGACGGCAGCTTCTCCGTGACCCTGTACCCCTCCGGAAAACTGCCCTCTGTGCAGTACACGCTTCGCTCTCGGGATCAGGCGGGAAATGAGGACTGTGCCAAGCTCACCGTGGTGAACAGCGAGTATTCCGCACCGGTGGGACTGGTGCTGCGAAAGCTGCCCCAGATGAAGCAGGGCGAACAGAAAACCGTGGAAGCGTTCCTGCGCTACGGCGCCGGCTATCAGACGGACGGCGACGGAAACTATGTGCTGGACGAAAACGGAAAGAAGATCGTCCTGTTCCGGGAAGTACCCATGACTGAGGAAGAACGGGCAAATCTGCGTTTCGACATCATGACCGGCGAGGGCGTCACCGTGACGGAGGACGGAACGGTGAGAGCAGTGACTGCCGGGAAGGCTGCCATTGTGACCGCCGAATACCCGGTAAACGATACCACCACGCTGATCGCATATCTGGCGGTTTCCGTGGGGGACAGCAACGCGGACAGCGGCAGCGGCTCCGATTCGGGCAGCGGAAACAGCGGCAGCGGCAGCAGCGGCTCCGGTTCCGGTTCAGGTTCCGGCGGCGGAAGCAGCTCCGGTTCGGATTCCGGCAGCGGTTCCGGCAGCGGCAGCCAGTCCGGGAAGAACAGCGACGAGACCGTGGAAATCGTGGTCAACAACCAGTCCGGGAAGGCGGAGCTGGACGGGAACGGCGTGGTCAGCATCACGGTTGACCGGGAATCCAGTTCCGAATCCGAAAAGACCCTTCGGGTGGAGACAGCCTATGACGGCGCAGCCGGTTATCGGCTCAGCGTGGAGGAGTCGATGGCATCCGCACTGAAAAAATCCAATGCCGCTCCCGCCATCGAACTGAAAACGCCGCTGGCGTCCCTTTCACTGGCACCGACCATGCTGACCGGAGAGGCAGTGGAGATCACCGCGGCCTACAGCGACGCAAAGACCACGGCAGCGGCCAATGCGGCAGCCAAGCGGCTGGGCGTGACACTGGCGGATAACGGTCAGGGCGTGACCGTGACCATGGAGGGCGTTTCCATCCCCAATGGTCAGTCGGCAGCGTGCAGCGTCCGGATCCCGGAGGGCGTGCCGGTGAAGGCTGTGACCGCAGTCCTGTTTATTGATCAGGAGGGCAACTGCACGAACCTGCCGTGGAAGGTGAACATGGACGGCAGCACCGCCTATGCGGATGTGGTCCTTCCTGAAAACGGCACGGTGGTATTTGCCTCCGCAAAGGTGCATTTTGACGATGTCCCGTCCGGCCACTGGGCTGCCGGGTACATTGAAAAGGCGGCGGAAAAGCTGATCGTACAGGGAAGGGGCAACAATCAATTTGCACCTGCGGCCAATGTGACCCGCGCGGAATTCCTGACGATCCTGCTTCGCTGCGCCGGTCTCATGACGGCGGATACCGTGTCTGTTTCGTATCAGGATGTGAAGGATACGGACTGGTATGCAAGAGCCATCGAAATCGGCACAAATCTGGGCATTTTCAAGGGTTCGGACGGACTGGCACGACCCAATGACAGCATTACCAGACAGGAGAGCATGGTTCTGGTGGGCCGCGTTCTGGAGCTGGCGGGCATTTCTTCTGCCGGGGCCGACCCGGCGGTGCTGAAAGCCTTCTCCGACAGCGGGGATGTGGCAGCGTGGGCCGAGAGCGAAGTCTGCACCTGCGTGGCCAGCGGCATCATCGTCGGCTCCGACGGAAAGCTGCTGCCGAAGAACAAGATCACCCGTGCGGAAGCCGCCACCATCGCGGTGCGGCTGGAAGAATACATGATCAACCATAAGTAAGATTCGCGCCATGAAACCGTCCTGCAGGCGGTTTCATGGCACATTTCCGGAAACGAAAGAAAGCCGATTTGAAATGAGATACAAGGAGTGTCGCTATGAGAAAGACGATTTCCAGTATACTTCTGGCTGCGTTTCTCCTGATGCTGTGCGGGTTTTCGCTGCAAAGCGAAGCCGGCGCGGCACCCGACCTGTGGACAGACCAGGTGACGCTGACCCAAGATACGGCGGACAAACAGAAAAGTCAGACAGACGACTGCTCATGGTATACCCGAAATGATACGCTGGTAAGCTTTAATATCACCTCGGCGGAACAGCTTGCCTCCGTAGCAAAGCTGGTGAACAATGGTTATCAGAAACCCTCCGAAAGCGGAACCGGCTATGATACCGTGTTCCCGGACTTCGCAGACAAGGTTCTGCTGATCCCGGATGATCTTGACCTGAGCGGTCACGATTGGGTGCCCATCGGTACGGAGGCACATCCCTTCCGCGGCAACCTTCTGGGCGTCGCGGACGGTGATACCGGCACCTATCCCACCATCAGCGGCCTTCGCGTGACCTCGGACAGCGCGGCTGCCGGACTTTACGGCCTTCTGGGCTGTGTGGACTCCGTGAAGAATCAGGAGGCCGGAATCAGCTGCCTGACCGTTTCCGGTGAGATCACGATCTCCTCCGGCTCCGGGATAGCAGGCGCATTTGCCGGTAAGATCACCGGCGTGGAAACGCCCCTTTCCAACCTGACTGCCGATGTGACCATTACCGCCGATACCACGGGGGATGTGGTCATCGGCGGCATCGCAGGGGATGTGAGCAATCCCTCTCTGCTGTGCTGCACGAATCAGGGCGCTGTCAGCGTGCTGAACGCGGCGAAGGCGGATGTGGGCGGTCTGTGCGGCATTGCGAGAAATGCGGTCATCACCGTCAACGCCTCGGATGGCGTGACGGAAAACCGCGGTGTGCTGCAGGTAAAAGCGGGGACCGCCAATGTGGGCGGCATCATCGGCAGTCTGCCCGGTGAAGGCGGCAACACGCTGGCAGTCAGCTCCAAGTCCCGGTCCAGCGGCAGCGGCGCAGAGTATCAGGTGGACAATAACGCGGCGTTCCTTGTGAGTCTGGGCGACCTGACGGTGGAAGCCTCTGTTTCCGCCAATGTGGGCGGCATCATCGGACGCAGCGACATCGCCGTTAATCTGGATCATGCGGCCTTTATCCGGAATATCACCGTGACCGGCAGCGGAAATGCCTGTGTAGGCGGCATTCTGGGCGGTCAGTACGGGGACAGCACGGCAGTGCTGGATCATGGCAGCTTTACCACCGGAATTGTTCTGAAGGACAGCAAAAACCGGGAAATGCTGCGGGAGACCGGTATCGCGGCGAAAATCTCCGTCACGGTGGACGGAACAAGCTATGTGGGCGGCATCTGCGGCTATGCGGAGCGGCTGACAATGGCTGCACCCTTCGCAGGCTGCGAGAGCGGGAATAAAACCGGAACGGTTTCGATTCAGGTGAAGTCCGAAGCGGGCGCTGTGGGCGGCATTGCGGGCTGCGTGAAAAGCGGCACTGTGGCCGTCACGGCGGAGGAAGAAGCACAGGTATACCGGCTGGCGGTTTCGGCGGAAAATGCGGCCGCCGTGGGCGCTGTTCTGGGTGACGCGGTGCTGACGCAGGACTTCCATGCAGCAGGCCGCAGCGGAGACAAGGCACAGGACATTACCGTTTCCGCGGTAAACTGCGGAAATGTAGGCGGATTCATAGGTGTGCTGCAGACGGAAAACCAAGTATTCCTGACTGCGGATCACATCAGCATTTCTACGGAGGATTCCAGTGCCGCCATCGGCGGCGCGGTGGGCACGGTGACAAAGTGCGGGGATATCACGCTGACGGTATCCCAAGTTACCGTAGAGGCGGCAGACGCGGAGCACTGTGCCATCGGCGGCGCAGCGGGTGTGAATCACCTGAGCGGCATCCTGACGGTGACGGACGGCGCGGCGGACACACAGGCGCAGCTTACCCTGCGCTTTGACGGCAGCGAAAGCGCAGTGGGCGGCATGATCGGCGAAAACCATCAGGCATATTCGGATGTGTCCCTGCGGCTCGCGGACTGTAAGATCAACATGACCGTTTCCGGCAGCAAATGCGACGTGGGCGGCGTGATCGGCGAAAGCTTCGCTGTGCTGGACGGAGGCTGGTCCAGAGAAACGCCGGATCAGCGGATCTCCCTGAACGACATCAGCGTGACCTCCACGCTGACGGAGTCCAACATCGGCGGCGCGGCGGGCTTGCTCCACGGCAGCATGAAGGGTGTGGAAGTGCAGCGGCTGAAAATTGCCCAGAAGGGAACCGGCAGTCAGGTGGGCGGTCTGGCAGGCCGCAGCGAACAGAGCATCTGCAACGCGGCTCTGTTCAGCGCGGAAATCTCGCTGGACGGCGCGGACAATACGGCGGGCGGCGCGGCTGGCGTTTATCTGGCCGATGTGACACCGGCTAATGTGACGATTCTGGACAGCAAAATCATCAACCGGGCAGCAGGTTCGATCATCGGCGGCTTCGCCGGTGAGAATCGGGGCCTGATTCGGAATCTCAGCAGCGCAGACGGCATGGATATCCGACTGATGAAGGCAGACCGGGTGGTTGCAGGCGGTCTGGTGGGCAGCAACAGCGGCGAAATCGACGCGGCGGCCACCGCTGCCCGGATCACCATGCCCAATGCCAACAACAGCGCCCTGTCCGGGTTCCGCATCGGCGGTCTTGTGGGTGAAAACACGGCGGCCGGTTCGATCCGCTATTCCCTCCGGGATACGGCCATCGCACTGGACGGAAACGGAACGGCGGAGCAGTCCGGCGCGCTGGGCGGCCTGATCGGCCGGAACGCCGGTCTGGTGGAAAACTCCTATGCGGCCTGTGAGCTTTCCACCGGGAATCTGGGCAATGTGTATACCGGCGGTCTTATCGGTGAAATGAAGGGCGGCAGCGTCCGTAACTGCTATACGGGGGATTTCCGACTGACGGCAGCGGCGGATCAGGCATGGCTGGGCGGCTTCCTGGGCTGGTATCAGGACGGCACGGTGGAGAACTGCTACTCGGCCATGGAGGTGGTCGGCGCGGAGCTGGACAGAGGCGGCGCATTTTTCGCCTGCTACGACAGCACGGATCGGGAGCTTTCCGAGTTCAGCGACTGCTTCTTTATTCAGAAGAAAAACACCGTCAACAGCGGCCTGAAAGCCGCTGCAACCGGCAGTTATCTGGAATTTGAGGAGTACCCGGAAGCACTGCGGGCCATGGTTCCGGAGCAGCTTGCGGACAGCGGGGAAGGCACCGTTGCATTCCGCCGCTATGTGGACGGAAAATGGGATTTTGAGAATGTCTGGCGCTTTGACAGCATGGTTGGGGAGATCGGCTATGCTTATCCGCTGCTGCGGATGGAGCTGCCAGCAGGCAGCGTGACCGGACGAATGGATTTGTCCTGGTATACCGACCATGTGAAGCAGGTCCAGGCGCAGCAGGAGGACGGCTTCCATCTAACCAGCGAGACCGATCTAACGGGGTTTGCGGCGCTGGTGAACGGCTATGTGATGGGTCTGAACGCGGTGGATTTCGCAGGTCAGACCGTGTATCTGGACTGCGCCGTTTCCCTGCAGGCCAGCGACTGGAACGCAATCGGCGACCGGAGCGACTTCGCCTTTGCGGGCAGCTTTGACGGGCAGGAAAAGCAGATTTCCGGACTGTGGGATGCTGCGGATCACGCGGCGGGTCTGTTCGGTTACACGGGCGCTGCGGCAGAGCTCCGGAATGTGAGGCTGCAGGCGCTCTGCGTGGAAAGCAAATACGGCGCGGCTGCTGCGGCTGCGGCGTACCATGGCGGCAAAATGCAGAATGTGACGGTCACATTGGAGAACCATGCCGCCATCCGGGGCGGCACCTACGCGGGCGGCATCGCCGGGCGCAGCACCGGCAGCATTGCACAGGTCTCAGTTGTGGGTCAGAATGTGGTGATCACCGCAGCAAAGGCCGGCGGCATTGCGGGTGAAAGCAGCAAGGACATTTCGGACGCGGCGGTCACGCTGACCGATGGCGTCATCGGTTCTGCAGCGACCGACTATGCAGGCGGTATCGCAGGCAAATCCGGCGCTGCGCTGACCGGCAGTCTGTCTGCCTCCGCCACGGTGCAGGGCAAAAAAGCAGGCGGCATCGTAGGCGAGGGTGTGACCCTGACGGCGACGACGGCGGAGGTTACGGGCCGGATCATCGGCACGGACTATGCCGGCGGCATCGCGGGAATCCTCAGCGGCGGCGTGGAAGCGGAGCACCTGACGGTGTATGCGGAAAACGGCATCACGGGCGAAGGCTTCAGCGGAGGCATTGCAGGAAAAGTATCGGCAGCCATCGCGGCGGAGATGATCCGGGTGGAAGCCGCATCCGTCAGCGGTGCCTGCTCCGGCGGTATCGCAGGCCAGGGCATGACCCTGACGGTGACGACGGCGGAGGTTATGGGCAAGATCATCGGCACGGACTATGCAGGCGGTATCGCGGGTAAGATCGGCAGCATCACCGATACGGCGCTGATCTGCAGCGGTACGATTTCCGGTCAGGGCCGGGTCGGCGGCATGGCAGGCTGCGTTACCGGGTCGCTGCTGCGAAGCTCGCTGGACGGACGGAAATCCGCCCGGGTCTGCGGCGGAGCCTTTGTGGGCGGCGCTGCCGGTGAGTATTCCGGAACCGAACTGGACGGAAGTATCCGGCTCAGTGAGATTTCCGTGAAGGATGTGGAGATTCGAACCGATAACACCGATACGGCGGCCTGTGCGGGCGGCCTGTTCGGTGCGCTGGACAAGGCATTTCTGACGGAAAGCACGCTGGAAGGCGTGACCGTGGAGGCAAAGGGCAATCAGGCGGACACCATGATCGGCGGCATTGCGGGTCAGGTGACAGACAGCATCCTCAGCGGTGTTTCCGCTGAAAACGGAACGGTTCGCGCCCGGTGTACGGGAAATGTATACATCGGCGGCGCGGCAGGTCAGCTGACGGTCAGCAGCAATGCAGACAGAACATGGAAAACGGAGCCGACGGCGATTCTGGGCGCGTATCAGGGTCTGGATCGGGTTTCCCTGTCTGCCGTGACGGTCAGCACAGACAGCGGCGTTTCCAATGAGGCGAAGACCCGGTATCTGACGGGGAAGGAAGCGTATGCGGGCGGTCTGGTGGGCTGCCTGAACGGCGGCTCGGTGTATCACTGCACCGTGTCCGGCGGAGTCCTTGCCGCAGCGGGGTATCAGAACCTGTATGTCGGCGGCGCTGCGGGCAGAGCGGCAGACGCTTATCTGGTGGACAATACGGTTGACTGCGCGGTGACGGCGGAAAATGCGCTGCGGCTCTATGCCGGCGGCTTTGTCGGAGAACTGGCGAGCAGTACGGCCCGGTATGACCGGACGGAAAATGAACTGACGCTGGCCCTGCACGTGGGCAGCTCCAAAGCACCCATCCTGTATGCCGGCGGCTTTGCAGGCAATATTCTGGGAACAACGGAGAACCAGCTGCGGGATAACAGCGCTGTTACGAAGCTCAGCGCCGAGAACGACCATCTGAACG
Source organism: Clostridiales bacterium UBA1774 (assembly GCA_002314635.1). Classification (GTDB taxonomy): domain Bacteria; phylum Bacillota; class Clostridia; order Oscillospirales; family Oscillospiraceae; genus UBA1774. The sequence continues at coordinate 26,265 of DCGQ01000051.1, forward strand.
GCATCATTTACGCCGGCGGCTTCGCCGGTCTGGCAGGGTATGATCAGAAGGCCGTGAGCCTGATCGCCTGTACGGCGGAGGCGGAACTGTCTGTGCGCTCTGAGGACGGCGGCGTGCCGGTGGGCGCGGATACCTATGTGGGCGGCTTGATCGGGCAGCTCTATACCGGAACCATCGAAAGCTCCTATGCAAGGAGCAATGTGAGCGCCAATGTGTGTGCCAGAGCCAGAAGCGGCGGCTTCGCAGGCTCCATCAGCGAGAATGCGGCTGCGGTGAACTGCTTCGTGGTAGGAGATACCGTGAAGGCGCACGGGGATTCCTCCTTCTGCGGCGGCTTTGTGGGCGAGTGCAGAGGCAAAATCTCCGCCGTTTACGCGGATGTCGCTGATGTGCAGGGCGACGGGGACTATGTAGGTCCCATCGCCGGTCTGATGCATGACATTTCGAATATGGAATATGCCTACAGCGAGGGTCTGACGGACGGCACACAGCCAGAGGGCTTTGACTTTACTACCGAGAACAGCAAGTGGGCGTATCTGGAGGGTGTAAACGGAAACCGTCCCATGCTGACCGCGTTTGTGAGCTGGGATTCTCAGCCGGAGCTGGACTACCTGTATCGGCACGGGGCAAATGCCATGACCGTGGCGGACGCTTCAGAGCTGGGAACGGTCAGCGCGCTGCTGAACGACAGCAGCATTTACGCCCTGTTCAGCGACGGAAGAAGGGCAGCGGAAGCCTATCTGGTTCGTCTGACGGCGGATGTGAAGCTGACGGACGAAAAGGTATGGAAGCTGTGGGTCCCGGCTAATGCGGTACTGGACGGTGAGCAGCATACCATCAACGGCATTCAGGTCCGGCTGCCCGATGCGGCCTTCTGCGGCTTTGTCATGGAGAATGCCGGTGACCTGCGGAATCTGACCATTGCCGGTGCGGAGATCACCGGCGGCGAGTATGCGGGCGCTGCGGCGGGCAGAAATACGGGCACGCTGGAGCAGGTGATCGTTCGCAGCTCCGCCATTTCCGTCGCAGACTGCGTGGGCGTGGTGGTCGGTGTGAACGAAGGTACCATTCATCAGGCGGCGTCCTTCGGCGAGTATGTGATTCTGCCGGAGAGCGCGGCGTATACCATGGGCGGCATTGCGGGACGAAACAGCGGCACCATTACGGAATGCCTGAATGAGGCAGACCTGAAGGTCGTAGGCTGTGTGATGAATCTGGGCGGTATTGCAGGTGAATCCAGCGGAACCATCCGAAACTGCATGACCGCTTCCGGCAGTCTGCTGACCGGCATCTGCGGCAGCACCGCCAACGGAAATGTAGGCGGCATTGCCGGTGTGCTGCAGGGAAGTGTGGAGAACTGCATCAGTCTTTCTCAGGTGATCCTGCGGGACAAGGACGGCAGCAGCGAGGGCGGCGGCCTGTATGGACGCGCCGTTGCGGGAAAGGTGCAGGGCGGAACGGTTTCCGCTATTTATGACAAGCAGCTTTCCCGTGCAGGCGACCCCAAGGGTACGGCTCGCACCACGGAGGAGCTGCTGGGCGTACAGGTGATGGCAGACCCGGCCTTTACCGCACAGGAGGGACTTTATCCGGTTCTCACATGGCTGAAGGACACTGTGATCGGGCGGCTTTCCAATGCAGCGTTCCGCTTTGCCGAGGGCGATAAGGGGCCGGAAACCATCCATACCATTTCCACGGCGTTCCCAGTGGTCACGGCAGACGGCGTCAGCGTGACGGAGGGAGAGGCAGTCAGGGTGTCGCAGAAGCAGGTCACGCTGCTGGGCAAGGAAGGCAGCATCCGCCTCTCGCTGGACGGTCTGTCCCGGCTGGTGAAGCTTTCTGACGAAAGCGTCGAAGAAGAATCCGGCGGCGGTGGCTATACCCCGGCACCGGCGAAGGAAGAGGAAAAAGGCGGCATTGCCATCACCGTGGACGGAAAAACCTATGACATCGGCATTGCCGCAGAGGATGCGGTGTCCGATACGGTAACGGTGGATGCGGAAAAGCTGGCGGAATATGTGGAGCAGGCTTCCGAAGGCAGCCGGATCGTGATTCCGCTGATCGGCGAAAAGGGCACCTCCAAGGCCGTCCTGACGCTGCAGAATGTGATGGATGCGGCGAAAAAGTGCATGGAGCTGCAGGTGCTCTGCGGCGATACGGTTCTGACGATTCCCGCGGATTCCATGGAGCTGGATTCCATTGCGAAAACGCTGGGCGGAAACACCGGGGAAATCCCGTTCACCATCGCGGTCAAGACCCTGTCGGAACCCGAAAAGGCGGAGCTTTCCCGCCAGACCGGGTATCAGCTGGTAGGACCGGTGGTCAGCTTCCGCGTCACGGCTGGAACCGGGAACATGGTCTGTGCTGTGGAGCATTACGGCGCATGGACACAGCGGGTGCTGTGGGATGCGGATGGGGCGGAGGTCACTACCGGCGTTGAGATCGTCGGCGGTAAGGCCATTCATAAGCCCACCAACGGACTGACGATTTTCTCCCTTTCCGATTCGGTCTATGCCTATATCCAAAATCAGGTGTCCTTCACCGATGCGACCGGCAAATGGTATGAGGACGCGGTCAACGAGATGGCCTCCCGGCTGATCATCAACGGACGCGGGGAAGGACTGTTTGACGGGCAGGGTACGGCCACCCGTGCGGAATTTGCCGCCATCGTGGTTCGTGCGCTGGGTCTGCATGAGGACGGAGACGGTACGGTCTTTGCAGATGTGAGCGCGGCAGACTGGTATTGCGGCGCGGTGGGAACGGCCTTCCGGATGGGACTGGTCAACGGCAGAAGCGCCGACCGGTTCGACCCCAATGCCAATATCACCCGGCAGGAGGCAATGGTGCTGCTGCAGCGCGCGGCGGAGCTGGCGGGACTGCAGGGCATTTCCGGCGAGATTGACGGTTTTGACGATGCGGATCAGGTCAGTGAGTGGGCCCGTTCTGCGGCGCAGTTCCATGTGGGCACCGGGCTGATTCAGGGCGACGGAAACCTGCTGCGTCCGGGTGATTCCATCACCCGCGCGGAAACTGCCGTGATGATCCTGCGGCTGCTGCAGAAATCCGGACTGATTGATGTGCGAAGCATCGCCTGATTTGGACTGTCCGGTTCGGGAAATCATGATACAATAAATAGTGTCATACAGAAGGACTGGGTCTGGAGCAAAACAGACTCAGTCCTTCTTCTGCGTAGAGGGATAAATATAGCGCAGAGAAAAGCAAAACACGAATGTGTGGATATGAAAATAGCAGAGAATCTTGATTTTACTCAG
>DCGQ01000024.1 GCA_002314635.1 Clostridiales bacterium UBA1774
CATGTGGCTTACATCAGCGGCTACCCCGACAGCAGTGTGCGTCCCTTCGGCAACATCACCCGCGCTGAAACCGCCATGATGTTCTATCGTCTGCTGCTGGACAAGGATGTGGAAATCACCAAGACCTTCACCGATGTGAACGGCGACGAGTGGTACGCCACCGCTGTTGCCACGCTGGCCAGCATGGGCATCATCAACGGCTACGAGGATAATACCTTCCGCGCCGGCCAGTCCATCACCCGCGCCGAGTTCACCGCCATCGCCATGCGCTTTGCCTACGCGGTGGATGGAAACAAGACCTTCATTGACGTGCCAGACGGCTACTGGGCCGAAGTGTGGATCGCCTCCGCCGCCACCTATGGCTGGATCGAAGGCTACAACGACAACACCTTCCGTCCCGCCGGCAACATCACCCGCGCCGAGGCTGCCACCATCATCAACCGTATGCTGGAGCGCAGCGCCGATGAGGCGTATGTGGACGAGCACAAGGCCGAGTTGAACCAGTTCACCGACCTGAAGGACAACAGCCTGTGGTACTACTACGATATGCAGGAAGCCTGCAACGCGCATGAGTACTCCATCGCGCTGACCGACGGCAAGGAATACTGGAACCGCTGAGTAACAAGGAATGCACGGTCTGTCTCTGAAAAGGGACAGGCCGTGCATTTTTGCACCCGCAGATATTCCGGAAAAGCTATGACATAGAACCTGAGATAGCACTTGCACCGGAGGAAGAAAGAATATATAATTAGCAACATATTAAGTAAAGAGAAAGGGAAGTGAGAATACAATGCCGAATCCTGCGGGCGGCCATCGGGTAGGCGCCGATCTCACAGAGGGACACATCACAAAAACACTGATCCGGTTTGCAATTCCCCTGCTGCTGGCGAACCTGATCCAGCAGCTTTACAACACCGTTGACCTGATCATCATCGGCCAGTTTGCCGGAAGCGCCGGAACCGTGGGCACCTCCACCGGCGGCGACATGGCCAATTTCCTGACGCTGGTGGGCATGGGATTTTCCAGCGCCGGTCAGGTCTACATCGCCCAGCTGGCAGGCGCCAAGGACGAAAAGAAGATCAAAAATGCCATCGGCACCCTGATGACCCTGATGCTGGTGGGCGGCGTGGTGCTGGGCATCGTGGGCGCCTGCGTCAACCAGCCCTTCCTGCACCTGCTGAATACGCCGGAGGAGGCCTTCCGGCAGGCGACCCAGTACATGATCGTCACCTGTCTGGGTATGCCCTTCATTTACGGCTACAACGCGGTCTGCGGCATTCTCCGCGGCATGGGCGAATCCAAGCGCCCGCTGTATTTCGTCTCCATCGCGGCAGTCTCCAATGTGGTGCTGGACCTGTTCTTCGTGGCTGTGCTGGACATGGCCTCTCTGGGCACCGCCATCGCCACCGTAATGGCACAGGCCATCTCCTGCATCGCGGGCATCGTGTTCCTGTATAAGCGGCAGGAGCAGTTCGGCTTCGACTTCCGCCTTTCCAGCTTCAGGCTGCACAAGGAGCCGCTGAAGGTCATCTTCAAGCTGGGCATCCCCAAGGCGGCGCAGATGGCGCTGATCGATGTTTCCATGATGTACTGCAGCTCGCAGGTCAATTCCTACGGTCTGGTCGCAGCCGCCACCAACAATATCGGCAACAAGATCACCCGCTTCTCCAACATTGTGACCATGAGCGTGGATACCGCTGCCGCCGCCATGATCGGTCAGAATCTGGGCGCCAGAAAGTACGATCGGGCGAAGAAGGTGGTTTACAAGGCTCTGATCGTCTCCAGCATCATGGCCGCGCTGAACTGCCTGCTGGCGCTGACCGTGCCGAAGCAGATCTTCCGCATTTTCAGCGAGGATCCGGAGGTCATCGAATTCAGCGTGATCTTTATGCGGATCAATGTGATCACCTTCATTCTGGCCGGCATCATGGGCCCCTACAGCGCCATGATCACCGGCGACGGCAATGCGAACCTGAGCCTGTTGATCGGCATTCTGGACGGCGTTGTGCTGCGAATCGGCATCAGCGTGTTCATGGCCAATGTGCTGGACTTCGGCGTGCTGGGTTATTTCTACGGCAACGCACTGGCCCGCATTGCACCCTGCTTCATCACCACGATCTATTTCTATTCCGGCAGGTGGAAACGCCGGAAGCTGCTGGTAGAGCAGTAAAAAACGATATAAAACGGGGCGGCCTCAGAAATGAGGCCGCCTTGCGGTTTTATGGAATCAGGGCCCTTCCTTGGCCGCAGCCTTCTTCATTGAAGGCTGCGCGGGTTTTTTCGCGTTCATCTCCTGCAGGCTGTTCAGCGCCTGCTGCACCTGTTCCCGGGTCTTTTCGTTGCGGGATGGCTTCTGACCTACCGCCAGCAGCGCCTGCTGCTGATCCAGATCCTTTTTCAGGACGTTCATCAGCTGCGGCTTTTTGCTCGCCCAGGGCTGCAGCGGCTTTTCCAGCGTGCAGACACTCCGGATGCTGACGGCGGTGCACATGCGGAGCATGGCCCGGTCGGAGGGCGACTTTCCGGCGGCGAAATTCTCGTTGATCTGGGCGCACTTATTGTCCAGATACTGGTCGGACTGCTTCTGCAGCTTCTGAATCTGCTGGGCCAGCGCTGCGTAGTCCGGCTCCTTTTTGCCCTTTGTCACATTTTTCAGATCCTTGTTCAGCGCATACAGCGTATCGCGCATGGCGTTGAACTGCTTCGTATTGGTCATGACAAAGAACTCATCCGTGGCTTTCAGGTCGTTGGTATTCTTCTCGATATTCTGGGCGAAGGCCTTCAGCCGATCCGGGTCCTTCAGCATATCGGTCAGCTCCTGCAGCTCGGTGCGTTCGTTGCGCTCCTGCAGCGTTTCGCTGTCCTTCAGAAGCTGGGACCGCTCCGCTTCGCTCTGCGGCTGCCGGTCCTGGGGGGAGGGAGCATTCTGCCGGATGCCCAGCTCTTCCTCCTCGGACGCCTCGGCAATCGTGTCCAGATGGTTTTTCCGCTCCGGGTCGTCCTTCGGATCCACTTGCTTGTCCTCGCCGGAAGGCTGTTCCGGCGCTTTCGGCTCCGGACGACGCTTCGCTTCCTGCTGCAGATCTGCCATGATTTCCTCTTCGGGACTCTGATACTGTTCCTTTGCCAGCCGCTCCTTTTCTACCTGAGACCGCAGCTTGACCCCCTTGGGCAGCTCGTTCAGAATGGACTTTTCATCCTCCGCCAGCAGATGGTCGGGGAAAATCGGTGTTCCGTATTTTTCCGGAAGCATCAGCTTCTTTTTATTGTCCTTTAGAAACTGCCGGTAGACCGGGACTTCTTTCTTCATTTCCGTGGGCGTCAGCTTCTGATCCGGATCGGAGTACTCCCGGGCGTTGAGATCAAACACTTCCTCTGCGAACTGAGCGGAAATACCCGTAAACTGGGAAAAGTGACCCATGAAATCCTTCAGCTCCAGATTGAAGGTGCCCATGTTGTCCATACCGGCATTCATAGTAGAGCTGATGGTGGCGTCATTGCTTTTCAGGATACCGTTCTCATACTTGCAGGAGTACATGGCATAGGGATCCCGCACCTGGACGAAGTATTTGCCGTCCTTCTCAAAGACCTTGTTGACGCCGTAGATATGGCCGGGATGGAGACCCACATCCGTGGTGATCTTTTTCTGATTTTCCAGCTTATAGCGCTCCGGGATGGCGGTAACGATCTCACCCCGTTGGTTAATGTTCTTATACATGACCTCGTAAAAGCGCATTTCCTCGGGCAGATAGTAATCCGGGTGATTGGGATAGTTGCCGTCCTTATCCCGTTTATCCAGATCACCGATACCCATGAAGCCAATATTGGCATTTACGTAGTGTTCCGGCAGGAACGCATCCAGAAAATCGGAGGAGTAGCCCACCCACATGCTGCCCATGCCGCTGGCAGCCTTTTTCTGTTCAGCCTGCAGATTCTTCAGACGCTGCTCTGCACGCTCCTTCTGATATGCCGTTTCAAAATTGCCGGCCTTCACCAGCTCCGCCTGTTCCTCCGCCTGTTTCTTCAGATCCGGCGCCACATACTCCTTATTATACTCCGCATAGGCCTTTTCCAGCATCTGCGCCCACAGGCAGGAGGAAGCATACACATTGTGACCGCCCACGGTCTTGTTGACGGTCTTATTAACGGTGATATACACCGGCTCCTTGACCTTCGATTTGTCCTCCAGCGTTTTCGTCTGATAGAACCGGACGGTAACGGTGTCTCCGTTGTCCCGCATGGAGTCCTTGATCTGCTTCGGACGGGAAGCGGCCAGACGCTGCAGGCCGGACATCACATAGCAGTCCCACAGACTGACGCCCTGCTTGATATCGTTGGGACTGGGCATATGGGGGAACAGCGCATCATTGGTCTTTGTCCACTTGCTGAGACGGCCCAGCAGCACATCCTGCGGTTCCTTGATGGGTTCCAGACTCAGCTCGGCTGGGTTCACACCGGCCTCCTTCAGATCCAGACCGCCATACAGCTCGTTGGTCAGCGGCTGGTGCACGGCGGCCAGCTTGGTGAGGGTACTGCGGCAGCGCTGCAATTTCGCACGGTCTGCAGGGGACATACCGGTCTCCGACAGAATATCACCGGGTTTGTGTTCGATCTCTCTAATCTGCTCCTGCAGATTTTTGATATACGCCTGACTTTTGGCCATATAGACCTTCAGCGCGTTCTGCTGGGAGGCGCGGCCATTGGCGGTGATGTAGTCGCGGACATGGCACATCAGGTCCTTCACAGCCTGACCGGACTCGGGATCGTTATAAAGCTTCTCGCTTTCCACGGCCAAATGACGGAAATGCTCCGCCGTGGCCTTGTCGCCGTTGTTGTCATAAATCTCTGCCTGTGATACGGATTCGTAGCCGCTGCTGGCGGCAGGATCCTTTTCCGGGTCAGTGAAGGTCAGCTCAGTGCCGTTTTCCTCCGGGGTCAGCATGTGTGCCACGTGGCTGCCGGGCGTGACACCGAATTTCAGTTCGCTGGCTTTTACACCGTAAAGACGCCTGATTTCATCCATGGTCTGTTCCTCCTTCGGACAGGTCGGTTCTGCCCGGTATTTCTCATGATCAAGTGAATTGCGCCCGGTGGGCGAATCCGATGCAAGCGGAAATCTCCTGCTGCCCTCAATACCTGCGGCAGCCGGGAAAGGTTACAGCAAATTCTCCTGAACTTTTTGTCAGTATACTTTATCACAAATCAAAATGCAAATATGAAAATAAAAGGGGGGAATTTTCCGTGAAAACTCCCCGAGGATTTGTTCTCTCCTGCTGCCTTATTCGCTTATGTCCCGCCGTCCAGCTTCCGCTGCGCCCGACGCAGCAGGAAGCGGTACATACTGAGCACCAGCACGATGGCCACCGACCATGCGATGGGGTAGGAGATGTAGAGATGGAACAGGCTGCGGTGGTTGGGGAAATAGAAGGCCGCCCAGCACAGCCGAAGTCCGAACAGCGCCACGATGTTCACCGCCGCAGGCTCTGCCGAGATGCCGTAACCCCGCAGGGAGGAATTGAGGCTGCTCATCACCCCGTAAAGGAAGGCCATGGTTGCCACCGCCTTCACCCGATCCACGCCGAAGGCCACCGCCTCCGGTGCTTCCGGCAGAAACAGCCGCAGAATGGGGTAGCGGAGGAAGAAGCCGAACCAGCCCATGATCAGACCGCTGAGTACGGTGATGGCCATGCTGTTGAGTAAGATAGTACGGCTGCGGTCATGCTGCTTCGCGCCTGCGTTCTGCCCGGTGAAAACGGTGCAGGCCTGGGTGAAGCTTTCCATGGTGCTGAAAATGATGCCGTCAATGGTCAGCGCTGCCGAGTTGCCGGATACCGCCATGCTGCCCAGTGAGTTCACCGCCGTCTGCAGCGGGATATCCGAGGCGGCCAGCATGGCCACCTGCAGTCCGGCGGGAACGCCGATTTTCAGGATCCGCGCCACCTTCTCCCTGCGGAGGCACAGCTCCCGCAGATTCAGGCGGGCAGGCTCAGGCCAGTGCAGCAGCGCCCGGATGCCCAGCACGGCGGAAAGATACTGGGTCAGCACTGTGGCAGCGGCCACGCCCGCCACATCCCAGTGGAAAACCGCTACGAACAGGATGTTCAGCAGCAGATTGGCGGCACCGGAGACGGCCAGAAACAGCAGGGGGTGCCGACTGTCCCCCTTGGCCCGCATCAGAGCCGCGGCGGTATTGTATACCATCTGAGCGGGAATGCAGAGGAAGTACAGCCGCAGATACAGCACGGCGCTGTCCAGCACATCCTCCGGCGCGTGCATCATCCGCAGCACCGGCGCGGACAGCACTTCGCCCAGCCCCAGCACGAACACGCCCACCAGCAGGCTCAGCAGCAGGGAAACGTGCATGGTTTCCCGGAACCCGGTCTCGTTGCCGCTGCCGCAGTCGTTGGCCGCGCAGACGGTGACGCCGGTGGCCAGTCCGCCGAAAAAGCTGATGATCAGCATCACAAAGGAGAAGGTGGCGCCCACGGCGGCCAGCGCCTGTGCACCGGCAAAGCGGCCTACCACCAGACTGTCCGCCGAGCTGAACAGCATCTGCAGCCAGCCGGTCAGCACCAGCGGCACGGAGAAGCGCAGCAGCGGTTTCAGCACAGGGCCATGCAGCATATCCACGGTATTCTTTTTCATCGGATTGCCTCCCGTTTTTTCGCCAGTATAACAGGCTTTTGCGGAAAATGCCAGTGGCTCCGAAGCCATGGAGCGGGATTCTTCCGGCGGAAAAGCGCCGAAAGAGGTTCCGTTCAGCCGGAGAAAACCCGCGCGCAGCAGGGAATACGCCTGCAGCGCGTCTTTTTTTGCCATTTTGCGGGAGCGCAGGCCGCTCCGCTGTTGACGGAGCAGGAAAACGATGATAAAATACTCCATTGTAATATGCCATAATAGGCGCAATAGGACGAAATTACCGAAAAATTTTCCGAAACCCGGTGTAACCTTTTGCCTGCGTTTCGACTATTCCTATAAAATACGCAAAAACCGAAAAGTTTGATTCCGCCGTTTTGCGGAGAGGGAGATATCAGCCATGGGAAAACAGGAAGCGATTCAGCAGTATCAGCAGGAACAGAAGCAGCGCTTTGCACAGCAGCTGGATCTGGAGGTCAAGGCTGTCCATTCGATCTATGACAGCACAAAATGGATGGACGCCCGTTTGGACGAGATCCTTACCTTTCCTGCGGAGGTGACAGACCGGGACGGAAAGGTTTATCGGATCGAAGGCGAGCACAACGACCGGGAAAAGGGCACCTTCGGCATTAAGGACATTTTCGAGGATCCGCAGTTCAAGAAAAGACCCTTCAAGGAGGCCAGCCGCTGCACCGCCCAGCATTTCCGGATGTACTGTCTGGTCAACGGCGTGTCGGCGGAGGAAATGCTGTCTCTGGGCGGAGATAATCCCGATCCTCAGGCCATCGACAAGATGCAGCATCTGAAGCTGGATTTCTATAAAATGATCCTGAACCGGGATATGAACGCCATCGGCGAGTTCTACGGCAAGCTCTGCTCCTTCATCGAGGCGCGGTCGGATACGCTGATGCAGCTGGACCGGGAGGACGGTGTGCGGATGAACCGGGAGAATATGCAGCTTCTGTGGGGCTCTGCCACCTATCTGCTGCAGACGCTGGAGCTTAGTGACCCCCAGCTGCAGACCCCGGAGCAGAAGACGCTGATCGCGGATGTGAATCGTCAGCTTAAGGAGCAGGGCAAGCTGTATAAGCTGGAGGAGGTGCAGGAGGCTCTGTATCCCATGAATGAGGTGATCCAGTCGGTTTTCACCTCCGTGAATGTGGAGAGAACCGGGCGGGAGACCTATGCTCCCATGACCTATCAGCAGATCATGACCGGGGATGAGGAATACGGCGACACCTTCGGCATTCCCACGCTGACCTTGATGAATGCCAAGAAGATCACGAAGGAGGTCCGGAAGGACGCACTGGCCGACCGGATCGACCCCAACGGCCTTTCCCGTGTCCCGTTTCTGGGGATGCGGATGACCGGGCCCTGCTTTGATTTGAAGAATATGCCCGCCATCGCCCAGAAGGTGGAGCAGAATCAGACCCGCGCACCGCTGGAGCTGGCGGAGCGGATGGGGAATAATGTCCGCAAGGGCATCTTCGGCACGAAAAAGAACTCCAAGGAGTATGATGACGTGCTGAAAGCCGTCCGTCTGGTGGCGGAGCAGGAAAAGAACATGAGCGAGATGCGTGCCGCAGGCGTGAAGCCCAACGCGGCGCAGCTGAAGCTTCTGGGTGACGCCTGCAAGGAGCTGGCCAGGGTGTCCAAGACCTATCTGGACAACCGGGACCCCCGTTCCGACGAGGGCATCGCACGGTATAAGCTGGTGCTGGAGGCCGCCGATCTGGCCAAGAGCAGCAGACGGCGCACACTGGAGGCCGGGGAAGGTCTGAAACAGATGCAGAATCCGGAAAACGTGCATCTGCGGGAATGCATGCGTACCATGCGCGTCGCGGCGGATATCGGCGCACAGAATACGAATCTCCGGAAGAATCTCAACAGGGTTTTGAAGGAACGCTTTGTACATAAGGATAAAAACGGCGTGGAGCGCATCATCGAAGGCGAACACAATGACCCGAAAAAGGGTACGCTGGGTGTGTTCGATGTGTTCGGCCCCAAGTCGGAGTTCTACGGCCAGCCGTTTCTGGAGGTCAGCCGCAATATGGACTCCCACTTCAAGATGTTCTGCCTGTATAAGGGCATGACCGAGAAGGATCTGAAATCGCTGGCCGGGGAGCATTTCCCCATCGGAATGCGGGATCGGCTGACCAATCTGAAAAAAGAGTTCTTCGACATGATCATTGACCGGGATATGGACAAGATCGCCGATATGTATGCCAGCGCCGCCATGCAGCTGGAGCAGGACGGCGAGCGGTTCCGCGCCATCTCCCCCACGGACTGCAGCACCATGGAACGGGATCCCATGCTGTTCGTGAAATACGCCGGCGGCCAGTCCTGGTACGGCCAGACGCTGAATTACGGTACGCCCAAGGTTACGCCCGAAGCGACCAAGCTGGTGAATCTGGTCAACCAGAAGCTGAAGGACGCCGGGAAGGATTACGGCTTTGACATCATGAACAAGCCGATCAAGGAATGCGAATGGGTGACGCAGACCGGCGCGGAATTTGTTTCCAAGCTGGCAGACGAGAAGATCATCGACAGCAATGTGATTCTGGTCAACTGGAAGCTGATCATCGCCTCTGTGGCGGATATGAAGGAAAGCACCCGTCAGCCCTTTGAGAAGGGCAGCTGGCTGGGCAATCTGAAGCCGGATCCCCATGAGGAGGGCTATGCCCGGTGGTACGGCAAGAGCATGTCCATGCCGCTGGGGCAGTTTCTGGGCGAGATGAAGACGCTGGAGCAGCCGGTGGAGCAGCTTCGACAGAATGGGCCGGTGCAGCAGCCGGTGCCCCGGCCGGAGCAGCCGGTGGAGCAGCTTCGGCAGAATGCGCCGGTGCAGCAGCCGATACCCCAGCCGGAGCAGCCGCCCCGGCAGGCGGAGAAAGCCCCGGAGCAGCCTGCGGTTCAGGCGGAGCCGGTGCAGTTCCGGCAGCGGATGGAGCAGCGGCAGCATATGATCGAGGTTCAGCCGGATCCACGCAGACAGCAGATCCTCCGCAGCGGTATGGAGGCTTCGGAGCGGCTGCAGAAGCGGCTGGCAGACAAGGAAGGCCGCCCCTATCCGGATATGCAGCTGGATGTGAAGCGGATCGTAGTGGCCGAGATGGTGGCCATAGAGCAGATACATCCGGAGAAACCCCGGGTGTTCAGCGAGAATGATCTGAAATTCCTGTCCAGCGCGGAGCCGGGTGCGGCAGACCGGCAGCTGGAAAGCATGAATCTGGGTCAGAATCTGAATGCGCTGTTGGAGGAATGCCGGAAGAATCCGGAGCATTGCAGACAGGCCGCCGAGGGTCTGGTAAACGGTGATCTTGCCCGCGGACTGGCGGGTAAGATCCACGAGGAGCTGGAACGGAAGCCGTCAGAACGGTCGAAGCAGCAGGAGCCGGTACAGAAAGAAAAGGTCAAAGAGCGAGTCTGAGAAAATTTTCAGCATCAGTCAGGAGGCAGGGCAATGGATACGGTATACAGACGGTCAAACATGGAACGGCTGCAGGAGCTGGGCGCGGCACTTCAGGAGGCGTCCGGCGGCAGAGGCACCGAACAATATCAGGCGGTACTGGAATCCATCGCCCGCTTAACGGAGCTGGAGCTGGCGCGGGAGTCGGCAAGGCAGGAGGAAAAGCCTGCCGACCCCCAGAATACCGCCGATCTGATCGGCGCTTACCGCACCCTGCGGGAGCAGACGGCCCTGTATCTGCGGAAATACACCAGCTCCGGCGACCGGGGCGTACAGCAGCAGATCCTGATGGAGGACTGTGCCCAGCTGGCGGAGGAAGGCTATGATGCGGTGGGCCGGGAGTTCGGCTGGCAAGAAAAGCACGTGTGGGAAGACCACGCGCAAAACCTCCGGGAGGAGGAAAAGCGGCATCTGCCGGAGCGTCTGCGGACCCTGTGCGATGAGGCGGCAGAGAATCAGTCCGGCAGGGGCGTGAACCGGGAATACAGTGCGCTGACCGAGGCGCTGCAGACCGTGACCCAGTATGAGCAGTATCTGAATGAGCTGCAGGACACCCAGAACGCTCCCGGCGAGGCGGAGCGGCAGAAGCTGCAGGACGCATATCGGGAGCTGGAAGCGGCGGCCAATGCCTATCTGGGCAGCCGCAGGGCGGATCCGACAAAGCTGGAGCTGGCTCGCCGCAGCCGGGAGCTGGCACAGATGGGATTGGAGGTCAACGGCCGCAATCCCGAAGAACTGCGGGAGCGGATGGAGTCGGAGCTTTTCCCGGACAGCGGGAAACCGGAAATACCGCTGGAGCAGCTCAGCGGCGATCTTGTGAATCGGATGGGCGGCCATAAGCGCACCCTGTTCGGGCGGCAGCGCCGCAATTCGGATGAGTATGCCGCCGTGCAGGAGGCTTTGGAGCGGGTGAACCGGGGCGAACGGCGGCTGCAGGATCTGCGGGAACGGGGCGAGGAAGTGCCCCCCATGCTGGAATCCGCCCTGATCCGCACCTATAAGCAGCTGGAATCCGCCGCCGATTTTTACGCAAAGAACCGGGATCCCAATACGAAGGCCGGTAAGGAGCGGTTTGCGCTGGTGCAGGAATGCGCCGGTCTGGCGTCAAAGGGTCTCCGCAAGCTGGGACGGGACGAGCAGCGTCCCTTCCGGGAGGATCAGAAGCGGAAGGAAGCGGAGCAGAAGAACCATATGCGGGAGCGCTCTGCGGAAATCAGCGACCTGCTGAACAGCAGCAAGCGCATGGGCCGCAGCGGTCCGAAGAAAAATTCACCTCTGTATGAGAATATGCGTCTGGCAGCGCAGAAGGTGGCGGAGCTGGAAAAACGGCAGGAAACTCTGATCTCGCTGGGCAAGGTGCCCAGCTTCCAGAGCCGGAAGGATCTGCAGGCCGCCTATCTGAAGCTGGAAAAGGCCAGTCAGACCTACCTGAGCCGCCGCAGTCCCCGCACGGAGGAGGGGCGCTATCGGGAGGAGCTGGCTGCCCAGTGCCGCCAGCTGGCGAAGCACGGCGTAGAGCGGAACGGACGCACACCCCGCGCCCTGTCCGCCATCATGGTCGTGGAGGAACGGCAGCGCGCCGAACTGGAAAAGCAGCAGCCGCAGAAAGAACCAGAAAAGGAACGGAAACAGCCGGAGAAGGAACCGGAGAAGGAGCGGAAACAGCCGGAGAAGGAATCGGAAAAGGAGCGGAAACAGCCGGAGAAGGAACCGGAGAAGGAGCGGAAGCAGCCGGAGAAGGAACCGGAAAAGGAACGGAAGCAGCCGGAAAAAGAACCGGAGCAGAACGACAGAAACCGGGAAAACATCAAGGCGCTGGATGAAAGCATCGGCGGCATGAAGAAAGCCATGGAAACCATGCCGGAATCCGGCCTTCGGAACCTGATGGGCCTGTGTGTGGAGGCCCAGACCCGCATGAAGGAAAACATGGAGCGGGGACGGGTGCCCTATCCGGGCATGAAGGAGGATCTGAAGGTGATGGTGGTGGAAAAAATGATGGAGGACGACCAGCACAAGCCGGAAGGGCAGCGGGCCTTCAACGAAACCACCCGGAAGATCATGGCCGGCGGAGATCCTGCGAAGATGCAGGCACAGATGAAGAAGATGAAGATGGGCGCCTTTGATGAGGCAATGGGATATATGTGGACGCAGGGAAGCAACGGGAAGCCGGAGTATAACGAGCTGGTGGTGAACGTGCTGGTGGGCGAAAAGGGCAGCGGCCAGCTGGCGCAGATCTGCGCGTCGGAGCGGGTGGCTCACAATCAGCAGAAGCAGATGCAGGCGCAGCTGCAGGCCAGCCGGAACAGCATCCCCGTGCAGGATGTGCGGAAATAAGGGATTGCAGACAGACGATAATTGTAGTAGTATGAAATACTAAGGCAAAAACAGATGAGGTACGACCAATGATGAAGCAAACGAAAAAAGGGCAGCGCCGGTGGACGCGGATGCTGTGTCTGCTGCTGTGTCTGCAGTTTTTCCTGAGCATGGCCCCGGCGGAACGGGCCTCCGCAGACGGCGAAACAGGCAGTGTGACGGCCTACTGGACATGGGATCGGCTGGACACGCTGATCGACCGGAGTGCTGCGGCGCTGAAACAGTATCAGTCCATCCTGTTCATCTATGTAGATTACTCGAAGAACACAGGCAGCGATTATTACGTGCTGGGTGCGGACGGGAATGTACAGATCAGCAGCATGAGGATGAGAGGCTATTATTCCGATATCAGCGGTTATTCCAGCTACTGGGATGAGGACAAGGGCTGCTATGGCAGTGACCGTGTCCCCGCAGGCTACAACGAGTCCGTGGCGGTGGGAACCGTCTTCACCGCCGACACAGAGCTTACCTATATGGAGGCTGTGCCGCGGGGTGAGGCGTTCACCCAGAGCAATCTGAGTATGCTGCCCTATCTGGAAAGCTTCGAGACCAGCGACAATGTGAGCATCTGCCAGCTGAACTCTCTGAAAGCGGGCGCCGATTTCAATACCTTCACCTTTGAGATGAGCTACGATGATGTCCTCATCGGCTGCAAAAACAGCTACGGCGATGTACTGGAGGTGAACGACGGAGCTTATACCGAATGGACGCTGGACTTCAAGGCGGTTCCCGCATACTCCAACGCCATGGGTTCCTACTCCGTTTTTTCGACCTATGACACCGCCATGGTCTGGCGGGATCTTACTCTGTCCGGCGATACCGACGCTTTCTGGGGCGTAAACGGCTCCCATGTGTTTGCGGAGGCGGTGGACGCGGAAAAGCATAACGAAGTATACGACCAGATGCCCCGCTTCTTTGTGTTTGTGGGCAAGCCTCATAAAATGAGCACCCTCAGCGAATACACCATCCGCAGCGGTTCCGTGCTGGAGGTCAATGCGGGAGAGCCGGTCTTTGTGAAGGATGAGCTGGTGGTGGAGCCGGGTGCGGTGCTGACCGTCAAGGGTACGCTGGTGAACAATGGCACGATCAAAAACTACGGTACCATCTATGTGCGGGACGGGGGAACCATATCCCGCAGCGTGAACTCCTCCGGCGGGGAAGATGTGGCCTCCATCCAATGCCTTGGTACGGTTCGCGGCGCGGATCTGGATACCTACAGCTCCGTAAAGTCCGGCAGTCCGGCAGAGGGCTGCCTGATCATCGAGGAGAACGGGCGTGTCATGATCGGAGAGAAAGGCTCCCTTGTGATGGAGTCCGGCTGTCTGCTGGAATGCGACGGCGAACTGATCCTGCCCAGACCCATCGTCAGCTCCGGCGGCGGTGAGAGCCTGCACTTCCGGGAAAATTCCGTGCTGATCATGGGCGCGGCGCTGCGTCTGACCTCCGGTACCGTGGCCGAGCAGATCATGCTGGTTTCGGATCGGGGCAGCTTCCGGGCCTCGGCCAGCAGCATCTGGACGGATGGCCCCATCATGGTGAATGGTCTGCAAAGCTCCATCACGATGGAGGAGTATTACAATATGCACGCCAGTCCCAAGCTGGTCTCCGATGGCACCGGCTTCTATGACCGGCTGGTTTTCGTCAGTGACTTTTCCGCCTACACCACCTCCGGCAGCCTTCCCGGCGTCCGTCAGGGCAGGATCCTGATTCAGGCAGGCTGGTGGGATTTGCTGGACGGCAAGCAGTATAACGAGCGGGAATATCCCACCGAGCCGGTCACTTCGCCGGACCGCAATCCCTTCCTGACCAGCTACGAGGAAAAGCAGGTGGACAGCGTATTCCGTTCTGTCATGAAGAAGGCGGGTTACACCGGCTATACCATGACGAAGCTGGTGGATACCTATAAGGGCAAGGGCGCGTATACAACCTATACCTACACGGTGGAATGCGTGGACGAGGAAATGAACCGCTATCAGGCCAAGCTTTATAAAAGCGAAGAGTCCTTCTTCGACAGAAAGCTGATATCCATGGAAGCCATTCACTGATTTACAGAAAACTACCCCGGGAGGTGAGAGCCTTGCATATGAAAAAAAGCACCCTGCAGGTCATCCTCATCAGCATGGTCTGCATGGTGATCGGCGGCGGCGTACTGGGCACGTTTATCCGTTCCCTGATCTACGATCTGCAGTTTAAGGTGACGGGCATCCATATGTCGCTGCTGCGGGAGCCGCTGACATGGGGCATCGGCTGCGTGGTCGTGCTGGTGTTCTGGGTGCTGTTCTATTTCGGCAACGGCATGAGCAAGCTGAACCTGTTTTCGAAGCCCGGCGACGCGCTGCTGGGCGGCAAGGCCAAGGGCATCGATTCTCCGCTGGAGAACAGCCGGTATCTCACCGACAAGGAGCGGGACAAGTATTTCCCACGCTGCGATTATTCCGAGCTGAGCAAGCTGACCAGTCCCAAGCAGGACGGGGTGCCCGTCCGTGCGGTGCAGGATAAGAACGGGCATCTGCAGGTGAATTTTCTCAACGGCGCCCACTCGCTGGTGATCGGCGCTACCGGTTCCGGCAAGACCACCACCTTTATCAATCCCATGATCCAGCTGCTGGGCGCTACCTCCTGCGGCAGCAGTATGATCATGACAGACCCCAAGGGCGAGCTGTTCGACCTGCACAGCAAATATCTGAAATCCCGGGGTTACGATGTGCTGCTTCTGGATCTGCGCGATACCTATTCCTCCTCCCGGTGGAACCCGCTGGGCAGCATCTGGGATGCGTATCAGGAATATGTGGAAGCGGGAAAAGGTCTCACCGCCCATCGGGACGCCATGAAGAACTATCCGCAGCTGAAGATCATGGACGAGGAGGTTCCGGAGGGCACCATATGGATCGAATGGCGAGGCGGCGCCTATTCCGACCTGCGCCATGCCCACGATGAAGCCTCCGTGACCCGGCAGAAGATCTATGACGAAATGTATGAGGATCTGAGCGACATGGTGGGCGGCATCTGCCCCATTACCAATGAGAAGGATCCCCTCTGGGAGAAGGGCGCACGCAGCATCATCATGGCCACCTGCCTTGCCATGCTGGAGGACAGCGAGGATCCCCGGCTGGGCATGACCAAGGAGAAGTTCAACTTTTATAATGTAAACAAGATCCTGACCAAGTCGGACAACAATTATGAAGCGCTGAAGGCCTACTTCACCGGGCGAAACCCCCTGAGTCAGGCCGTAACCCTGAGCCGTCAGGTGCTGGCCGCCGCGGATCAGACCATGTCCAGCTATATGTCCATCACCTTCGACAAGCTGAGCCTGTTTAACGACAACGGCATCTGCGGCCTTACCTCCGATACGGATATCGTTGCTTCCCAGTTTGCGGAAAAACCCACGGCGCTGTTCATGAAGATCCCGGATGAAAAGGACACCCGGCACGGTCTGGCCAGCCTGTTCATCCTCTCCATCTACAAGGCGCTGATCAAGGTGGCCTCCGCCCGGGAGGATCTGAGCCTGCCTCGGAATGTGTACTTCATTCTGGACGAGTTCGGCAATATGCCCAAGATTGAAAAATTCGGCCAGATGATCACCGTGGGCCGAAGCAGAAAAATCTGGTTCAACATGGTGGTGCAGTCCTACTCCCAGCTGAACAACGTGTACGGGGAGACTGTGGCGGATATCGTCAAGTCTAACTGCGGCATGAAAATGTTCATCGGCTCCAACGACATCGGCACCTGCAAGGAGTTCAGCGAGCTTTGCGGCAACATGACCGTCCGCACCACCTCCACCTCCGCTTCCACCGGGACCCGGGAGGGGGATGTGAACATTTCCAGCCAGACCCAGTCCAGACCGCTGATCTATCCCTCCGAGCTGCAGAAGCTGAACAACAAGGAGTCCACCGGCAACGCCATCATCGTCACCTTCGGCAACTTCCCGCTGATGACCAAGTACACCCCCAGCTACCTCTGCAAGCAGTATCAGACCGGGCGCATGGATCTGACCGATATCCGTTCCCATATGTTCCGCCCGCAGGATGTATTTTATGATGTGGAGCAGCGCAACAGCATCACAGCGGATGCCAATTGAGCTGCAAAGGAGGAAACATGAAAAAAACCGGCGTTTTTCTGCTGCTTCTCTGCCTGTTGGGGCTGATGCTCCCGGGGGCGCAGGCAGCGGAAGCCGATTCCATGGTCTATATCACCCGGGGCGAGTATTACGATACGGAGCAGCAGGTTTTCGTTTACCCCATCGAGGAGATGAACGGCGTACATATTTTTTCCACGGCTGCCAATGAGATGGTGGTAACCGACCCGGTGACGGTTTCGGCGGATCCGGGGGTGGAGTTCACCCTGTACCGGGACGGGGAGGCGGTATCGGAGCCTCGAACCACCCAGAGCCGGGCGGGGAGCTATGCCGTGTGCGTCACCACCAACAGCGGCGGCGCGCAGACGGTGCTGAGCTTCACCATCATTTCCGCCGTCAGCAGCAATCTGACCCGCTATAAGATTCCCACCGGTTTTCAGGTCACTGCCGTCACCCGCAACGAGGAAAAACAGGACATCGGGGACGGGTATACGGTGGACTTCTCCGAGGGCATCTACCGGGTGTCCTACCGGTGCATGAACACCGGCCTGACCTATGAGCTTTGCACCACCATCGACCAGACCCCGCCTTCTCTGCGGCTGGATGCGGTAAACGAGAACGGTGTGGCCCGCGCCGCCGTGGATATCTCCGATCTGGAAAGCGGCGACACCGTGGTCATCCGGCGGAACGGGCAGAATATCGCCTATTCCGAGGTACTCAGCGATTCCGGTTCCTACTACATCCGGATCACGGATCCGGCGGGAAACGCCGTGGAATACACCTTTCGGATCCACGCCTATCTGAACGGTTCGGCCATTCTGTTTTTTCTGGTCATTCTGATCGTGGTGGGCGGTCTGCTGGTCTATCTCATGCGGGAACGGAAACACATCCGGGTCAGATAAGGCAGGGAAGGAGGAATACCCATGGATTACCTGCGACTGGTAACGGCGGTCACTAGGCCGTCGGTGCAATATAACATTTTCAGCGATATCGCGGATTTCTTCACCGAAACCATACCGGAGCTGTTCACGGAAACAATTCCGAATTTCATCACCGATACTCTGCGGGATTTCGGACAGGGTCTGCTGGACAGCATCCTCAGCGCACTGAATACCTTCTTCGGCATGGTAATGTGGCTGCTGGAATGCGGCCTGTGCAAGCTGGTGGATCTGATCTACAGTATGTTCTCCGTGTTTGTGGGGATGCAGAAGGTCACGCTGTATGCGGAGAGCGCCAGCGGCCAGCGCAGCACCACCCGCAGCTATCTGCTGAATATCATGCTGGGGCAGGACGTGGTCACCACGGTCTACTGGGGCATGGCGCTGATCGGCATTATTCTGGCCATCGTCTTTACCCTGTGGGCGGTACTGAAAAAAAGCGGCGACCTGTTCGACACCGAAAAGCGCACCTACGGGCAGATCCTCACCGGTCTGTTCAAGAGCGTTGTGATCATTCTGCTGATGAGCCTGATCATGAATGTGGTGGTGGCCTTCTCCAGCGCATTGATGAGCAGCGTATCCAGTCTGTTCGATATCGCGACCTTCGGCGGCACGGCAGAGGTAAAGGTCTTTACCAGCGATGACTTTGTTTATATGAACAATGTGCTGGACACCATCGGCGCTTATTCGCTGAACCCGTCCTACAACAGCCGATACAACATCAACAGCTGCTACAATGCCATCCGGCCGGAGCTGCAGTATCTGGTGGATCGGGGCGTTTTCGATGTGTATTACCGGACGGAGGAATCGGAGGTCTACAACGGCGAAGAATATGAGACCGTTGTGAACACCTGGCAGTCCGTGATTCAGGATATCGTCCGCGCCAACAATGTGGACACGGAGCTGAAGCTGGACGTGTTCTATGAGCCGGTGAACACCGCCATTCTGAATGCCATGGAGGTCATCCGCACGGATGCGTCCTTCAAGCCGCTGGCCTATTACGAGGCGGCCTACCAGTCCTCCAATGCCAGCAGCAATGTATCGCTGGGCACCGTGATCTACCTGAGCGGTACGGCGGAGGCAGCGCGGAACAACCAATACAATAAGAATGTCTCCATGACGGACGCGGTGCGCGGCCCCTACTTCAACGGCACCCGTTCCATTTACGACTACGACGCCATGAACCGGGACTTCAATCTGGATCTGACCGGCGGCATCAACCATGTGATGATCCTGCTGCTGGGTGCGCTGATCCTGCGCTCGCTGGTGCAGATCACCGCCACGGCCTGTGTCCGTATTTTCCAGCTGATCCTGCTGTATGTGACCGCGCCGCCCTTTATCGCCACCATTCCGCTGGGCGAGGGCAGCCTGTTCAACAACTGGAAGAAGTCGCTGCTGGTGGAGACCTTCGGCATTTTCGGCACGGTGATCAGTATGCGGCTGATGATCCTGTATATCCCGCTGATCGCGTCCTCCAATCTGGTGCTGTTCGACAACAGCTTCATGGATATGGTGGGCAAGGCCATCCTGATCTGGGGCGGCGTAGAGGCCGCCAAGCGGGGCACCATGCTGATCAGCGGCATTCTCACCGGCAACGCGGCCATGGCTGCGGAGCGGGCGCAGAATACGGAGCAGCAGGCGGACAAGTTCCTCAAGACCACCGGCCTGAACAAGATCGCCGATGCGCCGGGTGAGATGGCCTCTGCCGTGGCAGGCGCCCCCTCCACCGTGGCCGATGCCACCGGCATCAGCAGCGGCTACCACAAGCTGACCGACTGGGCCAAGCCCGAGTCCGACGAGCGCAAGAGCTGGGTGAAGAACGGCGGCATCGCAGGCAGCCGGAGATCGGAAAATATGCAGAAGCAGGAAACCAACGCCCGCAGAGCCCAACTGGGCATCGGTAAGGCCGGCGGTTCCGAAAAAATGGAAAAGTCCGCCGCTGCCATGAGCAAGCTTCCCGGCGGTGCAGGGGGCACGGAAAAGGCCGCCATGGGCAAGGCCGCGTCCGCCCTGAATCAGGCCGGAGGTGCATCCGGCACGGAAAAGGGCGCCATGAAGGGACTGAGCAAGGCACAGTCCGGCAAAACAGAAGCATCAGGCAAGAAGGATTCCTGATGACCGAATACATATCTGAGGGAGGTGCAGCGCCGTGCGTCTGATACCCGGAAAAACCAAAGTGGGTCTGGAGCTGTTTAAGGGCATAACTCTGAAAGACATGGCCGTCTATGCGGTGGCCGTGCTGCTTGCGATCCTTGCGCTGTTTTCAAACCTCCCCAGAAGAGTATATCTCGCGCTGGCCGTTCTGACCTTCGGCGGGTTTCTCACCATCCGTCTGGATACGGAGCCGGTGTATGTCCTGCTGGTTCATCTGCTGCGGTATCTGTTCCGCTGCCGGTTTTACGGGCGGAAAGAGAGTGACGCTGCGCTGGCGGCGGAGAATGAGGGCATGGAACCGGCAGACGAGGCGGACAGCTTTGACTGGCTTTCCGACCTGTACCGGGAGGTGGCGGCGGAAGCGGAGCTGAGCGCCGCCGGAAATCCGGATCCCGAAGCAGCTGCATTGGAGGATGCGGATTTCGACTGGATGGAGGAGCTGCGGGAGCAGGAGGAAGCCGAAGCGCCGGAAACCGGCGGGGAAACGGAAGAACAGCTTTCAAAGGCGGAGAAGAAGAACCGGGAAAAGGCCGAACAGGCGGAGAATAAGCGCCGGCGGCAGGAGGAAGACCGGCTTCTGAAGGCTGTCGATACTCCGGAGGAGGTTCGCACCGCCATCCGGGAGCGCCGCAGCCGGGACAGCGCGGAGTATGCCGCCAGAGCCGCCATCCGGAAGGATGCCGCCCTGAAACGGCAGAATGTGGACGATATCATGGCGTTTACCGACATCCGGAACGATATGATCGAGTACGGAAGAAGCTATCGGGCCACGGTGCTGGAGATCCCGCCGGTGGAGTTTCGCTTTTTCTCCTCCCATCGTCGGGACAATGCCATCGAAAACGGACTGGGGCGGCTGCTCCGTTCCATCCGCAGCGATTACGGCATGAACATCGTGAAGATCGACCGGCCCATCAATTACGAGACCTATCTGGAAAACGAATACCAGAAGCTGGAGGAGCTGCGTTCCGCCTACGAGAAAGGCTTCATCAAGGAGGAGGAGCTGCAGACCCGCGTGGAGGTCATGTATGACCGGATCGGGGAGCTGCGGGATCTTTGCAGCGGGCATCAGGTGGTAGAGGCCTACTACTATATCGTGCTGTTTGACAGCGACGCCCAGCAGCTGAATACCCGCACCACCGCCGCGGTGGAAATGCTCACCGGCGGCGAGATGAGTCCCCGGCGGCTGAACTCGAAGGAGCTGGCGGTTTTCCTCAAGTACACCAACGATATCGACTTTGACGAGCATGAGATCGACCGGCTGCGCCCGGATCAGTATGCACAGTGGGCAAAGCCGCAGACGGTGGATATCAGCGGACGCACCGTGCAGGTCAACCGGATGCTGACCCACAATGCAGTGGTGTCCCAGTACCCCAGCTCCGTGGGCGACGGGTGGCTGGCCACCGTCATGAGCATCATCGGCACGAAGGTGGTCATCAAGTGCTCTCCCATGGATAACGGCAAGGCCATTCACAGCATCGACCAGTCTCTGCAGGAGCTGCGGAGCCGCCAGATGGCAACCGGCATTGATTCCCGGCGGATCGAGCTGCAGAACCACATTGACACCCTGACCAGTCTGCTGGATATGCTGCAGGGGGACAACGAGGTGCTGCTGAACTGCAACATCTACGTGACGGAGTACGATCTGGCCCGCACCCGGAAGGAAAGCGGGCTGGTGCAGCCTGAGGCAGGCTCGCTCCGCACCCTGATCACCGATATGAAGCGCACCATTCGCCGCACCTATTCGGAGAACCGGATGAAGCTGAACTACATGGAGTTCAACCAGACGGATGCGTTCATCGCTTCTCAGGTCTCCGGCTATGACCCGCTGCGGAAGCAGGGACGGGGCATTCCCTCCAATTCCATTGCCGCCGCCTTCCCCTGGGTGTTCGCCCACGTCAGCGATCACCACGGCATCAAGCTGGGTTCGGCGGACGGCATACCGGTGTTTATCAACTTCTTCCGGCGGGACACGGAGCGGGTCAACTCCAACATGGTCATCGTGGGCAAATCCGGCTCCGGCAAATCCTATGCCACCAAGAGCCTGCTGACCAATCTGGCAGCAGACGACGCTAAGATTTTCATTCTTGACCCGGAAAACGAATATGCCGAGCTGGCGCAGAACCTGCACGGCAAGTTCATCAATGTGGGCAATGCCCAGTACGGGCGGCTAAACCCCTTCCACATCATCACCGCACTGGAGGATGATGAAAACGACAGCGGAGAAGCAGCCGGCAGCTATGCCACCCACCTGCAGTTTCTGGAGGAGTTCTTCCACCAGATTCTGCCGGACTGCGACAAGGACGCGCTGGAATATCTGAACTCCCTGATCGACCGGATGTATGTGAACAAGGGGATCACGGAGGAAACCGACCTGAGCAGGCTCCGTCCGGAGGATTACCCCATTTTCGACGACCTGTACGATACGATCCTGCAGGAGTTTCAGGGTACCGACAACGAATACATCCGCAGTATGCTGCGGACGCTGATGAACTACATCTCCAAGTTCGCCGCAGGCGGCCGCAATGCCGCCATCTGGGACGGGCCCAGCAGCATTACCACGGCGGAGAACTTTACCGTCTTTAACTTCCAGAGCCTGCTGGCCAACCGGAACGGCACCATCGCCAATGCCCAGATGCTGCTGGTGCTGAAATACATCGACAACGAGATCATCAAAAACCGGGATTACAACACGAAATACGGTCTGAACCGGAAGATCGTGGTGGTGATCGACGAGGCCCACGTGTTCATCGATACCAAATACCCGGTGGCGCTGGACTTCATGTTCCAGCTGGCGAAGCGTATCCGTAAGTATAACGGTATGCAGATCGTCATTACCCAGAACATCAAGGACTTTGTGGGTTCCGAGGAAATCGCCCGGAAGTCCACCGCCATCATCAATGCCTGTCAGTATTCCTTCATCTTCGCGCTGGCGCCCAACGACATGGACGACCTGTGCAGACTGTATGAAAAGGCCGGCGGCATCAACGAGATGGAGCAGGAGGAGATCGTCTCCGCGCCCAGAGGCCACGCCTTCACGGTGATGGGTCCCCAGAGCCGCAGCAGCTTCCTTGTGGAAGTGCCGGAGGGCATTGTGGAGCTGTTTCAGGAGCAGAAGCACCGCAGCCGTTATTTCAGCGGCACCCGGGGCGACCAGCGCTGGCTGGCCTTTTTGAAGGACAGCCGCCGGAAGCGTGCCGACAATCTGGCGCTCCGCCCGGAGGAAGAACGGAAACAGCTGGAAACGGGCAGCTCCGCAGACTTTTCGGAGCAGCCTGACCCGGATTACCGGTGGACCATTCCCCCCGAGGAGGAATCCAAGAGCCGCGTGACCTTTACCGAGATCAGCGAGGAAGAATACCGGGCACAGATGGCCCGTCAGAAATCGAAGCAGCAGCCGGAGCTTCCGGTTCCGGTGCAGCGGCCGCAGCGTTCCACCCTGATCCCTGCTTCGGAGCAGGACCCGCAGCTTTCCTTCCGGGAAGAAGGCGGCAGGACCCCGGTGATCCCGGCGGTTCCGGTTCAGGCGGAGGCGGCAGCACCGGCAGCGGAGCCTGTCCGTCAGGAAACGGCGGAGATGGAGGGCATGGTGTCCGAGCTGCGGAAGCTGGTGGAGAACCTGAGCCGTCTCAGCTACGAGGGTATTGAGGACAAGGTGCGCGCCATGATGGCCGCAACCGGCAGTCCGATCCCGGCGGCGGAGAAGCCTGCGGCGGCACCGGCGGAGGAAGCACCGGAACCGGAAACCGAAGAAAGCTGGATCCCGGAGGAAGCACCGGAACCGGCTTCCATCGGCTCCGTTTTCGATTTCGCGGCACCGGCGGAGCCGGAGCCTGCGCCGGTGCAGACGGAGAGCAGCAACAACGACCTGCTGGGTCTGCTGTTCCGCTCCGCAAACCTGAGCAGAGCCGTCAGAGAACCCAGCGAACTGGAAATGATGGAGATCTACGGCGAAGAAGTCATGGATATCACGCTGGACGATCTGGCCAAATACATCGCAAACCTGAGCGCCACGGCCTGACCGGGCGCATCAAGGAGGATCATGATCATGTTACGGAACATTCGGAACCACGGGGGAGACAGACTGACACGGCCGGGCAGGCGGTGTCTGGCGCTGCTGCTGTGCATGGTGCTGTGCCTTTCCCTCTGGCCCGCTGCGGTGCGGGAGGAAGCCGCCGCTGCGAATACCCCGGAAAACCTGTGTCTGCTGCGGGCGGAGACCGGCGCCAATCCCGGCGACCATGTGGTCTACTTCCACATTTTCTATCAGGATACCAGCGGAAAACAGCGGAACCAGTATCTGCTCCTGCAGGAAAACGCATGGGAGCAGAGTCAGGCACTGAAAAATAGCTGTATTTCCGAAGGCAGCAGCTATGACCGGAAAAAAAGCGCCATGTCTGCCTATTCCAATCTGGCGTTTACCTCTGAGACCGGCACCGGGGGCGGCGGACTGCTGCAGAGCTTTACCACCACGGACCTTCTGTTTCAGACGGAATATCCCATGGCATCGGTGATCAGTATTCATATTCTCACCGAGCACGTGCAGGGTTCCGCCTGCGAATGGACCTGCAAATCGCTGGAGCTGTATCAGGTGGATCAGATCAACGGCTACGATATGATCGGCTCCTATTCCAATCAGGCGTATCTGGACTTTGAAGGCTGCCGTCTGGCCGCGCTTACCACCGGAGGAAACCCCGTGGCCTACGGACAGCGGGCCGTAAGCAAGCTTTACACGCTGAGCCCCGAAGCCACGCAGGAGGGTTATCATCTGGACACCGCCAGAGAGACGGTGAGCAGCGGCGGTACGCAGTATTTTGTGAAGCTGGATGTGGCGGATATCAGCAATTCCGCCTTTTCCGATCTGAGACAGGATGCCACCGGCAATAAGGCGCTCTGCGATATGACGAATCTGGCGGAGCAGCTGGTGGTGGCGCTGACCTATCAGACCATCGGCGGCAGCACGGAGACCCTGTATATCCCCGCCATTTCCTCCATGCTCTGCTATCTGCTCACCGAATGGGATATGGGTTCGGCGCATCTGTTCGGTCTGGGTCAGCAGGGGGACAGCATCTTTTTCCCGGTTCGGCTGCCCAATCTGAAGGAAAGCGGCGACATCTCCGTTACCCTGTATTTCGGCTGCGACAGTGCGGCACGGCTGTGCTCACTGCCCAATGCGTCCAAGCCGGAGGAAAACTATCCCCGGGTCACGGGAATGCAGATCTACCGGAATATGCCCCTGTCCGTGGAAGAAACGGACTGCCGTGCAGCGGTCACGCTGGACGAAGCGCCGGTGTGGTACTTCACCGCCAGTACGGTGGAGGGCCTTCGGGTGGACAGCGGCAGCGGAACCTCCTTCCGGCTGGTGAATGCCGCCGGGATCGACCGGCCCCGGTACACGCCGGAGTATTCCGGCACCCGCTACCATGTGGTGATCACCACCGATGATGTGCCCAACGCAGGCACCGCCGAGGATCTGTTCCTGATTTTCAACTATGTGGACAGCTCCGGCTCTGTCTGCACCTACGGCCCGGTGAATGTGCGGAACATGGTGGAGGATTTTTACGGCGACTGGCCCACCGAACCGGATGGCGGCGCTTATGCCATCGGCGCACAGAACGGTCAGAAGCTGGAATTCCTGATCAATATTTCCAATCTGAAGAAATTCACCGGCATGACCCTGTTCATGCGGGACGGGTATGACGATTATCAGTTCTCCTCCGTGAAGGTCTACGATGTGCAGACCGTTTCCGCCCGGCACATTCAGGCGGTGGACGCGGACAGCATGGCGTACACCGGGGTTCGCACCGGCTGGCTCATGAGCCGTGAGATCACCTCCCGCAACTGCCTGCTGAACTACGACCGGGTGACGCTGATCCAGCGGGACAGCGCCAAGGAGATCGAGCTGGGCGCAGGCGCTACCGAGATCAAGGAGATCGACGATGTAGACTGGGAGCAGTACCGCTATATCATGACCTATGAGGACGCGCTGCAGAACATGGGCTACAACAAGGCCCGGGAAAGCTATGAAGTCACCGTCAAGGTGCATTCCGACGCTGAGAGCAATCTGGAAAGCGGCGACTCCGGTTCCAGCAATATGTTCTATTTCCAGCTGGTGTTTGCCAACGGGGAGACCAGCGGCTACGTGCTGGCCAACCAGCAGATCCAGACCGGCCGTTTCCGCAGCGGCAAGGAGGAGACCTTCACCATCTCCATGAACCACGATTACGGCGAGGTGGTGGCGGTTCGCATCATCCCGGATGATACGCTGAACGAGGGCGACAGCTTTGACAAGCTGCATCTGGAATATGTGGAAGTCACCAAGCGGGATTCGGTCAGCGTCAATCCGGTGTGGCGGTTCAACATCAACGGCTGGATCGACATCGACTACCGGGACGCGGCGGCCAAGTCCACGGTACAGGGTCTGGCGGGCCGCAGCGAGGGCGAGCTTGCCCGCAGCTACCCGGTCTCCAGCTCCAGCTACAGCGTGAACCTGCTGGCGGAGATCGAAGTGACCGATGCGCAGGACGATTACGAGGGCGCATTGTATGCCGCCGTGACCTATCTGAACATCCGGGGCGAGACCGTCACCAAGACCGTGGATGTGGGTCGCGCCATGTACGAGTATCAGGGCAGAGAGAATGCCATTCAGGCCAATACCGGCATGGAAGTGCCCCAGACCAACGAGAATCTGACCAAATATACCTTCGATTTCACCTCCGGCGTGCGGCTGGATCCGGATACCATGCTGCGGCAGGGTGAATGCACCCGGTTCCTGCTGTCGCTGACGGAACCGGCTCAGATCGTGTCCGTCAACCTGTACAGCCATGGCGTGACCGCCTCCAGCCGGAAGTTCCGCTTCCATATCTATAAGATTCTGGACGGAACCGGTGTGGTCACACTGGACGAAAGCGGTTCCTATGTGCGGGATTACGGAGAACCGGTGCTGCTGGCCAGCGGCCTTTCGGATCTCTATGTGCTGCTGTCCAATCCGCTGCTCAGCAACGGCTCCGCCTCCGTGTCCGCCACCGATATCAATCTGGAGGACAACCGGATCGAGGTCAGCAAGGACAGCTACAGCTGGACCTCTCTGCTGGGCAGAGAACCGGCCTCCATGAACGATGAGCTGAATGTCTATGTCCACATGAAGCCGCTGCGTCAGGCGGGCGACCTGCCTGACACCAAAAACGGCGACGCCACCGATATCGCGCTGTACGATATGCAGATGCAGCTGGAATACAGTATGCAGGATGCAACGGGCCGCATGGTCATGGGCGGCAGAGAACTGAGCATCGGCACCATGAACAAGGATCAAACCGGCCAGATCTTCTATGCCAAGGGCATCAGCGTTTCCGGCATCACCTCCTTGGACGGACTCAGCTTCCATGCCATCAAACGGGACAGCAACGGCAATCAGGTGGATATGGACAACTATAACTGCCTGATCCAGTATGTGGTGATCGAGCGGGTGCGCTCCGGTGTGGTCATCGAAACCATGTATGCCGGCGGCGTTACCTACAAGAATGCCAACAGCAATTGGTCGTGGGCAGAGCTGACGCCCTCCCACAGCAGTCCGGCGGGTCTGAATGCCAAGACCACCCAGACCGTGTATCTGCAGCTCAGCGAGGATTCCCAGCCCTTTACCGTGACACGGGACAGCAGCGGCTACAGCAAATCGGATATTGCCGTTTCCATCCAGTATCACACCACCAATATGTCCGCCGCAGGCGATACCGCCATCTCCCGGAATGTGTTCCTCAGCGACCTGCTGAAGGACGGGGAAAGTCTGGAGGTGCAGCCCGGCGATGTGCTGACCTATTCCTTCGAACAGGATTGTCTGGACGGCATTTCCGGCATCAGCATGACCATGACCGACGACACCATGGATGTGAAGCTGGTAGGCATCTGCGTCTGCACGTACAATGAGGACGGAAGCTGCTCCGGCTGCTACGGCAGAGCCGACAGCAGCGGATTTGACCTGAGCCTGATGACCAGAACCGTCACGGTGACGGAAAACGGCGTGGTTCCCGTCACCGTACTGCTGACCACCGGTGCGGCAGAAGGCCCGGAGAATACGGCCTGCCGCGTGCCGCTGTACGCGAAATTCGTCTACGAGGACAGCGCAGGCAGCGAGCGCAGCTACAGCGTGGGGGATCTGCGGCTCTATGCGTCGGAGGGCGGCTTTGACGGCGGTGAGACCGCCAGCATCAGCCTGCTTCTGCCGGAATACGGCAAGATCCACTATCTGGCCCTGCGGCTGGAGGATTCCGATCCGGGTACGATCCAGAGCTGGAAGCTGGAAAAGGTGGTATTCCATGCCGGCGGCGGCAGCGGTACTGCCGTGAAGAACAAGCAGAACACCGTGAATACGACCCTGTACGAGAATACCGCATTCCATGTAAACCTGTCTGACTTCATGCTGGCGGCCACCGTGACCCCCGGCGGAGAAGCGGGCGTGAATACCTACGGCGAGACGCTGGACTTCCTGATCCCCTCGGAGGGAACGGTGAGGGCTACACCCTGCGGCGCAAACGACTGCTTCGCGGTGGGTTCCTTCGCGGATGTGACCGTGTCGGCGGCCAAGATCAACGGCAGCGCCGCCAAGGACTGCAGCGAGTGCCTGTTCCTGTCCTATCGGTCTGCCGCCGGCGAAAGCGAAGCGGCTTCGGATGCGGAGGGCGCGGTGCTGGAATCCTTCCTCTTTGTGGCTCCTGCCAACTATACCGACGATGTGGAGAATTATCGGATCACCATAACCTCTCAGGAGGTTTCCACCAAGACGCTGGTGATCAATGTGAAGGTGGAACCGGGGGAGAAGCCGGAGGAAGAACCGGCTCCCGTGGTGGATGACGACCCGGTGACGAATCCGGAGGAGCGCATTGACGATGAAGCGGCGGTGAACCCGGAGGACGAAGCGGAATCGGAGGCTGCGGACGAAACTCCTGCGGACAACCCGGAGGGGGAGGAGCAGCCGGAGGAGCGCATAGAGGAAGAACCTGCGGAAAATCCGGCGGAAAAGCCGGATCCCGCGGTGGATGACGGCCCGGTATTCAACCCGGAGGAACAGTCGGAGGAATTGCCGGAAGGCGAAGCATAACGCAGCCGGACTCGCTCCCACGGTTTTCATTGTGGGAGCGAGTCCGGATACACAGGAGGACTTGCGATGAAAAAGAAAATTCCGGTCGCTGCTGCCGTGATCGTACTGCTGGCCCTGCTGGCGGTGCTGATTCTGGTGTCCGTCCGAAATTCTGCGCCCGCAGATGGGGAGAACCCGTTTCAGTATACGGTGACGGAGGAACGCAGCGGCAGTATGACGGTGAAGCTCAGCGGCAGATTTGAGGCAAACAGCTGGCAGGCCGTCAGCAGCAGTCCCTCTGTTGCGGCGGTTGAGCTGCTGAGCAGCAGAAGGAATCAGGCATCCTTCCGGGTCACGCCGGGGAACGCGGGGTATACGGAGGTGGCCTTCCGCATGACGCCCCAGTCGGCGGAGGCGGAGGATTTCCGGCTGACCATCGTGTTTCTGGTGGATCTGGACAGGAAAATCACCGTCTGTCAGGAAGAACAGGCGTCCGGCGAGGAACAGCGGCTGGCGGCAAATCAGGCAGTCCACAGCGGCAGCGTGGGGGACTGCAGCTATACGCTGACCGTCAGCGGCAGCCGTATGGATGTGCTTTTGCAGACCGAAGCCGCAGAGGTATGGAAGTGCTTCTATCAGCATGGCGGCATCGTGGAGATCGGCAATCCGGTGACGACCCGGGCAGCGGCCTCCATGGATTCCGTGACCTGCTTTACCGTGGCTGCACTGGATGCAGGGCAGGAGCGGCTGTTTTTCGGCCGCAGCGGGCAGGAGGAAGCGCTGGCGGTGTCCGTCACGGTTTCGGAGGAAGGCGCGATCACGGTGGAGGACTGCGCGGCGGAGGACTTTACCCCCGTGGAAACGGAAACGGACGAGGGACGCATCGCGGCGGAGGCGCTGCTGGGGCAGCTTGCCCTGCTGGACAGCTTTGACGCACGCAGCTTCCGCACCGATACCGGTCTGGACGCAGCGGGACTGCACGAAACGGCAGGAATGCTGCTGACCATTGACGGCGCGGATTGGTACTGCGGCATTGCACCCGGTCTGACCGCAGAGGACTGGTATGCCGTGAATGCACCGGAGGAAATGACCCGCCTTGACCGGCAGACCGGAGATACGGCGCTGATCGTGGGGCGTGTGGGAGACGGCGTGTCTGTTTGCTGGGAAGCGCAGGGCATGGCGTTCTGCCTGAACAGCCAGTCTGCCGCCGGAGCGGAGGACGCGGTTTCCGCGGCGGAGCAGGTATTGCAGACGATTTCGTGATTCCATAAATCTCAATGTGCCGGCGAGATCGGCGGAAAGGATGATTCAGATGGCATTTTGTTCGAATTGCGGCGCTCAGCTGGACAGCAGTATGCGCTTTTGCCCGAATTGCGGACAGGCGCAGACAACGGCAGTGACCAGCTATACCGGAACCGCTTACAACGACAATCAAACCTTTACCGGTTCCATGAGATCGGACTACCGGGTGATCCTGCTGGATCTGGGAAGCTGTACCCGGATGCAGGCCAGAGCCTGCCTGCGGGAATACATCAGCTATTCTCTGTCCGAGGCCAATACGATTCTGAGTTCTCTGCCTGCGGAGGTGGCGTGCAACCTGAGCGAACAGCAGGCAAACGCCCTTGCCAGCGCCCTGACCGGCAACGGAATGCAGGTGGCGGTGTGTGATGCGGACGATTATGTGGAGCTGAATGCGGACCGATACGGCAGCACAGGGGAGCAGGACAACAGCAATGTTTGGCTGGGGATCCTTGCCGTGCTGGGTACGCTGGGCATTGCCAACCGGGTTTCCCGCATTTCCCGCTGGAACCGTCCCTACGTGAGCCGTCAGGTGTTCGGCAGCAGGCGTGTTCGTCCCCTGCCTCCGCCGCCCCGGTACATCCGCCCGGCACAGGGCGGCATCGGCAGACATACTGCGCCCCCTCCGGCGATGCGGGGCAATCCTCCCGCAGCCGTCCGTCCCGGCAGACCCGGCATGGGCGGCGGCAGCCGCGGCTCGGGCAGCGGCCGCCCCGGCGGCATGGGCAGACCAGGCGGCGGCCCCGGTCGTCCCGGCGGCAGATAATCAAGTATAAAAAAGCAGAACAGGCGGCGCCTGTTCTGCTTTTATCAAACCGTATTGTCACTGCGGCGGATGACGAAGATTCCCAGCTCCCGTGTCTTGGGGAGGTAATAGGGATAATCCGTGCGTCCGGTGGATTGGAGGGATCGCTCCAGATACCGGTCCAGCTCCTCGGAGCCGGTGGGCATGGCGTAAGCCTGTATGAAAAGCCTCGCGTCCTCCATGCTTTCAAAGGGCTGTCCAAACTCGATGGCGGCTTCCCGCAGGGTGTAGCGGATGCCGCGGCTGTTCAGATACCCGGCGATCCCGGCTATGTCGGTGCATTTTTCAATGCGCCGGTTTTCCGGGCCGAAGTTCCCGGCACGGTTCCGCCGGGTGACCAGCAGCAAAGTCTGCTCCGCCTTTTCATAGTACCGATCAAAAGCGTCCGCGCCGCCGTGGTACAGGGCCATCACCGCGTCCCAGTGCCCGTCCAGAGTCGTCCCATCGGCATGGACCGCGTGCAGGTTGGAAATGCCCCGGCTTTCTGCCTGCCTGCGGACGGCAGCGGCGGCTTCCGGGTCGATATCCACACAGGTGATCTCCTGAAAATGGGGCGCAAGCTCAAAATCAATCAGTGCGCAGCCGCAGCCCATGTCGCACAGCGTTCCGCCCGACGGCAGATATTCCAGCAGCAGAGCGGCAAGGCTCCGGTTGTAGCCGGTGTATTCAGAGGCGCTGCGGAACCAGCGAACCGACTGTTCATTCCATACGATCATCCCGTCAGAACTCCCTTATGAACGAAAAATGACCCTATTATTCTACAGAAAAAACAATCTTCTGTCAAGAATATCACGCCGCATTCCCCGAATCCGGGGAATGCGGCGTGAGTGACAACTATCGGGTTTTGATAAATTCCATGAAGTCCGGCATGGAAAGCGGTTTTGAGAAATAAAACCCCTGAATATAGTCGATGCCCTCGCTGCTCAGAAGCTCCAACTCCCTTGCGGACTCCACGCCCTCGGACACCAGCTTCAGATCCAGCCTGTGTGCCATGGGAACCACGGCACGGATGATGCTCTTGGCCTTGAAGGAATCGAAGTACGCCTTGGTCAGATCAAAGTCAAACTTCATCAGACTGACCGGCATATCCACCACATACATCAGGTTCGATTCGCCCTTGCCGAAATCGTCCAGCGAAAGGGAGAAGCCTGCGTCAAACAGCTTCTGAATATTGGCGGAGATGATGTCCTTGGTATTGATGGTTGCGGATTCCGTGATCTCAAAATTGATGTAACGGGGCTCCACCTTGTATTTCTGGATCATCGCCATGATGTTTTCGAACAGATCCTCCTGCTCGCACTGCATGACCGACAGATTTACCTCCAGATAGTGAAGACCCAGCGCTTCCATATCGTTGGAGCTGACAAACTCAAAGACCTTTTCCAGAATCCGATATCCCAGCGGGATGATCTGCCCGGTCTTTTCCGCCACCGGAATGAAGATTCCAGGCGACAGCATACTGCCGTCCTTCATCCGGATGCGGGTAAGCGCCTCGGCAGAGGTGAAGCTCTTTTCCTTGTTGGAAAAAATCGGCTGCAGGAAAACCTCCACCCGGTCTTCCTCAAGGGCGTCATCAATTTCCTTGTTGACCTCGTTCAGCTCCCGATGCCTCTGGATGATGTCGTCGGTAATATCCACATACTCCAAAGTACGGTTGATGTATGTGCTCTTGACATGGGCATAGAGATCCGCAAGCGCGTCATAGCCGGATAGCTTTTCGGCGTGCCTCATGCTGACCAGCTTCGCGTGGCCTTTCAGATACGGCGCAGCTTGCTTTACGTCCCGGATGATTTTCAGGCATTTGTCAAAGCTTTCTTCATTGGTGGTCAGCACCGTTATGCTGCACGCGGTATCCTTGAACACATAGACGTCCGCCTGCTGGGATACGTTGGAGATAAAGGTTCGGATGATCTCTTCCACGTCATAGCCTGCCACCGCAAGCATCGAATTGTTCTCAATGAACGCCTGCGCGACGAAAAAAGCCTGCCTCGACTGATACAGGTGGTCGACAAACGGCTTGAAGCCAAAGGTATTAAACGAACCGTACTCCTTATCAATATACGACTCCGGGTTTTCCATCAGGACAAAGAGAATGAGCATTCCCAAAGACTGGGAGAAACCGACCAGCAGCAGTTTGTTATTGAAGAACTGAACCAGAGCGGCGCCTGCCCAGATAAAGGTGAGCAGCGCTCCGCCGAAGGAACGTCTGGAACGCTTGTGATGCCACAGGATCAGCGAAATGACAAAGGAACCCACAATACAGATGGCGCAAAGATAATAGGTCGTGGATACGGAGGTTCCGTAGGTATAGACTACATTATCGGTATTGTATATGGAGATCGGAAGAAAAGCCAGCACGATACAGGCCAGCACCACGAACATTCCGGATATGCCGGTGATCCATCTTTGCCTGGTGACAGTCGAAAAGTCCAGCAGGATGTAGGTGGCCGTTGCCCACGCGCTCCAGAGCAGAAACATCAGATAGACCTTGCATACGCTCTTTACCAGAAACAGGGGCAGGGAGTGACTGTGGGAAATGCAGACGATGGACAGGATATCAAACAGCACGGTCAAAATGGTGATAAACAGGGTGCGGAAAAATACTTTTTCTGCGTACAGGTTGAGCGATTTGTGGGATTTATAAAAAATCAACAGCATGATCAGCATGATAAATCCGCAGACCTGCAACTGGATATTCATGACGCCCCTCCGATCTTTTTTTACAGATAAGCCTTCAGCGTGTCAATCAGTTCGTTCCCGTTGATCGGTTTTGCTATGTGCCCGTCCATTCCCGCTGCAATGGAAGCCTTCCTGTCCTCCTCAAAGGCATTTGCGGAAACGGCAATGATGGGAATGTTGGAATTGGGATACATTTTACGAATCTCTTTGGTGGCCGTATACCCGTCCATAATCGGCATCTGAATATCCATCAGAATGCAGTCATAATAGTGGGGGCCCTTTTCCCGCAGGAGCTTGACCGCCATGCTTCCGTCATGTGCTTCATCCACGATCAGCCCTTCGTCCTCAATGGTGTCGATGGCGACCTCCCGGTTCGACTCGTTATCGTCCACCAGAAGCACCCTCCGTCCCGTCAGAGAGGCCCTTGCCGCACGGTGGTCTGCGCCGCCGTTCCCGGCATCCGCCGACTGATTCTGCAGCTTGAAGGGAATCGTTACCGTAAATTTGGAGCCGATGCCCTGACGGCTGACGCATTCGATGGTGCCGCTCATCAGCGTGACAAAGGATTTGCACACGGAAAGCCCCAATCCGGTGCCCTGAATGCCGCTGACCGTGGAGTTCTGTTCCCGGGCAAACTCCTCGAATACGTGCTTCTGGAATTCGCTGCTCATGCCGATTCCGTTGTCTTCCACCGTGTACTGGAAAAGACCGTAGCCGTTTTCGGCCTTGCCGATCTGGTTGCAGCGAACCTTGACCCAGCCGCCATCGTTTGTATACTTGATCGCGTTGCTGATCAGATTGACAAAAACTCTCTGACACCGGGTCTTGTCGCAGAGAATATAGCGGTCATGTACCTCCTCCACCAGCATGGAGAGATTGATCTTCTTGGAATCCGCCAGCTCCTGCATGGTGGATTCGATCTCGTCAAACGAGGCGAACACATCGGTTTCCGTTTCGTCAAGGTGCGCTTTTCCGCTTTCGATCCGGCTCATATCCAGAATGCTGTTGATCAGCGAAAGCAGCAGATTGCTGGCGGTCTGCGTTTTGATCAGATAATTGGTGAGCCGCTCCGGGTCGTCCTTGTGCTTCATTGCCATGTTTGTAAATCCCATAATGGCGTTCATCGGCGTGCGGATGTCGTGGCTCATGTTGAACAGGAAGTCCGTTTTGGCCTTGCTGGCCGTTTCGGCCCGGTCAAGCGCTTCCATTTCCCGCTTGGTTTCCACATCGACATTGTGGAAACCGGCGATCACGTTGGTATCCGGGTGCTGCATATCCTTGGCAAACTTCGCCTGATAATACAGAACCTCGTTGTGGATGATCACGCGGAAGTTCACATAGTAGGCGTTGTCCTTCACCAGCGCGGCCTTCACCACATCCGGGCGGGTGGCGGCCCAGAAGGTCTGCCGGTCATCCGGGTGCATGACGGTCTGTACCAGCCTGTCCAGTCTCTCATCGAATTTGGTGATGGAATCCCAGCCGGGGATGTTCTTTAGGAAATTCGGGTCAAACCGGTAATGAATCTCCGAATAATCGTCAAAGCCCGTGTAAAGCACGCAGCCGAAGTCATCCGAAAGACCGGAGATAACGGCCTGATCCCGTTCCGTCTTGGCCTTCCGCTCCAGCTCCTTGCGGATCTCCTCGTTCTTATCCGCAAAGCCCAGCGCCACGGCCTGGGGGTTTTCGTCATCGCCCACCTTGACGAACTTCATCTCGCAGTACCGCGTCTCGCCGCCCATATCGGAGCGGTAGGTGGTGATAAAGGTCTTTTTGTTTTCCAGTTCCTTCAGAATATTGTAGATGGAGCCTGCCTTGAGCATGGTGGGCCGGTCTTCCATGTTGACCAGCGTATTGACATAGAGCTTGAAGGCCTCGCTGTATTTGATGCCGGAGCGGAAGATCTGACCGAACTCGGATTCGGTTTCGGCGTTCATGGTATAGGGGTCAAGCTCGTCCGTAGTCAGGTCAATATAGTACACGGAGGTGTATTCGGACGCCAGAATCTCGATGATATCAATATTGCGCTGGAGGATCCGGGATTCTTCCTCCTTGGCGCGAAGCTCCGCGTCCTTATCGGCAAAGCCGAGAGCCACGGCGGTGGGAAGGCCGCTTTCATCGCCCACCTTGACGAATTTCATCTCCGAGTAGTGACCGGCGGCGTTCCGGTAGGTGGTGATAAAGGTTTTTTTCGTTTTCAGCTCCTTCATGATGTTGCCGATGGAACCGGCTTTCAGCATCATGATCTTGTTTTCCGGCAGCACAAGCTGGTCCACATACATCCGGAATGCGTCGCTGTAATTGATGCCGCTTCGGAAGATCTGACCGAAGGCGGATTCTGTATCGGCGTTCATGGTGTAGGGATTCAGCTCGTCCGTGGTCAGGTCAATGTAGTACACGGAGGAATACTCGGAGGCAAGAATCTGGATAATATCGTAGTTTCTCTGGCGCTCCTGCTCGATCTGCTGCTCAAACCGGATCTGTTCGTCCTTTTCAGCGAAGCCGAGAGCCACCTCCCGGGGCTCATCGTTGTCCGCGCCCACCTTGACGAACTTCATCTCGGAGTATTTGTTGTCCGCGGAGCGATACCGGGTGATGAAGGTCTTTTTATTGCGAAGCTCCTTCCGGATGTTATCAATGGAGCCGGCTTTCAGCATCATGCTTCTGTCTTCGCCGAAAATCAGCTTGTCCACATACAGCCTGTAGGCTTCGGAGTAGGTGATGCCGCTGCGGAACACGGAGCCGAAGGTGGTCTCCGTTTCTTCGTTCATCGTATAGGGGTCCAGTCCATCGGAATCCAGATCAATGTAATACACGGAGGAATACTCGGAGGCCAGAATCTTGATGATCTCCATGTTCCGCTCCTGCTCGTGCAGAAGCAGTTCTCTTTTCAGAACATCGTTTTCATCGTCCATCCGCGAGCTGACCTCCAGCGCAAACAGCCGACCGTCCACCAGAATGGGCTTTGTCTGCAGATGGTAAATATCGCTGCCAAGCTTTTCGTACTTTTCCGTGATCACGCATTCCTGACAGCTTTTGAGAGGAAGGCAGGTCTCACAGGTGTGATCTTTGTTCCAGATGTCGCAACAGGCACCGACTCTGCCGAAATTACCATCGCCGTCGATATCCCATACTTCCTTGTTCATCGGGTCGACGACAAGTACCATGTCAAATATGTCGCGCAAAGTTCCGAGCATGACCCTCAGATCATCCAGACTGACTGTCTGAATCTTTTTTCCATTCTGCATCTCAGCCATCGTGTTTTTCCTCTCTCATGATACTGCCGCGGCATCGGGTTCCGACAGATATCGGATAAAACCGGATCTGCCGAAGCCTGCAAATACCCATACTATTCATTGTTTTTGTCAGTATATCCTATTATGCGCCGGTTTCCAATACCTTTTGTAATTTTTACCGGATATTTTGCGGGAAATGCGGTTTGGCGCGGAGGAATACGGGGAAACTCGCTGCAAGTGCAGCCGGATACTTGATTTTGTGTCGGCAATCTGGCATCATAGAAGAAAAAGCTGCGGGTAAACGCACAATAACGCAGACGCGGCGAGCTGTGCGGAAGGGGGAGGACATGGGAAAGCCGGAAGAAAAATCGACGTTATTTCCGCAAAATAATGTGGCTCCCCGCGTGTATGCGGCCATCGATCTGAAATCCTACTACGCCAGCGTGGAATGCATAGAGCGGGGACTGGATCCGCTGACCACCAATCTGGTGGTGGCGGACGAGAGCCGCACAGAAAAGACCATCTGCCTTGCCGTTTCGCCCTCTCTGAAAAGCTACGGCATCCACGGCAGGGCAAGGCTGTTCGAGGTGGTGCAGCGGATGCAGGAAGTCAACGCAATGCGGCGGGGGAAGGCCGGACGGGACTTTGAAGGCGCTTCCTGCGACAGCACGGAGCTGAACGCCGATCCGCTGCTGAAAGCGGACTATCTGGTGGCCACGCCCCGGATGGCTTATTATATGGAATACAGCGCCCGGATCGTGGGCATTTATCTGAAATACGTGGCACCGGAGGATATCCATGTTTACTCGGTGGACGAGGTGTTTATCGATGTGACCGGGTATCTGGAGCAATGGAAAATGACCGCCCGGGAGTTTGTCCGGATGCTGATTCAGGAGGTGCTGGAGGCCACCGGCATCACCGCAACGGCGGGGATCGGGCCGAACCTGTATCTCTGCAAGATTGCCATGGATATCTGGGCCAAGCGCAGTCCGGCGGACGAATACGGCGTGCGGATTGCGGAGCTGGACGAGATGAGCTATCGGAAAGCACTGTGGAACCACCGGCCGCTGACGGATTTCTGGCGGGTGGGCAAGGGCATTGCCCGGAAGCTGGAGCAGTACGGGATGCACACCATGGGCGATGTGGCCCGCTGCTCCGTGGGAAAGCCGTGGGAGATTCAGAATGAGGAACTGCTGTACAAGCTGTTCGGGATCAATGCGGAGCTGCTGATCGACCACGCATGGGGCTGGGA
>DCGQ01000064.1:0-193 GCA_002314635.1 Clostridiales bacterium UBA1774
CTTCCACCAGCTGGGTATTCAGAATGTAGGCAAGGTCGCCCCCGTCCCCTGCCCGCAGCAGCTCTGCGGTGCGCGGCTCCACCAGCACGGTAAAGGGTGCCAGCGCATATGCGCCGGGGAATTTCTCGCTGAGACCGTGGTACACATGCTCCAGCGCACCTACGCCGAAGCCGGGGATATCGGAGATCACCAG
>DCGQ01000064.1:229-628 GCA_002314635.1 Clostridiales bacterium UBA1774
TCACAGCCGTCGTGATAATAGCTGTCCAGCCGCTGCGCCAGATTCTCATTCTGATAGCAGATGCAGGTCTCCGTCAGCTCGGAGGCATTGCAGCCGCGAAGCTGCGCCAGCCGGTTGTCCGCCAGATTGACCCCGTGCCCCAAATCGTTGGAGATCATGGCGGCCTTGCCGTAACGGGCAGTATAATACTCTGTCAGCGCCATCATGGCAGTGGTTTTCCCCGCCCCCAGAAATCCGCTGAATACGCAAAACTTTTTCATACACGGCTCCTTTTCCTCGGTCGTTCTGCAAAACATCATAGCATTCACCGCACGGTTTTTCAATACCGGGAGAAAGTCCCTTCCTTCCCGGGAAGCGCTTGCAATCCTTCCGGGAATCTGCTATCTTTCAGGAAAAACC
>DCGQ01000064.1:648-945 GCA_002314635.1 Clostridiales bacterium UBA1774
CGGAGGAGGTACGCACATCCTCCGGAAAAAGAAGGGAACCGATATGCAGCTGATCTGTAAGCTGTTCCGGCAGGACCCGGATTCCCGGGAGGGCGTGATCGCCGCCGCCTCCGGACTGGGCATTGCCGTCAACATCATTCTGGCCGCCGTCAAGGTGGTCATCGGACTGCTCACCGCCTCCATTGCCATCGTATCGGAGGGCGTGAACGGCGCGGCAGACGCGCTTTCCTCCTTCCTCGCGCTGCTGGGAGCCAAGCTGGCCCGGAAGCATCCGGACGAAAAGCACCCCTTCGGCTA
>DCGQ01000064.1:978-3064 GCA_002314635.1 Clostridiales bacterium UBA1774
CCTTCGGCTATGGCCGCATCGAATATCTGGTCAGTCTGGTGATCTCCGTGCTGATTCTGGTCACCGGAACGGAAATGCTCATCAGCGCCGTCCGGCTGATCTTTCATCCGGAACCGCTGAAGGTCTCCTATCTGGTTCTGCTCATTGTGGCGGTCTCTGCCGTCATCAAGTTTTTTCTGGGCGTGGTCACCATCCGGATGGGGAAACAGGCGGATTCCGCCGCGCTGGTGGGCGTGGGACTGGAAAGCCGCAGCGACGCCTTCGCCTCCGTGATCACGCTGGCCTCCTCGCTGATCTTTCTGATCTTCGGCATCTCGCTGGACGCTTACGCGGGTATTCTCATGTCCGCCCTGATTTTGAAAGCCGGGTTCTCCGTGCTGAAGGACACGGTGGGCGATCTGCTGGGTCGTCCCGGTGAGCATGAGCTGGCAAAGACGCTGTATGCGGAAATTCGGGAGACGGAGGGTATCCTGTCTGCGGCGGACATGATGCTGCACAACTACGGCCCGGACGCATGGTCCGGCTCCGTCAACGTGGAGCTTGACCACAAAAAATCAGTGGGCGAAATCTATCAGACCCTCCACGCCCTGCAGCTTCGCATCATGCACACCCATCACGTGACCATGGTGTTCGGCGTGTACGCGGTGGACAACGACCACGAGGAGATTCGGGCGCTGCGGAAGGAGATCGGCGGCTTTGTGAAATCCGAGCCGGGGGTGAAAAGCTTCCACGCCGTCTACATCGACGCGGAGCATCAGACCGTCTACTGTGACCTGATCGTGGACTACTCCCTCCGGGACTGGGACGCGCTGCGTCAGCGCTTCACC
This sequence comes from Clostridiales bacterium UBA1774, assembly GCA_002314635.1. Classification (GTDB taxonomy): domain Bacteria; phylum Bacillota; class Clostridia; order Oscillospirales; family Oscillospiraceae; genus UBA1774. The sequence goes on from DCGQ01000064.1 coordinate 1,806, forward strand.
CGGCGGATGCAGGAATGTTACCCGGCCTACCGGCTGGAGCTGACCATTGAGACCGAGTTTGTGTCCTGAGGGCGCAGATAAAAACTGTATACGCGAAATAAGGCTGTCTCAGGTGCGTTTCCGCATTCCGAGACAGCCTTTTTCCATATTTCCGCCGACCGCCTCTATTCCCCGATTGCGATGATTCGGGAAATGGGAATCTGCAGACCGTCCTCCCCCTCCACAAAGCCGAAGGTGGGGTCGATGCGTTTCAGCACGCCCGCCCATGTTTCGTAGCTGCCGCCCGCTTTCCGGGCGTCCGGCTGAAAATAGGTGATGCTGACCTGCGGTGCTTCCGAAAGCCGCCCGTTCAGCGCCACCAGCTTCCGGTTCAGCCGCTCAATCTCATCCGGATCCAGCTCCATCTGCCGGTCTGTGTACCGGGCGGTTTCCGCCACGGTTTCGCTGTAGCCGGTCAGCGCCGCGAAGGGTGCAAACTGCGCCGCCCGATCCTTTCGCGGCATCGGCGCGTGGACAGCGGATACAGGATGGGGCAGGTCTATGATATCGTCGTATTCGCCCGGTTTCCTCGGTTCCGTACTCATGGGAATCTCTCCTTCCGGAAGTCAGGTGCATCCGCTTCACGCCTTATGTCCGCCGATCTGGCCGTTGCGCTGAATGGCGGTAGCGCCTTCCTCGAAATTAAAGCCTTTCAGAATGGCATTTCTGCCGAATTTCTCCCGGATGGTCAGCAGCGCTTCCTGACGGCGGCGTTCCCGCTCCCGTTCCTCCTTCGCCTGCTGCCGCTGTGCCTCCTGCTCCGCCGGGTCGGAAAACAGATCCAGCTGCACATATTCCTCCGCCGCTTCCGCTTCCTCCTCCGGCAGCACCCGTCCGGCCACCACATACATCCGCCGAACCGACAGATTCGGATTCACAATCCGGTCAAACAGCCGGGTAAACCCGTCCAGAATCGCATCGGTGGAGGAGGTCAGCGCCAGCTTTTCGCTGCCGTGCGCCGCCTTTGGCACGCTTCTCCCGTAAAAGTCCGTGCTGATCGGCCCGGTGTACCTCCGCCGCACCTCCGGATCTGTCAGGCTGCTGGTATCGTAACCTACGGACAGCACCAGCAGGTCTGTAACCAGTCCCTTCGACACCAGCTCCAGCGACAGGGAATCCGCCATCTCCCGCATCACCAGCCGCGCCTTTTCAAAGGGGTACGGCTCACTGAGCACCTGTCCGGAGCTGAGACTGTGTCCCTCCGCCCGGTAGGCTTTGAT
>DCGQ01000053.1:0-27613 GCA_002314635.1 Clostridiales bacterium UBA1774
GCCCTCTCGTTGAGAGCTTGGCTAATATATCATGCTTATCTCGAAATGTCAAGCATGATTTTTAAAAACCCGCATGTTCTAATAAAAAACCTGCCGAAGCAGCGCCACGGCAGGTCTCCCTTGGACAGAAGGACTTTCTCAACCCTTCTGATTCAATTTCTGATACATATCGATCATTTCCGTTCGCACGGTCACATTGTAGTCAGGCGGAATATTATCGTCCTTGCCCTGCACAAACTGCAGATAACGGGGACCCAGCAGGTTGTTGGCATAGAAATATTCCTTGGAACGCTGGTTCACCGTGCAGATGAACATGATGGCATTCAGGTGCAGCCAGGTCATGCGAACCTTGCCGCTCTCGATCTGGGAAATGGTAACACGGCTCAGACCGGTGAGGTTGCCCAGATCGGCCTGGGTGAGACTGAGGAGCTTTCTGATTTTCGGCAGATGTGCAGTCAGTTCTTCACACATGGCGCGTTTTTCGGCAGCAGTCAATTCTACCATAAAAACATCTCCTTACAATTTAGTGTGTTATCAGGATATATTCCGCAAGTTATATATCCATATACCGCCCTTAGACTATCAGAAAATACCAATAATTGCAACAGGGAATTATGAAAAAAATCTTAAATTTTAGAGTTATTTTACTTATATTTCATGCTTTCCGAAACGGCAAGCTGATCGCAGCGCTGATTTTCCGGACAGTCCGCATGGCCTTTCACCCAATGGAAGGTCAGCTGATGCACCCGGCTCAGCTCCAGCAGCCGTTCCCACAGCTCCGGATTTTTGGCTGGCTCGGTTTTTGTCCGCATCCAGCCCTTTTTCTTCCAGCCCCATGCCCAGCCTTGTGTCATAGCGTCCACCACATACTTGGAATCGCTGTGAATGGTGACGGCACAGGGTACCTTCAGCGCTTCCAGTGCGCGAATCACACCGGTCAGTTCCATGCGGTTATTGGTGGTCAGCGCTTCCCCGCCGTGAAGCTCCTTTTCCGCGTCACCGCAGCGGAGAATGGCGGCCCAGCCGCCGGGGCCGGGATTACCGGAACAGGCCCCGTCCGTCCAGACGGTCACTTCTTTCATGCTTCGCCTTCATCCGCATCCGCATCATCGGCGGAAGCGGGGGTCACGGTGAGACTGATGACCCGCTGATCCTCCATGAGACGCATGACCCGCACGCCCTGGGTTGCCCGGCCGTACTCGTTCACATCCTCTGCCTCCAGACGGATCACGATACCGTCGGAGCTCATCAGCAGGATATGGTCGCCGGGGTGAACCAGACCGATGCCCGCAACCTTACCGGTTTTCTCGGTAACATTGCAGTTCCGGAGGCCGATGCCGCCGCGCCGCTGCGCCTCTCCGCCGCGGCAGTATTCGGAAACCGGCGTTTTCTTGCCGAATCCGTTCTCTGTGACGGTGAGCAGGGAATCCTCCTGCGTGCAGCATACCGCGCCGACGCAGCAGTCGCCCTCCCGCAGCTGGATGCCGCGCACGCCGGCGGCAGTGCGGCCCATGGCACGGGCGTCATTCTCATCGAAGCAGATGGCGTTGCCGTCCCGGGTGGCGATCAGCACATAGTCGGAACCGGAGGTATTCAACACCGCGATCAGCTCGTCATTTTCATCCAGCGTAATGGCGCGGATGCCGATGTTTTTCAGATTTTTCAGCTCGGCGAAGGACATACGTTTTACCGTACCGCCCCGGGTGACGAACACCAGATACCGATCCTGCGGCAGCTCACTGAGCGCCAGTCCGGCACGAAGGCTTTCGCCCGGCTCCACGGGGATGATATTTGCAATATTGGTGCCCTTGGCGGTGCGTCCGGCCTCCGGAATCAGATAACCCTTGCGCTTATAGACATGACCGGTGGAGGTAAAGAAATAGATAAAGTCATGGGTGGAGGCGGTGAAGATGGCATCCACGGAATCCTCGTCCTTGGTGGTCATGCCGGTGACGCCCTTGCCGCCCCGCTTCTGTACCCGATAGGTGTCGGCGGGAATGCGTTTGATGTACCCGGCCCGGGACAGGGTGAATACGCAGTGTTCCTCCGCGATCAGATCCTCCACATCGATCTCACCCTCGGCTTCCTGGATCTCGGTGAGACGATCATCGCCGTATTTGCTCAGAATGGCGGTCAGCTCGTCCTTCAGAACGCCCTGCAGCTTCACCGGGTCACGGAGCAGGCTCTCATAGTATTCGATCCGACCTTCGATCTCCTTGTATTCCGCCAGCAGCTTCTCATGATCCAGCTTCTGCAGCTGCTTGAGACGCATTTCCAGAATGGCGGTGGCCTGCACATCGTCCAGACCGAAGCGCTCCATCAGACGTTCCTTTGCGTCATCGTAGCTCTCCCGGATGATGCGGATCACCTCGTCGATATTGTCCTGCGCAATGATCAGACCCTCCAACAGATGGGCCCGTTCTCTGGCCTTCCGCAGGTCATACTGCGTCCGCCGGGTCAGCACATCCATCTGGAAGCTCAGGTACTCCTGCAGAATGTGTTTCAGAGACAGAATCTTCGGCTGCTTCTGGTTGTTCACCAGCGCCAGCATATTGATGGCAAAGGTGGTCTGCATCTGGGTCTGCGCGAACAGCTTGTTCAGCACCACCTGCTCATTGGAATCCTTTTTCAGCTCGATGACCACGCGCATACCGTTCCGGTCGCTTTCGTCCCGGATGTCGCTGATCTCCTCCAGCGTTTTATCCCGAACCTTGTCGGCGATGGCCTTGATCAGCTGGCGCTTGTTCACCTGATAGGGCAGCTCGGTGACGATGATCCGCCGCCGGTCGTGCCCGTAGCTTTCCATTTCGGTGCGGGCGCGGACGGTGATGTGACCGCGGCCGGTGGCATAGGCGGCGCGGATGCCTGCTCTGCCGATGATGATGCCCTTGGTGGGGAAGTCGGGGCCTTTGATGTACTGCATCAGTTCGCTCAGCTCCGCATCCGGGTTATCCAGCAGGCAGATGGCTGCGGAAACGGTCTCCCGCAGGTTGTGAGGCGGAATATTGGTGGCCATGCCCACGGCGATGCCGGAGGAACCGTTGACCAGCAGATTGGGGAAGCGGGAGGGCAGCACCACCGGCTCCTTCCGCGTTTCATCGAAGTTCGGCAGGTAATCCACGGTCTCCTTGTCGATATCCCGCAGCATCTCCGCCGCCATCTTGGCCATTCTGGCCTCGGTATAACGGTAGGCCGCCGGGGGGTCTCCGTCCACGGAACCGAAGTTGCCGTGTCCGTCGATTAGGGGATAGCGCATGGAGAAGTCCTGCGCCATACGAACCAGCGCGTCATACACGCTGGCGTCGCCGTGGGGATGATACCGGCCCAGCACATCGCCGACGGCGGTGGCGCATTTCCGGAATGGTTTGTCCTGCGTCAGTCCGTCCTCGAACATGGCATAGAGAATGCGCCGATGCACCGGCTTCAGACCGTCCCGCACATCCGGCAGGGCGCGGCCCACGATGACGCTCATGGCGTATTCCAGATAGGATTTCTGCATTTCCCCCACCAGCTCGGACTCGGTGATCTGCTGATCCGGGAACAGAATGTCCTCCGGCTTATAATCTCGATTGTGACCCATGCTGCGTCACCTCCTTAAATATCCAGATTGACCACATAGCGGGCGTTCTTGTCGATCCAGTCCCGCCGGGGGTCCACTTCTTCGCCCATGAGAATGGTGAAGATCCGATCCGCTGCCACCGCATCGTCCAGCGTAATGCGGCGCAGGGTGCGCTTCTCCGGGTCCATGGTGGTCTCCCACAGCTCGTGGGGATCCATCTCACCCAGACCTTTGAAACGGCTGATGTCGATTTTGATGTTTTCGTTGCCGCCCTTCATTTCGGCGGAGATTCTGTCCCGTTCCTCATCGGAATAGGCCACCCGCTGCTGCTTGCCCCGGCTCAGCTTATACAGGGGCGGCACGGCGGAATACACATAGCCGTTTTCGATCAGCGGACGCATATAGCGGAAGAAGAAGGTCAGCAGCAGGGTACGGATATGGGCGCCGTCCACATCGGCATCCGCCATGATGATGATTTTATGGTAGCGCAGCTTGTCCACGTTGAACTCGCTGCCAATGCCCGCACCCAGCGCCACAATCATGGGATACAGCTTGTCATTGCCATAGATTTTATCCGCACGGGCCTTTTCCACATTCAGCATCTTGCCCCACATGGACAGGATGGCCTGAAACCGGCTGTCCCGCCCCTGAATGGCGGAGCCTGCAGCGGAGTCGCCCTCCACGATGTAGATCTCGCAGAGGCTGGGGTCCCGCTCATTGCAGTCCTGCAGCTTGTCCGGCATCTGGCCGGATTCCAGACCGGTCTTTCTCCGGACATTTTCCCGGGCCTTCCGGGCCGCTTCTCTGGCGCGGGAGGCGGTGATGACCTTGTCCACCACGGTTTTGCCCACCGCGGGGTTTTCCTCCAGAAAGGCGGAGAGCTTATCATAAACCACGCTGTCCACCAGCGTCCGCATTTCGGAGTTGCCAAGCTTCTGCTTGGTCTGGCCTTCAAACTGGGGATTCTCCAGCTTGACGGAGATCACGGCGGTGAGACCTTCGCGGCAGTCGTCGCCGGAAAAGCTCTCATCCTCCTTGATGATCTTCTTAGAACGGGCATAGTTGTTCAGCGCCCGGGTCAGCGCGGTCTTGAAGCCGGTCTCGTGCATACCGCCCTCGGGGGTGCGGATGTTGTTGGCGAAGGACTCCAGATTTTCGTTATACCCATCGTTCCACTGGAGCGCCACCTCGGCAGCGGAACCGTCCCGGGTGCCGCCTACATAGATGACGGTGTCATGCAGAGGGGTCTTGCCCTCGTTCATATAGCGCACATACTCCCGGATGCCGCCTTCATAGCACATACTGTCCTCGGTCTCCATGCCGGGACGCACATCCCGGGTGATGATGCGGAGACCCGCATTCAGGAAGGCCTGCTCCTGCATCCGGGTATGGATGGTTTCATAGTTATAGACCCGATCCTCGAACATCAGCGGGTCGGGATGGAAGCGGACGGTGGTGCCGGTACGGTTCGTCTCGCCGATGATCTTCATATCCTGCGTTTTCACGCCGCGGCTGAACTTCATCTGGTAGATATGACCGTTTTTATGCACCTCTACCTCCAGCCAGTCGGACAGGGCATTGACCACGCTGGCGCCTACGCCGTGGAGGCCGCCGGAGACCTTATAGCCTCCGCCGCCGAATTTTCCGCCGGCGTGCAGCACGGTATAGACCACCTCCAGCGCGGGCAGACCGGTCTGCTCCTGCACATCCACCGGAATGCCGCGGCCGTTGTCCGTGACGGTGATGGTGTCTCCCTCGCCTACAGTCACATGGATCTCCGTGCAGAAGCCGGCCAATGCTTCGTCGATGGCATTGTCCACGATCTCATAGACCAGATGGTGCAGACCGGAGGCAGAGGTGGAACCGATGTACATACCCGGACGCATCCGAACCGCTTCCAGACCTTCCAAAACCTGAATCTGGGACGCATTATAGGCTTCCTTCGGCTCTACCGGCGTCACCGGCGCAAGCTCGGAAATGGGAGACTCTGTCGCTTCGACTTTATTTTCTATCATGGTATACTCCTGACTGTGAATGATAACACTGAGCTGACACTCAGTTACTCAAATATTTCGTTATAGTTCCGGTTCTCCCAGCGCTTCAGCAGCGTGGAGGCATTCAGCTGGCACAGATACACGGTCTGCTTTCCTCGGATTTCCGTGATCACAAAGGCTTTGGGCAGGGAGCCGGAAACATCCGTGACCTGACCGGCCTGCTCGGCCTTTTTCAGAAAATCCCGGGTAATGCGGGAGGAGGAGGTGTTATCCAGATCAAACACGCCGATGACGCTTTTTTTCGGAACCACCACATTCTGTCCTAAGTAAAGATACATCCCGTCACCCTGCTCTGCTGCTGTCCTGCAGATGATAGCGCCAGTAGTACTGGGCGATCCGGAAACGGCGGTTGACGGCGGCGGATTCTTCGGAAAGCACATCGGTCAGTACGCCGTTCTGCAGGTAGGTGCCGGAGAAATGCACCAGCGGGGTAGCCTCCATCATGTCCGCATTCAGCTTTAGAAGCTCATTGCCTTCCAGTCCGGCCTGCTCAAAGACCAGATTCATCAGGAAACAGGGACTGATCTCCGGGCCTTCGCCGGTCATATCACAGCCCAGCACTTCCTTTGCCGCGTCATTGGCATGGATGAGGTAGGGCGTTTCATACATATTCCGCAGTCCGTTTTCGCCGGTGAAGTCGATGCCCAGCCGCTGATAGCCGGTATTGCCGTTGCCCATCCACGGCATATGGTCGCCGAACACGATGTAGATCACCGGCTCGTCCATGGCGTCGATCCGGTCGGCCAGCGCCAGCACGTTTTTGGAGGTATTGGCCACGCCGGAGAAGTAGTTCTCCATCATGGTCTTCTCCTCATCGGTATACCCGTCGTCTATGACAAACTCGCCCTCCCGGTACAGCCGGTTGGTCTCATAGGGGCCGTGGTTCTGATAGGTGACGCTGAAACTGAAATACGGCTGGTCGGAGGTTTTCAGATGGGTCTCCAGCAGGTCTCCGATGTCCTGAAACAGCTTATCGTCTCCCAGAATGCCGTTGCCGTTGGTATCATAGCGGTTTTCGAAGAAATAGTAGTTGTCAAACCCCAGATACTGATTCACATTCTCCCGGTTGTAGAACCACTGATAGCAGGGGTGGCTGCCCTCGGCATAATAGCCCTGCTCCTTGAAGTAGCGCACATAGCTGTTTACATCGGTGCGGAAATCGGAGGCGCTGGCCAGACCGGTGAGGAAGCACCATTCGGTGTCCACCGTGCCGCCGGCGAAGATATTGGTCAGCAGGGTGCCGGAATAGCTGCGGCTGCGAAGCTCATTCAGCGGGCCGTACACCTCCTCGGTGAGCATAGGGGAGCCGAAGCGGCTGAAATCACTGTAGGCCTCCAGCATGACGGCCACGATATTCACTTTTTTCTCCTCCGGCAGGCTGTCGTAGGTGTAGTTTTCCAGAATTTCCACCGCTGCCTTGTCCGAATAGTCCTCCGGCGGGGTTCGCTTTGCCTTCTGAATACTGTTCAGGAAGGGGTAGACAAAGCCGCGGGACATAAACCGCCCGGTGCTGGACCATGGAGAGGTCAGCGTATTGTTTTCGGTTTTATTGTAGATCTCCGTGCTGTAATACACGTTTCTGACCGCCCAGACGGACAGCGCGGACAGCAGCACCAGCGCGATCAGCCGAACCGGCCGGTATTTTACCTTGCCCCGCACCAGCCGGGTCGCTGCCAGCACGGCGGCGAGGCAGAGCAGCAATGCCAGATAAGTACGCATACCCGGGTCCAGATGGTAGCGGGCCAGAACCATGCCGCCGCCCTCCGCCGCATAACCCAGATCGCTGAACATCAGCGGGTCATTCCGCAGAATGAGCATGAGATAATCCGCAAGGGAAAATCCGATGGTGATCAGTCCGGTCAGCAGACCGGCGCCCCAGACAGTATTGCACAGGAAATACAGCATCCAGCACAGCACCACCACCGGAGCCACATTCAGCACCACGGTCAGCGGAATGGCCAGATAAGTCCGGTACATATCCATGCAGTAGTATCCGGTGGCGAAATACAGGGAGATCAGTCCCATTACAATGCCGAACCCGGTGAGGGCCGCAAAGGTCCAAACGCCCTGCCCGATCCGCCGATACAGGTAGGGGGACAGGGTCTTGAAGGTTTTTCCCTTCCAGATATAGCGATGCTCCGTCTGTTTCAGCACCGGTGGCCACATATCATAGGTGATTTTCGGACTGCCTGCATTCTGCCACGCCTGCTCCCAGCTTTCGGCACAAAAGATCCAGTATCCCTTGCCGATCAGCGGGTGCAGCGCCGCTTCCGGCATTCGGGACAGCAGCGCCACCCGGTTGTCATGGCAGACGGCGGGCAGCTTTTTCGCCCATTTATCCCAGAAACGAACGATCAGCTCCGGCTTACAGTGGGGCAGATACATCCACAGCAGCCTGTCCGCCCGAATACCGAAGCAGCTCAGCAGCAGCGCCAGCAGCCGAAGCGGCCAGAACCGGAGCAGCGACGGCTGGTGCCGCAGCGCATACCGGTAAAGCCGCAGGTCAAAGACCATATCCCGAAAAACCCGATCAAACAGTATTGCTTTTGCCATTTTTCATTATCTCCGATTTTGAATGAAACCATTCCGCAGCAGGAAAAATCCGTTTATTTCATTCGTAAAAAATACGACCGTGATCCACGGTGATCGCCTTTCCGCCGGTTTTCCGCATGACCTCCTGCTCATCGCAGCAGGTGATGAGAACCTGTCCGCCCCGGATGGAGTTCAGTACATAGTCCTGCCGGACCGGGTCCAGCTCGCTGAGTACGTCATCCAGCAGCAGCACCGGGGATTCCCCGGTTTCCTCCCGGCAGATATTCCATTCCGCCAGCTTCATGCTCAGGGCGGCGGTGCGGATCTGACCCTGTGACGCGAAGCTTCTGGCGGAAAGTCCGCCGATCTCCAGCAGGATATCGTCCTTCTGCACCCCGGCCAGACACTGGCCCGCGTCCAGCTCGGCACGGCGCAGCCGTTCCTGCTGGCGAAGCAGCGCATTCAGGATCTCATTCTGGGACTGGTGCAGCGGGTCCTCCACCTCGGGAACGGTGGTGTACTGCATCCGAAGCTGCTCGTCCCGCCCGGAAATCTCCCCGTGGATCCGCCGCGCAGCCTGCGAAGCGCGCACGCACCAGCTTGCCCGGTAGCGGATCAGCTCCGCGCCGGTCTTGCACAGGCTGAGGCTGAACTCGTCCAGCGCTTCCAGCATATCCGCCCGTTCCCGATAATCCTTCAGAATCCGGGTTTTCTGCTCGTAGATGCGGCCGAAGCGGGTCACAAGCTCGCTGTACTGGGGACGAAGCTGGGAAATGGCAAGATCCATGTATTTCCGCCGGGCGGCAGCGCCGCCCTTGATCAGATCCAGATCCTCCGGCGCAAACAGGGTGCAGCAGAATCTGCCGCTCAGCTCCCCGGCGGAGGAAAGCTTTGCCCCGTTGGCAAAGAGCTTTTTTCTGCCGCCCCGGCTGAAATTGATCTCCAGTCGCTGGGGCCGCCCGCCGGAAAAGATGTTGCCCTGCAGATAGACCGCGTCGGCATTCTGCCCGATCAGCTCCCGATCCAGACGGGTGCGGAAGGAACGGGCAGAGCTGAGATAGTACACCGCTTCCAGCAGATTGGTCTTGCCCTGCGCGTTGCGGCCGGTGATCACATTCACATCCGGCGCAAAGTCGCAGGAGGCCGAACCGTAATTCCGGAACCCCTGCAGCTCCAGACGGTTTATTCGCATGACCCTGTGACCAGCAGGGCATATTCGCCCAGCTCCACCCGGTCACCCGGCACGACCTTTTTGCCCCGCATGGTGCAGACTTCACCGTTGACCTTCACTTCGCCCTGCTGGATGCGGATCTTGCTCTCTCCGCCGGTTCCCACCACGCCCGCATATTTCAGCAGCGCTTCCAGCTTGATAAAGGGGGTCTGAATGGCAATATGAGTTTCGTTCATGGCGGTTTCCTCGCTTACTCGGTGCGGATCCGCACCGGCAGAATCAGATAAAGATAGCTGTCATCCTCCGGCTTTTCCGGGCAGATGATGGCAGGGCCGATGGCATTGGTCAGCTGGATATTCACCCGGTCGCCGGGAGCGGCGCGGAGCGCGTCCAGCATATAGCGGTTGTTGAAGCCGATTTCCAGATGCTTCCCGTCGCCCTGAATGTCGCATTCATCGGTGGCCTTGCCGATGGCGGTGGCGGTGGCCAGCTTTAAAATCCCATCGTCAAAGCAGCAGCGCACGGGACTTTTGTATTTTTCGCTGATCATCAGACTGACGCGCTCGAACACATTCAGCAGCACCCGCCGGTCGGCGTACACGTCGATGCTGTGCACGGAGGGGATGGACTTGTGATAATCCAGAAATTCGCCTTCCAGACGGCGGGAAATGATCTCCGTATCGCCGATGGAGAACATGATATGCTTGGAACCCAGACTGATCCGGCTCAGCTCCTCGCTGTCCGGCCGGGAGACCTTTTCCGCTTCGGTCAGCGCGGCGCCGGGCACCACAAAGGAGCAGGGACGCAGCGCTTCCTCCTGCAGATTTTCTCTTCTCAGCGCCAGCCGGTAGCCGTCCACGGAAACAACGGTAAGTCGGCTGTTTTCGATTTCGAACAGGCTGCCGGTGTGAACCGGGCGGATATCGTTGGTGGAGATGGCAAACAGAGTCTGGGAGATCATGCTCTGCAGCTTGCCCTCGGCAATGCGGAAGGAGTTTTCCACTTCCACCGCGGGCAGCTCCGGAAAATCGTCGGCAGCGGTGCCGATGATCTCAAAGTAGCTCATGCCGCAGGTCAGCTTCACCAGCATATCCGGATTGGAGCTGACCGTCACCTGACCTTCGGGCAGCTTGCGGATGATATCGGCCAGCAGCTTGGCATTCAGGACCAGCCGGCCTTCCTCCCGGATATCGGCGGAAACTTTGGTGCGGATGCCGGTTTTCAGATTGTAGCCGGTGATTACCAGATCGTCCCGTTCGGTTTCAAACAGCAGACCCTCCAGAGCGGACAGGGTGCTTTTCACTGCCACGGTACGGGAGGCGATGGTGACAGCGTTCAGCAGAATACTGCGCTCACATTGAAATTTCATGTTGATAACTTCCTTTCCGCGTGGCTCAGCCAGCTTAGGTAAGCAAAAAAATAGTTTTAGGGGTATTAGAACCGGAAATTGGTGGAAAACCCGAAAAAAACCGGATTCAATCGGGAAAAATCGAAGAAAAAACTTTGTGGAAAACTCCACCGGTTTTCCACACCGACAGAAAGCCGGAATTTATGTGCACATGGTATGTGCAGAAATGTGGATAACTTTGTGGAAAATGTGGAAAATTGTCAATAACCCGAACAGACAGGAAAAGCGGCTCATTTGTTGGAAATATTGGCCGTAATATCCCGGATCGTATCAGCCAGATCCGCGTCTCCCGAGATGGATTCCTCGATCTTCCGGATGGCGTAAAGGGCGGTGGTATGATCCCGCCCGATGGATTTGCCGATTTCCTCCAGCGTCAGATTGGTCAGCTTCCGCAGCATATAGATGCAGATCTGCCGGGCTACCGCAACGCTGTGGGTGCGGTTTTTGCCGGTGATATCCGTGGAGGAAATATTGTAGTATTCCGCCACCTGTCCGATGATATACTCCGGCGTATAGGCGCGTTCCGCGTCGATGACCTCGCGGGTAATGTTCTGAACCAGCTCCATGTTCACAGCGCCGCTGCCCTGCAGGTCGATATAGGCGTTGATCTTTTTCAGAATGCCCTCGATCTGCCGGATATTGGCCATGACATTTTCCGCGATGTAGACGCAGATCTCATTGGGAAGCGGGATGCCCATGCGGCTGGCCTTGGTACGGACGATGGCGACCCGGGTCTCGTAATCCGGGGGCTGCACATCCGCCATCAGACCCATTTCGAAGCGGGAACGAAGCCGATCCTCCAGACGCAGCATCTCCTTGGGCGGCCGGTCGGAGGTCAGCACGATCTGCTTATGGCTCTCGTACAGCGTATTGAAGGTATGGAAAAATTCCTCCTGCGTCTGCACCTTACCGGCGATGAACTGGATATCGTCCACCATCAGCAGGTCGGCGCGGCGGTACTTTTCCCGAAATTCGCTGTTGCGCCCGGTCTGAATGGCGCCGATCAGCTCATTGGTAAACTCATCGCCCTTGATATAGACTATGCGGAAATCCGGGTTTTTAGACCGGAGCTGGTGCGCGATGGCATACAGCAGGTGAGTCTTTCCAAGACCGGAGTTGCCGTAAATGAAAAGCGGGTTATATTCCCCGGCAGGCTTGTCCGCAACGCTGCGGGCAGCGGCGAAGGCAAACTGGTTGGAGCCGCCCACGATAAAGGTGTCAAAGGTATAGCGCTCGTCACGAAACGGATCGGCAGCGCCCTTGGGCTGATTCATATAGGCAGGCATATCCGACTCGGTCAGCACTTTCAGCTGAAATTCCGTGCCGAACAGCTCTTTCATCGCGTCTGTCACATTTCCTGCATAACGGGTGGTTATGATCTCCTTGGAGAAGGGACTGGATGTATGCAGAACCAGAAGATCATTCTGCAGCTCCAGCACCCGGCAATCGCCGAACCAGGTGGAAATGGCGGTGGGACTCAGGTCCCGTTCCATTAGCTTGAGTATCTGATTCCATACATCGTTAGTGGAATTCATAACATTACAAACCGCCTTTCTAGTCTATCAGTGGGGAATACTATAACTAATCTATTCTACCAGAAAACCCCCTGTAATGCAATGAAATTTTCCGAAATCTGGTGGAAAACGGTCGGAAAAGCATCCGAAAATGCAGCAGCTCACAGTCCTTCCGCTGTGAAAAAAGCACAGAAAAACAGCGTAATTTATTCTGCCGGAAAAGGAAGGATAAAGTGCTGTGTCCTGAGGAAATACTTACAGACGGCACGATTCCTTCTTGCAAAGAATACCGGAATCCTCTATACTATATTGTAAAAAAACGGGTTCTGCCGTAACCTTTTCCGGGCTGGGGAGTATTAAGGGAAAAGGATTGAATCACGGATAAAGGAGCGATTTTCATGCCTAAATGTCTACCGGATTACAGTACCGCTGCGGAGAAACAGAAATTTGCAAAACAGATGATGGAGCTGTATCAGCAGGACAGCCGCGTCAGTAAATATATCAACGATCAGAACGAGATGGTGCTTCCGGCAGACGATAAACATGCAGCGCTGCTGAAAAAGGAACCGGATTCGAATGGTTCTGCCCATATCATGAATTCTTTTTTCCAGCAGAACCAGAAGCTGTTTCAAAATCTGAAGCAGCTGACTTCCTGTGAAGAAGGTCAGGTGGATGAGCTGTGGGAAAAGGTCGATACAAGTCTGAACGGAATAAACACGTCCGGCACATCTTTGGCTGCGCTGGATAGCTATACGATTGAATACGGATTCCGGATGGCGGATACCCCGGCGGGACAGTTTTACAGCGGCCTGAAGGAAACCATACAGAATGTCAATGACGAGATCGATTATATAAAAGTCGAGCGGAAACAGCAGAAAAAGCTGGAAGAGGAAGAACAGAAGCTCAACACTGCAAACCAGGATATTGAAGATAAGGAAAACGAGATCGCGAAAAACTTAAAGGAGCTGGGCATCAGTATTGATCAGCTGCAGCCGGAGCTGGAAAAGGTCAAGAATGAACTGGACAACGCCAGAAACGAAAGACGGAAGCTGAAAACCGATTTCGATCTGACTACGCTTAGTCAGAAATATACGAATGATACTTTCAATTACAATAAAAACATCAAAGAACTGGATAGTTTAAAGAAAAAAGTGATGCAGCAAACTGAATTTCTGAATCTGGATAGCCAGGGCAGAGAAGTGGTGAAAAGCCAGAGAGATTATCAAGATTATGCGGAACAGATGAACGAGAATTTTCCGGATTGGGAAGAAATAATATCCACCTGTAATGAGGATGAAGTTCAGGTTGAGGAATATGAAAAAGAAATTCAATTATTGAAGGAAGGCAGCTCCGGACAGGAGGTTAAAAAGTTTATTGATGACTGGAACGACCTTGATGATGTGGAAAAAGCCTTGGTAACGATGGATGAACTACAGAATGATGGGGATTTTGATGTATGGGGCATGACCAGGGACCAGAAAGAATCTCCGGATACTCTGGCACAAAAGTACGATCGGACGCAAATTCAGAATCTGGAAAAATATCAGAACGCAAAGGAATTGTTAATAAAAAATGCGGTAAAACACAACAACGCGTCAGAAAAAGAATTGCGCGATGATTTTGAACGGATGGAAATGGAAAGTAATGGTGATATCGATCCCTGTAATGTTGTTCTGTCATCAACCGGAGTTTATGTAAAGACATTGAAAATGCTGAAAAACCGTCAGGATGAAAGTAAGAAAAACCCTGATGTCCGGAAATATTCGGATATAGCAGATAAGATGGATGAAATTAAGGACAGACTGGATGATTGCGCCAAGGATAGACAGAAAATCGAAGAAGCAAAAGCCGAGCTGGAAAAGAAAAAAGCCAAATGGGAGAACAATCAGAAACAATACGAAGAAACCATCATTGCCATGGGGAAGAAGGCCGGCATGAAGCTGTCCCAGGACTCCATTGAAGTTAATCCGGCAAAAAATCAGGGAACAGTCAAACAAATCCAGAATCTGAACAGCCAAAATATTTATAGAGCAGCGGAGCTGCAGAAAAGTATCGAAAATGAAAAAGATAAAATCAGAAAAGACGGGGAGTACATCAAAAGTCATAGGGACGATAAAGAAAAGATCACGGATATCCAGAAAAAGGTCAAACAGATCAATGAACGGCACGAAAATCTGAAAAGCGTCAATACAAAGATCAAGGATGTCACCGGACTGATCTATAAAAAGAACAACACAATGGCGCTTGCTGCGGTGGATGCAGCAAAAGTGAAAACCAACGGCAGAAAACAGCAGTATGAAAGATATTTTCAGGAAAGCCAAAAGCTCCTGCGCGCGGACGAGAAGAAGGATTCCGAACCGTTTAAGCAGATGATGAATCAGATGGAGAAAGTACAGGGTATGCTCTGCGGCGATACTCCGGGCGACAAATCGAAGGCAATCGAGCTGCTGCAGCAAAAAGCACAGGCCTATCTGGACGCCAAGGAGAAACAATGGCGGCCCTTCCCCTCGCAGCAGCGCATTGATCGTCTGCAGGGTGCCAGGAGCCTGCTGGAATTCTGCACCAACGTCCAGCGCCATCTGCAGCAGGACGCCATGCAGACTTCTACGGAAAAGCAGCAGGTCAGTGTGGAAATAGGAAGAGAAGCGGCGAAAAAAGAACTGACAAAGGCCATGGAAACAAGAATGGGCGAGATCGGGAAACAGAACAAAAATCTCAATAACACGCAGAAGAACCCGCAGGCCACCACGCAGAAGAAAATAGGACAGTCTGTTCTCGGCGGCCTCTGAGCCGAAAAAGCAGGTTAAGGAGAAAGCATCATGCCGGATTTACCGAAAATCGAAAATGCCGCAGAGCGGAAGAAATTTGCGGAGCAGCTTCTGGAGATATTTCAGCAGGACAGCCGTGTCGAGAGCTATATCGGAGAAAAGGGCGTCCGTTTTCCCAATCAGGAAAAGGATGCGGACCTGAGAAAAAAACAGGGTCAGGAATGGAAGAACGAACAGAATGGCCCTGCGAGTAAGCTGGAAGTCTTTACGAACCAGATGGAAGTCTTTTATAAGACGATCGAGGAAATCACCACCTGTGATGAGGAAGATTTGAATGCAAAATGGCACAATCTGGAGGTCGATCTGGAGGATCTGAATCGAATCACCCAGCGTGACGGGGCTCCGGCGGATCTTGTGGACGAGTATTCGCAGCAATACGGCCCGAAAAACCTTGCCGACTCCTATATGGTATACGCACAGGGTATGCGGGATATCATCCAGTATGTTTCCACGGAGCTGGATGACAAAAACCGTTCGCTGGCCGAGGAAGCAAAGAATCAGAAGGAACGGGAAGAGCTGGAACGGATGATCAGCCAGATCACCGAAAATGAGGATCAGATCGCGCAGGAGTGCAATACCATGCAGGTCAATCTGGGTGAGCTGCAGGCTAAGCTTCAAACCGGCAGAAACGTACTGGAGACTGCCGAGGTGGAGCTGCAGACCGCGGAGCGGAATTACCGGAAAGGCGACAGAAAAAATCTGGAAACAGCAAAAAAGGAATACAATGCAGTAAAACTGGAATACGAAACAAACCACAATAATCTGATCGAGGTTTCCGGCAAGACCGTCAGCCGAGAGGACGAGAAGAAGCTTTCCGAGCTGAATACGGGTATTCAGGAGAAACGCGAAAGCATTCAGAAACTGGAGACGGATATTGGTCAGAAATATCAGGAAGACAGCTTTTATGACAGCAGCATTGAGGAGCATGAAAACAGAATCAAAAAACTCGGAGACGAACAGCAGGCGGCAAGGGGCAGACATAAGCAGGCCGTAGAGAAATACCTTAAAGGGAGTCAGCAATATGCGGATATACTCCGTGCAATGGACACTCTGACCCAGCTGAAAGATACCATGCCGGATATCAAGAGGTTCAACGAAGCCAGTGATAAATATGTACCCATTTTATATTTGCAGCGAGGCGGATTGTTCTATGAGCACCCGAAAATTAAGGAGCTTTTCACAGAATCAGAACTGGATCAGGATAGAGCGTACAGCAATGCGGTAGATACACTGGCAAAGGGACTCGGAGATCTGGATCCGAACACGGGCACCATGGAAGTAGTATCGCATATTGCAAAAATGGAAGATAAAGGCAATCAGGAACTGTTTGATGATCTTCTGAACAAGGACAGCTACGTTGGGAAAATCATAAAGAAAATTGAACAGGACCGTAAGGAACTGCGTAATGACAAGGAGCTTCGAACCTATCTTGCAAAGACGGAACAGATCGAAAAGGAGCAGGTTCAGCTGGATGTCCTGAAACAGAAGAAGGAACAGAAGCTTGCGGATACGGACAAACTGACTCAACTGAAACAGGAGTTGGAGCAGGACACGGACAGCTACCGGAGCATGGCATTCGATATGTCAAACCGGTTGAAGATGGGTTATCAGCATGGGGAAGAAATCTTCAAGCCGGAGAATTATGAGGAATTTTCCAAGATGGAATCCGGTCGGAATGTGAAAAACCAGAAGCTTCTGGATGAGCTGAACAGCAAGAATAAAGAGCTTGATACCCAGATGCAGGAGAAAAAAACAAAGCTGAATCAGATCCAGAGCAGGGTTTCCGCGCTGGACATCGCCCGGGATAAACAGAAATCCGCCGAATCACAAGTCAGCAAGCTGAGCAATCTGGTCAGTATGGTGGAAAAGACCGGAGAACTGATTCAGAATAAGAATCAGATACTGGATCAGAGGGCGATAGAACGGAAGAACACCACGATTCCGATCCGGAATGTGGAATACCTGTCTGCGCTGCAGAAAATCACAAAGCTGCTGCCGGAGGACAAGGCAAAGAACAACTCCGATGAATACAAGAAAATGCAGGAGCAGCTGGAAAAGGCCCGGAAGCTTTTCAATGGGGAGGAAAAGGGAGACCGGAAAAAGGTCATCGAGGATCTGCAGAAAAGCGCCAAGGCGTATCTGGACGAGAAAAACAGCCAATGGAGGCCCTTCCCCTCGGAGCAGCGTGTCACCCGCATGACAGGCGCAAAGGACCTGCTGGAATTCTGCAAAAATGCACAGCGGCAGCTGATCAAGGACGAAGCGGCAGCAAAGCTGTCGGATGAGCGAAACGCGGATTACGAAAAACGCACGCCGGTGCAGGAGTTCATCCGGGATATGGACAAGCGGAAGGGAAGCATCTACCATCCGGAACCCTCCAAAGCACAGAAAAAGCCGGAGAAGGACATCAACCCGGTGATTGAGGTTCCGAAAAAGGTTCGCGTCAAGGGCGATCCCTGAGAAAAACAGAATACGGGACGGTTCCGACCCCCAAAAAAGGGTTCGGGAACCGTCCCGTTTTTCCATGTTCAGAGCTTTTCCATTTTCATGCCTGCGCTGATGCTGCGGCAGGTTTTCAGCAGATCGAAGCGGATGCCGTAGCTCTGGCGGGCAAGGTCCACGGTCTCCACCACGCCCTCACCCAGAATCGGGTGACGGACCCGGTCGCCGGGCTGAAAGGTCATGGCGGGCGGGGCCTTTTCCTCAGAGAACACATCCGGCAGCATCAGCGCCGGGTCCAGCTCCACCACGAAATCCAGATTGTCCGTCCCGCTGTCGAACAGGAACCGGGAGGGCAGACGGACGCTGCCGCCGCCCTCCACCCCTGCCGAATCGGAGAGATAGAGCCGATCCTTCGCCCGGGTATAGGCCACATAGCAGAGCCGCCGTTCCTCCTCCAGCGCCTCCTTCGTCAGCACCTTCCGGCTGGGGAAGCTGCCCTCGGACAGGGAGGACAGAAAAACCGTGGGAAATTCCAGACCCTTTGCGCCGTGTACCGTCATCAGCTTCACGGTGCCGGTCTCCTGCCGATCCAGATCGGTGAACAGCGCGGCCATCCGCAGATACTCCGCAAGGGAGAAATCCTCCCCTGCCTGCATCTCGTATTCCAGAATGCTCTGTTTCAGCTCGCTCAGGTTGTTCAGCCGCTCCTGTGCGCCGCAGAGCCGCAGATATTCCTCATAGCCGCTTTCGTGCAGCAGCCTTGCCAGCAGATCGGTCAGCGTCAGCCCGTCCTGCTCCCGGCGGAGAGCTTCGATCAGCAGCACATAGTTCCGCGCCCCGGTATTGCGGAACAGGGGTGCGTCCAGATGCTGCTTCAGCGTCTCATACAGGGTGCTGTCGGTGCTGACCGCCTGTTCCCGCAGGAAGGCGATGCGCTTTCGCCCCATGCTGCGCCGGGGTTCGTTCACCGTCCGCAGAAAGCTGAGATCATCCCCGGCGGAGATCATCCGCAGGTAGCACAGCACATCCTTGATCTCCTTCCGGTGGTAGAACTCCACGCCGTTATACAGCGTATAGGGGATCTTCGCGCCGATCAGCGCTTCCTCCAGACTGCGGGACATATGGTTTGCCCGGTAGAGCAGGGCGATGGAACCGGGTCTGTCCCCTGCCTCCAGCCGCTCCCGGATCTTCTCCACGATCCACCCGGCCTCTGCCTGCGGCCCCGGCGCATGGTAGTACAGCGGCTTTTCCCCGCCTTCCCGCAGGGCGTTCAGCTCCTTGGGCAGACGGTTGGTATTGTGGGCGATCAGGTGATTGGCCGCGCTGAGGATCGGCGGCAGGGTGCGGTAATTGCGGGTGAGGATGATGGTCTCCCCCTCCGGGTGCCGCTCCCCGAAATCCAGAATGTGCCGCACATCCGCGCCCCGGAAGGTGTAGATGGTCTGATCCGGGTCGCCCACCACAAAGAGATTGTGGTGCTTTCCCGCCAGAAGCTCGCTGAGGGCGTATTCGTCCCCGTCGATGTCCTGATATTCGTCCACCATGATGTACTCCAGCCGGTTCTGCCACTTCTCCCGGGTGACTTCATCCGTGCGGAGAATGTAGAGGGAAAAGAGGATCAGATCGTCAAAGTCCAGTCCGAAGGCCTTCCGGGTCTCATAGGCAAAGCGCCACAGCACCTTATGCTTTAAGTCCTTCGCCTCCCCCTCCAGCTTCCGCAGCCTGCTTAGATCCGGGTCGGTGAAGGTGGCTACATAGTCGTGGGTGCCCTTCCACACGGCGATGAAGTCCATCTCGTCCTGCACCGTCAGCTGGCGGCTGGTGATGCCCATGTCCGCGAAAATCTGTTTCAGAATGTCCTCCCGGTCGGTGTTGTCCAGCACCGTGAAGGTTTCCGGGTAGGAGATCACATGGCAGTCCTCCCGCAGCAGCGCTACACAGAAGCTGTGAAAGGTGCAGATATAGCCAAGGTCCTGCCCGGGCAGCAGGCTGCGGATGCGGGTCTTCATCTCGGCAGCGGCATGGTTGGTGAAGGTCATGCAGGCGATGGCAGCGGGGGAAATGCCTAGTCCCTCCACCAGATAGCCGAAGCGGCGGCTCAGCGTTTTGGTTTTGCCCGTACCCGCACCGGCCACCACCCGGATATACCCTTCCGTGGCGGTGACAGCGGAGAGCTGCTCCGGATTCAGGTCATTCAGCAGCGTGTCAAGCATGATACAGTACCTCCCCGGTCAAAATGTGATGTTCACTTTTTTGATTCGGTTCTATTCTAAAAAATACTGAGTCCGTTAAAACTGCCTGTCTTTTCTTTTTTCTGCAAATGTGCTAAGATTTTTCCGGAATTGCGGAAAAATCGGAGGACAAAATATGGAGAAGATCATGGGGATCCTGCTGGCAGCGGGTTATTCCTCCCGGATGGGGAAATTCAAGCCGCTGCTGCCGGTCTGCGGCCTTCCTGCGCTGGAACGGGGCATTCGCTGTCTGCTGGCAGCGGGACTGCCGGTGACGGTGGTCACCGGGCATCGGCATGAGGAGCTTTCGCCGCTGATCACCCGGCTTGGTGCGGCGGAGCGGTACAATCCGGACTATGATACCGGGATGTTCAGCTCGGTACAGGCGGGTATTTCCGCCTCGCTGGGGATGGACGGCGCTGTGCTGATGCCCTGCGACTGCGCTGCCGTGCCGCCGGAGGCGGTGAAGCAGCTGATCGCCTGTGCGGGAGACCGGGGCGAATACGCCCTGCCCACCTATGAAGGGAAAAACGGCCACCCCCTGTTCATTCCCGGCCGCTATTTTGAGGAAATCCTCCGCTATACCGGCCCCGGCGGCCTGAAGGGCGCACGGGAGCTGCACCGGGACAGGCTGCTGCGACTTCCCATGCCCTATCCCGGCACCCTGCCGGACATGGACACGAAGGAGGACTACGAGGCGCTGTGCCGGAGCATGGCCTACGACGGACTGGATGAACTGATCTGCGGGCGGCGCTTCCTGCTGGTGCGCCACGGCGCAACCGAGCTGCACAGCGGCAAGGTCATCATGGGTCGCTATGACGCCAGGCTTTCGGATATCGGGCGGCAGCAGATGCGGGAGCTGGGGGAAAAGCTCAGTCTGACCGCCCTGCACACCGATTCCGTTTATTTCAGTCCCCAGAGCCGGGCGGCGGACAGTGCGGCGATCCTGAATGAAACGCTGCAGCGCACACCGGTTCCGGTATCAGCCTTCCGGGAAATCTCGCTGGGCGCGTGGGACGGACTGCTGATCGACGAGGTAAAGCGCCGCTGGCCGCAGGAATACGCCCGCCGGGGCGAATACCTGATGGGGTATCGGTTCGACGGGGACAGCGAAAGCTTTTACGAGGTGGAATACCGGGTGCGGAAGGGCCTGATCGACCTGCTGCAGCGGGACAGCAGTCCGGATATCCTGATCGTGTCTCACGCGGGGGCCATCAAGTGCCTGTACGGCGTGATCACCGGCATCGGCATCGACCGGGCCTTTCACGAATGCAGACCGGAAAAGGGTCAGCTTACCGTGGTGAGCAGTCCCGGCAATACCTTCCTCAGCCTCCCGTAGACCGCTGCGGGCAGCGAACTCTGCGAGGCTTCTGTTCAATCGTCTTGCCTTGTTTTCTGAACTATGTTTTTGTATGCAGTCTGTGCCGCTTCCCGCAGGGAGGCGGCATCGTTTTGCAGCGTGCCTGCCTGCACCTGCCGCAGCAGCGCATTCAGACACTGACCCATCTGAGGCCCGTCTGGATAACCCAGCTCCCGCAGCTCCCCACCGGAGATGGACAGCTCCCGGACGGTCAGCGGCATGGGTTCCTGCCGCAGCGCACGCAGCATGGGGGAATCGCCCCGGAGCAGCGCACTGTCTGCCCAGCCAAGCAGCGCTGCCAGCCGTGCCATGTCCTCCCGCCGCTCCGTCAGCGTCAGCGCCAGCGCCTGCCGGAACCGGGCAATGCGCCGCTGTTCCTCTCCGGAACAGCGCAGCTTCTCCGAAAGCGCGGCGGCCTGCTGCCCACAGAGCAGCGCAAAGCGGAGGCAGAAATCCGCCGGGGCAGCGGAAACGGCCTCTGTATCGGAAAAATCCACCCCCGGCAGCACCACGGACAGGATATCTCCGTAATCCCGGAAAACCCGGCTGCAGCCGGGGGACAGCAGCAGACCCCGCAGCTCCTTCTGCACCCGTTCCGGGGACAGGAGCCGGAGCGTGGGACACAGCGCCCGCATGGCCGCTTCCGTGGCCGGTTCCACGGCAAAGTCCAGCTTTCCCGCGAAGCGAAGACCCCGCAGGATCCGCAGCGCATCCTCCCGGAACCGGGTCTCCGGGTCGCCCACGCAGCGGAGGATGCCCGCTTGCAGGTCGGCTCTGCCGCCGAACAGGTCGATGACGCTGCCTGTTTCGTCCAGCGCCATGGCATTCACCGTGAAGTCCCGGCGGCACAGATCCTCCCGCAGCGAGGGAGTGAAGCGCACCGCATCCGGCTTCCGGTGGTCGGCATAGGCTCCGTCCACCCGGTAGGTGGTGATCTCCACGCTGCGGTTTCCGCTTCGCACCGTCACCGTGCCGTGCTTCAGGCCGGTGGGGACGGCGTAGGCTTCTCCGAACAGGCGCAGCACCGCATCCGGCAGCGCGGAGGTACACACATCCCAGTCCTCCGGCACCTTGCCCATCAGCCTGTCCCGCACGCAGCCGCCTACCGGACAGGCTTCAAACCCGGCAGCGCGGAGCGTATCCAGCACCGCCTGTATTTCCCCGGGAATGGGGATCACGGCTGCTCCTTTTTTGCCGCCAGCCGGGCGACTTCGGAGAAACGGTCGGTAATATAGCCGTAGTTCCCGCGGATATGGGGAATCAGACAGGCGGAGCAGTCCTTAATGCCGGATTCCGTGTAACGGAAATTGCCCTTGCAGCCTTCGCCCAGCGCGTACAGGGGGCAGTAGCAGAACAGACAGTTGAAATTTTCCGGGTCAGCGGTTTCGTGACAGGGGAAACACTCACACTGCCGGTTCTGAAAAAACGCATAATGCTTATCATGCCAGTCTTCCATGTTGGATCACCTCACGAGAATCATAGCAGGATTTTGAACCGGGTGCAAGGCTTGTTTCCCGTGTCCCGACATGGTACAATACAGGGCGTAAAGGAGCTGATATCCCATGAAAAGTGCGCTGATCACCGGCGGTCCCGGCGGCATCGGCAGCGCCATCTGCCGCGCTCTGGCTGCGGACGGCTGGTTTGTGAATCTCGTATACCATCAGAACCGGGAGGGTGCCGAAGCGCTGGCACAGGAGCTGCACGGCCGCGCCTTCTGCGCCAACATCGGCGAGGAACAGGAGACGGAGCAGCTGTTTTCGGCGGTGGGAGCTGTGGATTTGCTGGTGCTGAATGCAGGCGTATCCTATTACGGCCTTCTCACCGATATGTCCTACGGAGACTGGCGGGCGCTGATGTCCGTGAATCTGGACGGGGCATTTCTCTGCTGCCGCCATGCCATTCCGCCCATGGTGCGGAAGCAGGCGGGCAATATCATCTTCATCTCCTCCATGTGGGGACAGGTGGGGGCCTCCTGCGAGGTGGCCTATTCCGCCTCCAAGGCGGCACTCTGCGGCATGACCAAGGCGCTCAGCAAGGAGCTGGCGCCCAGCGGCATCCGCGTCAACTGCGTGGCTCCCGGCGTGATTCAGACCGCCATGCTCCGCAGCTTCAACGCAGAGGAACTGGAGGAGCTGCGGCAGGAGACGCCGCTGGAACGGCTGGGTCAGCCGGAGGATGTGGCAAACGCGGTGCGCTTTCTGGCCTCAGAGCAGTCCTCCTTCATCACCGGGCAGATTCTGGGCGTAAACGGCGGCTTTGTGATCACATGAAGAAGCAAACCTGTGTGCTGATCCTGCTGGCGGTGCTGCTGCTGGGCGGTGTGGGTCTGCTGCTGAAACCGAAGCAGGGCGCCGTGGCGGAGATCCGGGTGGACGGGGTGCTGGTCAGGACCATCGACCTTTCCGCGCTGACGGAGCCGGTGGAGCTTTCGGCGGGGGAGCATAATACCCTGCTGGCGGAGCCGGGGCGCATCTCCATGCTGTGTGCCGACTGCCCGGATCAGCTTTGCGTCCACATGGGATGGACGGATTCCCCGGCGAAGCCCATCGTCTGCCTTCCTAACGGCGTTACCGTGACGATCACCGGCGGCAGCGAAGAAAGCGACGCGGTGCTGCGATGAACACAAAAAAACTGTGTACGCTGGGCATTCTCAGCGGAATCAGCCTGATCATCTTCGTATTGGAGCTGCGGCTCCCTACGCTGATTCCCATTCCCGGCATCAAGCCGGGTCTCAGTAATATTATTGTACTGGTGACACTGTACCGCTATGACCGGCGCAGCGCGGGGGCGGTGCTGCTGGTGAAAACGCTGCTGGGCGCGGTGTTTGCAGGCAGCGTGACCCGGCTGCTCTATGCCCTCAGCGGCAGCGTATTGTGCTTTGCCGCGGCCTGTGCGCTGCGGCAGCGGATCCCGCTGGATCGGCTCTGGTTCCTCTCCGCGGTCTGTGCGCTGATGCACAATCTGGGTCAGCTGCTCACGGCGCGAGTGGTCACGGGAACCCCGGGCATCTTCTGGTATGCTCCGGCGCTGGCGATCTCCGGCGTGGTGACGGGCGTGTTCACCGGGTTCTGTGCGCTGCTGGTGCTGAATCGGCTGGGAAAAGTGAAAAAATAGAAAAATGCGGGTTCCGCCCCAATCGCGGAATCCGCATTTTTGTCATTCGCTGATTTCGTCCCGGCTACGGAACAGCAGAGAGATGCACCACAGACCGGCAAGGCCCACAAGGGTGAAGATGACGCGGCTCAGGGTGGTGGCCTGTCCGCCGCAGAGCCATGCTACCGCATCGAACCTGAAAATACCAACGCTGCCCCAGTTCAGTGCGCCGATGATCACCAGTACCAGCATCAGCTTATCCATGAACATGTTATTTCCTCCCAAGCATCCGGATTCCCACCCAGTATGTGCAGGAGAAAGGAAAATATTCATTCGCCGAAGGACACAACGCTGCAATTGCTCACAAAATAATTGGAAAAGTCCTCATTGGTCATATCCTGAAAGTAGGAGCGGACTACCTTGGCAACACCGTTATGCGACACAAGGATATAGCTCTTATCCGTTTCCATCAGCTCATCCAGCAGGTTGTAGACCCGCTGGGCGACCCGGAGCGTGCTTTCCCCGGTTCCGCCGAAGGTGTGGAAATAATGCGTTCGCACCGAATGAAAGGGAGAATCCTTTTTGGGGGCGCTGCCCTCATAGATCCCCAAACCCTGCTCGATCAGCCGGGGATCCACGCGCACGGGCGTGCCGATGATATCCGAAATATGCTGCGCCGTATCTCTTGCACGCTGCAGAGGCGAAGAAATGATCTCGTCCGCCTGGATCCTCTGGGCCAGAATGACCCTGCCGGTCTCCATAGCCTGCTCGTGACCCTTTCCGGTCAGCGGTATGTCCAGCTGGCCGCCGATGATGCCCTTTACATTGGTCTCACTTTCGCCGTGCCGGACGAAGTAGATTTTAGCCATAGAACCTCACTTTCAGCGGAATCTGCCCAGAAAATCGGCGCTGGGAACCTGTTTGCGCTTGTTCAGATGCCGAATGCCGATGAAAAATACCAGACCCATGACAAAGTTGGTGACTGCGTGGATGGACAGATCGGAAATCCCCAGAAACACCTTGTTGTTGTCCCGCAGGAACTCCAGCAGGAACCGGGTCGCGCCGAACACCATCAGCATGATGGGGAAGGAGAGACCGTCAATGCGCTTCTGATATCCCTTTTTCTGCTCCCGCTTCCAGATGAAGAAGGCAATGCCCAGCGCCACAACGGACTCGATGATCTGGTTGGGGAAGCAGACGTGACCGGCTTCCGGACTGTAGAGACCCCAGCTGCTTTCGTAGCCGTGGCAGCACCCGGCAAAGTTGCAGCCCAGATGGGCGATGCCGTGGTTCAGACACAGACAGGGGGAAACAAAGTCCAGACACTTCATGGTGTCCAGCTTCAGCAGCTTGGACACCGGGATCACGAATACGCCCAGCCACCAGAAGATCCGCACAATGTTGTTGCCGCCCCAGAAGCCGTTTTCGATCCAGAACAGGACAAACATCCAGACCAGACTGACGCTGTAGACCAGCACCGTGAAAACCACGGTTTTCCATGCGGGGATATCATATTTTTTCCGCACCCAAAGCAGGTACAGAAAAACGCCTACAAAACCGAGGAAGAAAAACAGGTCGTAATAGGTGACGGTAAGGGTGCCGATGATAAATTCCGTGTTCAGTCTCATAGGACCCGCCCGACTTCCTTAACCGATGACCGCCAGCAGGTCGCCGGTGGCAACGGTACTGCTCTTGGCGACGGCCAGCTGTACTACCTTGCCTGCCTTGGGAGAGAGAATTTCGTTTTCCATTTTCATGGCTTCCAGAATCATCAGGTTCTGACCCTCGGTAACGGTGTCGCCCACCTTGACCAGCACATTCAGAATGGTGCCGGGCATGGGAGAGGTGACTTTTTCACCGGCTGCGGCGGCCACGGGAGCGGCTGCGGGCGCGGGAGCGGCAGCAGGGGCAGCGGCCACGGCCACAGGGGCGGCAGCTACGGGAGCAGCGGGAGCCACATAGTCGTATTCGTTTACGACCTGTGCAACGCCCCGTTCTACTTCCACTTCATAAACACGGTCATTCAGCGTGATTTTGTATTTCATTTCCGGTTCTCCTCCGTAACATCACGAATGGACAGGAAGCGAAGCTCCTGCAGGGGGATCTGTGTGGTATCCGCCACAATGGCCATCAGCATGGCCACGGTCTTGTCCGGCACATCAAAGCGCTTGATGCTGCCGCTGGAGTAATCGGCCAGCTTGCCGGTATGGGGGCGAAGCTGGGCCTGAACGGTTTTACCTGCCATTGCCCGACCTCCTTACATCGCTTCAATGCGATAGCTGACCTTGTTTTCCTCCTGCTCCTGACGGGCAGCGAAGAACTTTTCCGCCACCTGCGGGAAGGAGATATAGCTGAGAACATCCTCGTCGCAGCGGGCGGTGCTGCCAAGCTGCGCCTTGGTTTTTTCAAAGATCGGCTCCAGCGTATCGGCAAAGCGGCCTTCCATGGGCTTCTCATCGCCCAGAACACGCTTCATCAGCGCATCATCCACCTTGCCGGGGGCGCGGCCGTATTCGCCGCGGATGTAGGCCTGCACTTCCTTGCCGATGTTCTTATACTTGCCCATCAGCACATTGGAAACGGCCTGCACGCCCACCATCTGGCTCATGGGCGTGACCAGCGGGGGATAACCCAGATCGGCACGCACCACCGGGGTCTCCGCCAGAACCTCGCCCAGACGATCCAGTGCGCCTGCCTGCTCCAGCTGGGCCACCAGATTGGACAGCATGCCGCCTGGTACCTTGTAATTCAGCGCGTCGGTATCGGTACGCATGGAGACCGGCTTCAACAGGCCGGATTTCAGGCATTCGCCCTGATAAGTCTTGAAATGGTCGTTGACCTGTTTCAGAACGGCGGTGTCCAGCTTTACCTTGTAGCCAAGCTGGGTCAGCGCATAGGCCAGCGTTTCGGTGGCAGGCTGGCTGGTGCCGCCGGAGAAGCTGCTGAGAGCGGTATCAATGATGTCCGCACCGGCTTCCACGCCCTTCAACTCGGTCATATAGGCAAGGCCGGTGGTGCAGTGGGTGTGGATGATGACGGGGATATCCAGCTTGTCCTTGATGGCGGAGACCAGATCATAGCACTCCTGCGGGGCCATGACGCCGGCCATGTCCTTGATGCAGATGGTCTGGAAGCCCATCTCCTTCATTTCCCGGCAGATCTCCACATACTTTTTCAGCGTATGCACCGGACTGGTGGTGTAGCTGATGGCGCCGGAGGCGATGGCACCGGCCTTGATGGTCTCCTCCACGGCAACCTTCAGGTTCCGCAGATCGTTCAGTGCGTCAAAAATGCGGATGATGTCGATGCCGTTCTTCACGCTGCACTGGACGAACTTTTTCACCACGTCGTCGGGATAGTGCTTATAACCCAGCAGGTTCTGGCCGCGGAGCAGCATCTGCAGCTTGGTGTTGGGCATTTT
>DCGQ01000053.1:27678-87186 GCA_002314635.1 Clostridiales bacterium UBA1774
AAGGTAGCGCCGCCCCAGCATTCCACGGAGTAGTAACCGGCCTTGTCCATCTGCTCCAGAACCGGCTCCATCACGGAGAAGGGCATACGGGTGGCAATCAGAGACTGGTTCGCGTCACGCAGGACAGTCTCGGTAAACTGGACATTTTTCATGATGTTTAATCACCCTTATAAATCAAATTCATGCGTATGATAAATGATGAATGATAAATGAAAAAATTGGAGCATTCATTTATCATTTATCATGTATCATCTCACAGTGGCTTTTTCTGGATTCTTGCGAAGCGTCTGGGATAACCGGCCGGAGTAGCGGCAGCCTTCCGTACCAGAACGACCTTGCGGGGGATTCCGGCCACGGTCAGGTTTTGAATCTCCGCAGGTGCGCCGCCCAGCGTCTGAATGGCGTTGGCCGCTTCGGAGATTTCTTCGTCGCTGTCGCTGGCCTTCATGGCAAGCAGCAGACCGCCGGTTTTCACAAAGGGCAGGGTCAGTTCACTGAGCTGGTTCAGCCGGGCCACCGCACGGGACACGGCGGCGTCAAAGCTGTCCCGCCAGTCGGGTTTCAGCGCCTGTTCCTCTGCACGGGCGTGGATGCAGGTGACGGAAACGCCCAGCTCCCGGCACAGGTCACAGAGGAAATCCACCCGCTTCTGCTGTGCGTCCAGCAGGGTCAGCGAAATCTCCGGCCGGGCCAGTTTCAGGGGCAGACCGGGAAAGCCTGCGCCGGAGCCTACGTCTATGATACGGAGCGGCCCTTCCGGCAGCAGGGGAAGGAGACTCAGACTGTCCAGAAAATGGCGTTCCGCCGTTTCCTTCGGGCCTTCCACCGCAGTCAGATCCATGACCTGATTCATTTTGCTCAGGTATTCATAATACGCCGCAAATGCGGCGGGCGCGGCGGCTGGCAGGGAGATCCCCATGGCTGCCGCGCCTTCCGTTACAATGCGTTCCAAACTCATTCGGCTACACGGTAGAAAAGCTTCCAGTTTTCCACCAGCTCCACATAGTCAAAATAATCGGTGCCGCCCAGCTCCTTTTCATATAGAAACCCGGCGCACCCGCCGTTTTCATAGCAGGTGTAGAAGATTACAGCGTCCTCCGTCACCTCAATGTTGAGGATCTCCCCGCCGTTTGTGTAGTCTCCGCAGGCGGGGGAAAGGAGCGGCTGGATTTCCTCGGGAAGAGCAGTTTCCTTGTCCTCCCGGCGGAGGAGAAAGCTGCCGTCAGCCTTCTTGCGATAGCTTTCCGCAGGTTCCTCCACCAGCAGCGCGGTCAGTCCCTGCACTGCGTCCGGCTTTTCCAGAAACATTTCCCGGGCCTGCAGCATGGCGTCCTCGTACCATGTGGTACTGCCGCTCTCCAGCACATCAGCGCTTTCCAGATACACATACCGGCAGCCGAGTGCCAGCGCAATCGCTAACAGACCGAATAGAAGTGTTTTGAAAAATGGCTTCATTATTTCTTTTTCAGCTGCTCCAGAATGGCCTTCAGCAGCTCGGTTTCAGTGGGCTCCGCAGGCTTGTTCGCGGCTTCCGCAGCAGCCTTGGCGGCAGCTTCTGCGGCGGCCTTGGCTTCGGCTTCCTTTTTCTTCCGCTCGGCAACTTCCTTGGCCTTGTTGAAGGTTTTGACGATCAAGAAGCAGACAAAGGCAACGATGACAAAGTCAATGACGGTGTTGAGGAAGGTGCCGAAGCCAAGCACGCTGGCTTCCGTTACCACATTGCCCGCCTCATCGTACACTGCGGGTTTCAGGGTAATGTTCAGAGCGGAAGTGGCGTCCGCTCCGCCGAACACAAAGCCAATGAAAGGCATCAGAACATTGTTGACCAGCGCAGTGGTGATCTTACCGAAAGCGCCGCCAACGATCACGCCGATGGCCATGTCCAGCACATTGCCCTTACTGATAAAGGTTTTGAACTCGTTCAGCATTTTTTTCATGGGAAATTCCTCCTTGTTAAAAATATGAATCAGGAATGAACTATCATATATTTCACAGAAGGAAATCTATGATATATCATTCGACATTCCGCATTACTTTTTCGGAATCAGAACTTCCTTGCCGCCCATGTAGGGACGGAGGACGGCGGGGATGGTGACGGAACCATCGGATTGCAGATGGTTCTCCAGGAAGGCGATCAGCATACGGGGAGGAGCCACCACCGTATTGTTCAGCGTGTGGGCCAGATACAGCTTTCCGTCCTTGCCACGGACGCGGATCCGCAGACGGCGGGCCTGTGCGTCGCCCAGATTGGAGCAGGAGCAGACCTCGAAGTATTTCTGCTGACGGGGACTCCATGCTTCGATATCGCAGGACTTGACCTTCAGATCGGCCAGATCGCCGGAGCAGCATTCTAG
The DNA here is from genome assembly GCA_002314635.1 of Clostridiales bacterium UBA1774. Taxonomy (GTDB): domain Bacteria; phylum Bacillota; class Clostridia; order Oscillospirales; family Oscillospiraceae; genus UBA1774. The sequence continues at coordinate 30,033 of DCGQ01000053.1, forward strand.
CTGACGCACCGGGATCTCCATGCTGCGGAACAGCTCCACGCTGTAGCGCCACATCTTCTCATACCAGTCCATGCTTTCTTCAGGACGGCAGACCACGATCATCTCCTGCTTCTCGAACTGATGGATGCGGTAAACGCCCCGCTCCTCGATGCCATGAGCGCCCTTTTCCTTGCGGAAACAGGGACTGTAGCTGGTCAGCGTCCGGGGAAGGGTATCTTCGGGCAGAATCTGGTCGATGAACTTGCCGATCATGCTGTGTTCGCTGGTGCCGATCAGGTACAGATCCTCGCCCTCGATCTTATACATCATAGCGTCCATATCGGTCTGGGACATGACGCCTTCCACCACGTTGCCGTGGATCATGAAGGGCGGAATGCAGAAGGTGAAACCCTTGTCAATCATGAAATCCCGGGCATAGGCCAGAACAGCCTCGTGGAGCCGGGCAATATCGCCCATCAGGTAATAGAAACCGTTGCCGCTGACACGCCCGGCAGCGTCCATATCCACGCCGTCGAAGCTCTCCATGATCTGGGTGTGGTAGGGAACCTTGTATTCCGGCACCACCGGGTCGCCGAAGCGCTGCACTTCCACATTCATGCTGTCGTCCTTGCCGATGGGTACGCTGGGGTCGATGATGTTGGGGATCACCAGCATGATCTTCCGCAGCTCATCTTCCAGCTGCGGCTCCAGTGCTTCCAGCTCTGCCAGACGGGCGGCCTGTTCCTGCACCTGCGCCTTGACCTTCTCGGCCTCATCCTTCTTGGAGGGGTCCTTCTTGCTCTGACCCATCAGAATGCCGATCTGCTTGCTGAGCGTATTCCGGTTGGCACGCAGCGAATCGGCCTCGGTCTTGGCGGAACGCAGTCTGCTGTCCAGCTCGATGGCTTCATCCACCAGCGGCAGCTTCTGATCCTGAAACTTTTTTCGGATGTTTTCTTTTACAATGTCCGGATTTTCGCGGACAAACTTGATGTCAAGCATGGATATATAGTCCTTCTTTCAGAAAAGTTAAATCATGAATGTGGAACAGGAAAGCAGTTTATTCCGAGTCACGATCCTGCTCGGCAGCGCCCAGCAGCACCAGCAGCTGATCCAGATCCTCGTTGCCATAGTATTCGATTTCCAGACGGCTCTTTTTCGCACCGGGCAGAATACGAACCTTGTGACCCATATGCCGGGTCAGCCGTTCCTCCAGCGCTTTCACATAAATGTGATCGGCAGAAGGCACCTCGGTCTTTTCCGGCTTGGGAGCCAGCAGACGGCGAACCAGTGCCTCGGTCTGCCGGACGCTCAGTTCCTCCTGGATCACCTGTTCGGCGGTCTGACCGATCAGGTCAGCATCCCCCAGCGGCAGCAGACTGCGGGCATGACCGGCGGAAAGCGTACCCTCCTCCAGCTTGGCCAGCACATCCTCCGGCAGCGCCAGCAGACGCAGCGCGTTGGCCACAGCAGGGCGGGACCAGCCTACCCGCTGGGCGGCAGTCTCCTGCGTGAAACCGTAGTCCTCCATCAGTTTTTTCAGACCGCGGGCCTGTTCCACCGGGTTCAGGTCTTCACGCTGCAGGTTTTCCACCAGAGCCAGCACCATGGTGGTACGATCATCCGCATCCAGAATCCGGGCAGGAACCTCCTCCAGACCGGCCTTCCGGGCGGCACGCCAGCGCCGCTCACCGGCGATGATCTGATAATGCTCGGCGTCCACGCGCCGAACGGCAATGGGTTGAATGATGCCGTGTTCCGCAATGGAATCCGCCAGCGCATCCAGCTTGTCCCCGTCGAAATTCTCACGAGGCTGGTTGCTGTTGGGTTCGATCTTGCTGATGGGAAGCAACCGCAAGTCACTGTCCTCATCAAAGGAAACATCGGTTCCGAATAGCGCTTCCAGTCCGCTTCCGATTCCTTTTCTCGGCATCTGAGTCACCTTCCTTTCGGCGTATTCTGGGCGATCAGCTCCTGCGCCAGATTATAGTAGGCCATGGAGCCTTTGCTGCTGCGGTCATAGGTCAGCACCGGCATCCCGTGGGAGGGCGCTTCGCTGAGCCGCACATTGCGGGGGATGGCTGTCTTAAAGACCTTGTTCTTCATGTGTTTTTTGACTGCATTGGCAACCTGCAAGCTCAGATTGGTGCGCCCGTCGTACATGGTCAGCACAACCCCCTCCACATCCAGATTCGGATTCAGAGTCCGGCGCAGCATCTTCACTGTTCCCATCAGCTCACTAAGCCCCTCCAGTGCCAGATATTCGCATTGGACGGGAATCAAAACACTGTCGGCAGCACAGAGCGCATTCAGCGTCAGCAGCTCCAGCAGTGCAGGGCAGTCGATCAGAATGAAGTCATAGGCATCACGCAGCGGCGCCAGCTTGTCCCGCAGGATATGCTCTCGTCCCTCCGAAGCGGCAAGCTGAACACCGGAACCGAACAGGTCTTTGTTGCAGGGTATCACATCCCCGTAGGGCGTGTGAACGATGGCCTTCTCTGCCGGTACTCCTTCCAGCAAAACATGGTAGGTGTTGGGCGCGGCATTGTTTTTGTTGATGCCCAGACCGGTGGTGCTGTGACCCTGCGGGTCGCAGTCCACAACCAACGTCTTATGACCGGCTTCCGTAAAGGCGCAGCAGAGGTTCACACAGGTGGTGGTTTTCCCAACACCGCCCTTTTGGTTAAACAAAGCTATCACTTTACTCATGATACATATTATAAGCAGGAGCAGTCAAAAAAGCAAGCAATTTCCCGAAAAACCGGGCGTGTTTCACGTGAAACAGTGTTCCACATTGTCCGGTGTTTCACGTGAAACAGAAACAACGACCAACACCGGAATGTTTCACATGAAACAATCTGCCATACTGTTTCATGTGAAACATTTGCATTTTAACCCAATCTGCGTTATGATATTCCCAAAAAAGAAAGGAACGATGACCATGAATGAAACCATGACTTCCCTGCTGGAACGCCGCAGCACACGCCACTATACCGAGGAACCGGTTTCTGCGGAAGCGCTGGACGCCATTTTGCAGGCGGGCCTTTGGGCACCTACCGCCCGCAACGCGCAGGAAATCAAAATCGCGGTGATGTCCGACCCGGCACAGCGGGTAAGCTTTCGCAGCGATTTTGCACAGGCGGACGGCAGACCTCGTTTTGCCAATTTTGACTATGGCGCTCCGGTATTCCTGTTTCTGTACGGCCCCAAGGATTTTCCATACACGGAGCTGGACAGCGGCATCGTGGTGGAGAACATGGCCACCGCTGCGGAAGGTCTGGGACTGGGAACGGTAATCATCGGTTGTATTCGGGACTATATGCGCTCCCCTGCCGCGAAAGCATGGCGGGATGTGATCGGTATGTCAGAGGATGACCTGTTCACCATCGGCCTGTGCATCGGTCACATTGCAGAGCCTACGAAAAAACAGGAGCGGAAAGAAAACCGCGTCCTGTACGTAAAAACCTGAATACGACATAGGGAGGGTCGGATATGACGATTCTGGTCAGCGCCTGTCTGCTGGGCTGCCCCTGCCGCTATGACGGGAAGTCAAAGCCAAACGAGCAGGTTTTACAGATGGCAGAAAAACATCAAATGATTCCTGTCTGCCCGGAGCAGCTGGGTGGACTTCCAACGCCCCGCCCACCTGCGGAGTGGCACTGGCAAAGCCAGCGTTATATACGGGAGGACGGCACGGATGTGAGCGAATACTTCCTCCGGGGCGCGGAGGAAGCCGTTCGCATTTCAAAGCTGTGCCATGCGGAATGTGCGATTTTGAAGGAACGCAGTCCTTCCTGCGGTTTGTGCTGGATCTATGACGGCACCTTCACGAAAAACCAAATACCCAGTATGGGCGCAACCGCGTATGCACTGTATAAAAGCGGACTGCAGATTTACGGTGAGTATACGATTCCACTGGAGCTACTCTGACCGTGGAGTGTAGCTTCCCCGCTGCGAAGAACGATCTGCCCGTCACCTTTGTTCACGATGAGTCCGTAATCCTCCGTCAAACCAACTGCCGTACCCGTGCTGCCATCGGGCAGCGTGACCTGCTTTCCCAGCGTGACGCAGTTCGCGCGGTATTCCTCCAGCCGGTCTGCCGGTGAAGCCAACGGAAGCTGTTCCAGCTCCCGAAGCAGCGAAGCTGCCAGAGCCACCCGGTCTACCGGCTGCCCGGTTTCTGCGGAAATAGAGGTCACGATGGGCCGCAGTTCGGCGGGAAAATCCTCGGCCGCAGTGCTGCAATTCACGCCGATACCTATTATAATATGCTGCATTGCGCCGCCCAGAAATACGCCTTCGGCCAGAATGCCGCAGAGCTTTCTGCCGCCTGCCAGCAGGTCATTCACCCATTTGATTTCCGTGTCCAGTCCGGTTTGGTGCAGAATGCCCCGGCGGACGGCAGTGGCCGCCAGTGCGGGAAGAATACCCAGAGACTCCGGCGGCAGCTCCGGCCGCAGCAGCAGCGAAAAGTAAAGGCCGCAGCCTGCCGGGGAGTGAAAGCTCCGCCCCATGCGGCCCCGTCCCGCCGTCTGTGATTCGGCCAGCACCACGGTTCCGGCCTTCGCACCGGAAAGGGCCAGCTTCCTCAGCTGCGTATTCGTGGAGTCCGTTTCGCGGAACCAGTGGATTTCGCGCCCGGGCAGCAGAGAACGCAGCGTGTTTTCGTATTCCAAAACCATAGAATCACCCCGGAACAGCATACCATGTTCCGAAAAAATTGCAAGCGGAGGCTTCTATGAAAAGACCTTCTCCCCGACTGAATCTCGTTCTCAGTATGCTGATCTTCGGCACCATCGGTCTGATTCGCCGCAGCATTCCCCTTCCATCTTCCCTGTTGGCACAAAGCCGGGGCATGATCGGCGGCCTGATGCTGATTCTGGTAATGCTGCTGCGCCGACAGGCGCCGGACTGGTACAGCATCAAGCGGGCGGGGGTTCCGCTGCTGCTGTCCGGCGTAATGCTGGGATTCAACTGGATCCTGCTGTTTGAAGCCTACCGCTATACCAGCGTTGCCGCTGCCACCATCTGCTATTACATGGCACCGGTGCTGGTGCTGCTGGTCTCACCCATGCTGGGGGAAAAACTGACGCTGAAAAAGGTCCTGTGCTGTCTCTGCGCGGTGATCGGAATGGGTCTGGTGTCCGGTCTGCTTTCAGCCGGGGGCGGCAGTACCAAAGGAGTGTTGCTGGGTCTCAGCGCGGCGCTGCTGTATGCGGCTATTGTGCTGCTGAACAGGCGGATTCCCGACGTGTCCGCTATGGATCGAACCGTGGTGCAGCTGCTGGTATCCAGTCTGGTTCTAATCCCCTATACGCTGCTGACAGAGGATCTCAGCGGCCTGACCCTCACCGCGCCCACTTTGCTGCTGACGCTGACGGCGGGCATCGTCCACACCGGCCTTGCCTATCTGCTGTACTTCGGTTCGCTGCCCCACGTCCCGGCTCAGACTGCCGCCATTCTTAGCTATCTGGACCCGGTGTCGGCGGTGCTGCTGTCCGCGCTGGTGCTGCGGGAACCGCTGGGCGTGTTCGGTGTGCTTGGCTCCGTGCTGGTGCTGGGGGCCATGCTGTTCAGCGAATGGGAACCCAAAAAGAGATAACGCAAAGACCCGGAGGCTGGCCAACGCGCCGCTTCCGGGTCTTCGGTTGATAAAAAAGTGGAAAAAGTGGAAAAATCCTGTGGGCGGTGCAAGTGTTCTTTCCCAACGGAGGCGGCAATCAAAACCCGGATTTCCTGTTTCGGGAGCCGCAGGCTGTTTTCAGGTTTTATGCAGAAATCTTGGATATACTCGACCCGTTTCGCAATCTCAGCCGAAGTCCAGATACGCCAGCTGCCGATGCACCGCCGCCATGACCAGCGCATCGTATTCCTCCTGCCGCTCCCGGCACAGGCGCAGCAGCTCGTCCTTCAATGGCGCGTGGAGCAGATGCCCGTGGCAGATGTAAAGCAGCTGGCGGACCTCCTCCCGGTCAATCAGGCCGGGAAGCTGAAAGTCCTCCGGCTGGCTGGCTTCCGGGATCGCGCCCAGATTCACGGTGAGGGGGAACAGCTGTGCGGCCTCTCCTACGGATTCCTGACAGAGCTGCAGGCAGCGGCGGAACAGGGACGGGTCAGCCTTGGCGGCCAGCCGCAAGGCGCTGATCCATGCCAGTCCATCGGTGTCGGTGTGGAAATACCCGGCGGATTCCAGACCCAGATTGGGCAGAATCCGCAGCTTGTAGGAGCAGCCGGGGAAGGAAAGCTTATACCCGAACTGTTTTGCAATGGCAGCGTGGAGCTTCACTTCCTCGCCGAATTTCTCCGCTTCGCCCCGGAACTCCCCGCAAAGCGGAAATTCTCCCCGGAAACGGGGCGCAAAGGCCTGAATCACCACGCCCCGCCGCCGCAGCTCGGAGGCGATGTAATAGTGTTCCTCCGCTGTGGTGGGCAGGTTCATGTTGCTGAGAGACAGGGCAAAATCCGCTCCACTGCCCAGAATGTGCCGCTGATAGACCTGCGCGGCCAGCTCAACGGCGGCTCCGAAGCTCTGATAGCAGCGGCGGAGAGTTCCAAAATCAAACTTCATAGTTTCGCCTGCAAGCTTATGCTCCTGATTCAGGTAAAAATCCGCCTGTGTGTCGTCAGGCTCGTCAAAGATCCGGCGGGTGTTTCGCAGATCCAGCGTGATGATTGTGTACCCGCTGAGCAGCGCCAGCGCCGCCTCCACCTCTGAGGTGACGGTGGCTTCCGCGCCCCATGGCTGCATGTAACCCTCCCGGTAGGCGGCGAAGGTGGCCGCATCCAGCGCGTCCGCGTAGCTGCGCTCCGTGCAGGCCAGCTCCAGCGGCGACAGGTGTACCGGCACGGGGATCGCGTCCGTACCACGGAAGCTCCGCAGCAGCGCGTCTCCGGCAGCACCCAGAAAATCCTCGGCTGCAATGGTCTTTTTCAGACCCAGCACCCGGGAGGGGGCGCACCAGGGGAACTCCCGGCGCAGATATTCGGCGGTGGCGTGGTCAAGCGGACGGGGCATCCCGCAGTTGACGAACCACTCCTTCCCTTCCTCATCCCGCAGGATGAAGGCTTTTCCGCAGCCGTGATTGCGGATGGAATTGGGATAAATGTATTTTTCCATGCCTTTCGGCTTCCTTTCAAAAATGAATATAAAATGGAAGATTATTCGACGAAAAAACGGTAAGCGTTCTTCCAGCACACGTCCTGCACCAGCGAACCCACCATGTCCCAATTTTCCGGGACCTGACCTTCCTTCATCCAGCCGCCCAGCAGACGGCAGAGAATCCGGCGGAAATACTCGTGGCGGGTGAAGCTGAGGAAGCTGCGGGAGTCGGTGGTCATACCGATGAAGTTCCCCAGAATGGCCCCGTTGGCAAGGGTCTTTAACTGGGCGAGGATGCCGTCCATATTGTCGTTAAACCACCACGCGGGGCCCTGCTGCACGCTGCCCCGGATGCCCTCGGCCTGGAAGCTGCCGATCACGGAGCCGATGCGGATGTTGTCCGCCGGGTCCATGGAATAAAGCACGGTTTTCGGCAGTATCCCGTCCTGACTGAGCCGCCCAAGGAACGCGGCCAGCTTCCGTCCGCTGCCCTCGTCGCCCCGGATCACATCGAAGCCGGTGTTGGGTCCCAGTTCCCGGAAGGCCACCGGGTCCGCGTCCCGCTGCACGCCGAAGTGCAGCTGCATCACCCAGCCGCGGCGGGCATATTCCTCCGCAAGAAAGTACATCAGATAGGAACGGAAGCAGAGCGCGTCCTCCGGGGTGATCTCCATGCCGCAGAGGGCGCGGCGCAGGGTAAGCTCCGGGTCGCCCTCAAAGGTGATGGGCAGCTCACCCATGCTGTGGTCGGAATTGCGGCAGCCAAGCGCCTCAAAGGCGTCCATCCGCCCGATCAGCGCGGCCATCAGAGTGTCAATGTCCCGGATATCCTCTCCCAGCGTGGTGATGTAGCCGGCGAAGTCCGGACTTTCCACCTGCAGCACCCGGTCGGGCCGGAAGGCGGGCAGCACCGGAATCTCAAAGTTTTCCTTTAATAATTTGTGGTATTCCAGCGAATCCGCCGGGTCGTTCGTGGTGTAGAGCAGCTTCACCCGGCTGTCCCGCACCAGCTGACGGGCGGACATGGTTTTCAGCTTTTCATTGCATTCCGTCCAGACGGCCTTGGCGTTCTTCCCGGTCAGCGGTTCTTCGATGCCGAAATAGCGTTTCAGCTCCAGCTGTGACCAGTGGTACAGCGGATTGCCCATGAGCCGGGGCAGCAGCTCCGCCCATTTCCGGAATTTGTCCCACGGCTCCGCGTCCCCGGTGATGTATTCCTCCCCGATGCCGTCAAAGCGCATGGCGCGCCACTTGTAATGATCCTCCCCCAGCCAGAGCCGGGTCAGATCGTCCCAGTGCCGATCCTCCGCCAGCTCTTTGGCGGACAGGTGACAGTGGTAGTCCACAATGGGTTGGTTTTTGGCATAATCGTGATAAAGCCGCCGGGCGGCCTTGGAATCCAGCAGAAAATCCCGGTCAAGAAAAGGCTTCATAGCGAACCTCCCTGCAAGTCTGTTTTCTGTTTCGTATTATAAGGGATTTTCCGGAAAACTGCAAGAATCCCCGAAACCGGCAGTGCGGTTTTCCGCCTCCTCTGCGTCAAACGGCAGCAGCATGATTTTGTAAAGAATCCTGCGGCATGATGCTGAGAATGTGAAAAAAAGAAAACCATAAATTCAAACGGGAAAACAGGAAAATTAACTTGACGCAAGCTATCTAATTCGTGTAGAATAAGTAGCTTATGTAAATTTGAAAAGAAAGATGTGATGAAATGACCAAAGAAGAGAAGCTTCTTCGGGCGAAGGATAATCACGACCTGACACAGGGTCCCATCACGAAAAAGATTGTCCTGTTTGCCCTGCCTATTATTGCGGGTAACCTGTTCCAGCAGCTTTACAATGTGGTGGACTCCTGGGTCGTCGGCAACTATGCCCAGTCCGGCACCGCCTGTCTGGCCGCTGTCAATGCCAGCTTCCCCATCATGATGTTCTTCAACTCCCTGTTTATGGGCATCTCCATGGGCGCAAACATCATCATCAGCCAGTATAAGGGCGCGAAGGATCAGGACAGCCTGCAGAAGGCTATGACCACCACCTTCTCCCTGAGTATGCTGATCGGTATTCTGATCACGGTGCTTGGTCTGATTTTTGCAAGGCCGCTTCTGGAGGTTCTGGGTACTCCGGCGGACATTATGGATATGTCCGCAACCTATCTGCGGATCGTGTTCATCGGCACCTGCGGCAACATTGTGTATAACGGTCTGAACGGTATGATCCGCGGCGTGGGCGACGCCAAATTCCCCATGTACGCGCTGATCGTTGCAGCGTTGATGAACATTGTGCTGGATCTGCTGTTTGTCATCTGCTTCCACTGGGATGTGGCGGGCGTTGCATGGGCCACCATCATTGCCCACTTCGCTTCCGGTCTGATGCTGGTCTGGAAGCAGTCCAAGGGCGATTACGGCGCGAAGATCGACTTCAAGCATCTGAAGCCCGATCCCCGTATGACCAAGCTGATCGTCCGTCTGGGTCTGCCCGCCGCCATTCAGAATGCGGCCTTCTCCTGCGGTATGCTGGTCACGCAGACCTTCTCCAACCGCTTCGGCACCAACTACATCGCCGCCAACGCCATCATCATGAAGGCTGACGGCTTCGCCATGATGCCCATGATGGGCCTGCAGGCCGCCATCACCACCTATGTGGGTCAGAATATCGGCGCGGGCGATGTGAAGCGTACCAATAAGGGCGTGAACTCTTCCCTGCTGATCGCCGTGGTCTCCGCCGTTGTGATCGGCGTTCTGCTGTACTTCTTCGGCGAATACCTGATGGCCGCCTTCAATGTGACCGCTGAGGCGCTGGAGATGGGCGTGAAGGGCCTGAAATTCCTTGCGTGGTTCTATGTGTTCATGGGCGTGCAGAACGTGCTGGGCGGCGCACTCCGCGGCGCAGGCGCGTCTACCGCTTCCGCCGTCACCAGCGTGGCCGGTACGGTGCTGCGGATCCCCATGGGCTACTTCCTTGCCATCCATCCGCTGAACAAGGCCTGTCAGGCCGCCGTGGAAGCCGGTCAGTATGCCACCGCCAAGCTGGCGGAGGCTGCCGGTGTGGGCATGGAGAACTACTTCGGTCTGTTCGAGACCTTTGCCTACGGCATGATCGTGGGCTGCCTGCTGATCGCTCCCTATTACATCTGGGGCAACTGGCGCAGCAAGGGCGTCACCGCGCAGGCTAAGACCATCAAAAAGTAAGACATCGGCCGCTGTGTGAGAATTTCCGCGCAGCGGCCGTTTTTAGAATCGGAAAGGAGCGGAACTGAAAATGAGCTACAAGGCCTCCACCTCAAAAGAGATATCCGAAAGAGAAAAAGAACACGCTGCCATCGTCCGGGCGCTGGCACCGGAGGGCATGGTGGTGCTGCTGAATGACGGCGTGCTGCCGCTGAAAGCCGCACAGCCGGTGGCGCTGTTCGGCACCGGCGCACGGCGCACGGTGAAGGGTGGAACCGGCTCCGGCGATGTGAACTCCCGCAGCGTGGTGAACGCGGAGCAGGGTTTGAAAAACGCCGGGTTTTCAATCATGAGCGGGGACTGGCTGGATGCCTATGACGCGAAGTATGCGGAAGCGGAAAGGCAGCACAAGGCCGTCATGAAGCAGCGGATGGATGCGGGGGAAAACCCGGTTGCGGTGTATTTCACCCAACCCTTCCCCGCTTTTGAAGTGCCTGCGCTGCCGGAAAAGCCGCTGTGCGGACTGGCCGTCTATGTGATCTCCCGCAACTCCGGCGAGGGCAAGGATCGGGACGCCTGCCGGGGCGACTGGTTCCTGACGGAGCGGGAGGAAGCCGACCTGACCCTGCTGGCGAATACCTATGAGAAACTGATCGTGCTGCTGAATATCGGCGGCGTGATGGATACCCGGTTCTTCCGCAGCCTGAAAGGGCTCAGCGCGCTGGTGCTGATGTCGCAGGCGGGCGCGGATACCGGCGATGCGCTGGCGGATGCGCTGCTGGGCGTTACCGAGCCTTCCGGCAGACTGACCGATACCTGGGCAGAGGACTATGGGGATTACCCCTCCTCCGCCACCTTCAGCCACAATGACGGCAATGTGGCCGAGGAGCCTTACAGCGAGGGCATCTACGTGGGTTATCGCTACTTCGATACCTTCGGCAAGCCGGTGGCCTTCCCCTTCGGCTACGGCCTTGGCTATACGCAGTTCAAAATCACCGGTGCGCTGGCGGAGGCAAAGACCGAGGGCATTTCCGTCCGGGTGCAGGTGAAGAATATCGGGGCGCTGCCGGGTCGGGAGACTGCCCAGCTCTATGTCAGCGCGCCGGAAAGCCGGTTGGAGAAGCCGTATCAGGTGCTGGCCGCCTTCGGCAAGACCGCGCTGCTGCAGTCGGGAGAGACGCAGGAGCTGACCCTCACCTTCCCGCTGCGGAACATGGCGTCCTACTGCTCCCTGTGCCATTCGTGGGTGCTGGAAGCGGGAGACTATGTGCTGCGTCTGGGTCATCACAGCCGGGACACCTTTATCTGCGGCGTGGTGACGGTGCCGGAGCGGCTGGTGCTGGAGCAGCTTCGCGCCCTGCGTCCCTCCGAAGTGAAGGAGACCCTGCACCGGGCAGAGGCGAAGCCCATCACCTACGAGGGTGAATCGGCGGAGCTTTCCGCGGCGACCCGGATGACCCTCACCGGCACGGTGGAGACCCGGATCCCGGTCTACGCGGACGCGGATGTGTTCGATACCCCCGCTCCGGCGGAGCAGATCGGCATGGAGGCTGTATTGTCCGGGAAATACACCCTTGCCCAGCTCACCGCTCAGCTTACCCCGGCGGAGCTGGCCCGGCTGTGCGTGGGCGAGTTCGGCGACCGGAGCACCATCGGCAATGCAGGCAAGGATGTGCCCGGCGCTGCGGGGCAGACCATCCACGGTCTGGAGGCCCGGGGCATCGGCAGCCTTGTGCTGGCAGACGGCCCTGCCGGTGTGCGGCTGACCCGCCATTTCCGCACGGATGCACAGGGCGTGCTGCTGCCGGAGGAAGGCGGTCTGAAAGCCGCTCTCACCGGCGAGGAACCCTCTGCGGAGACCCCGGCGGGTGCCATCGACTACTACCAGTTCTGCACCGCCATTCCCATTGCCACCATGATCGCCCAGAGCTGGAATCCGGCGCTGGCGCAGCGCTTCGGTGCGCTGGCAGGCCGGGAGATGGCGGAATACGGCGTGCATAGCTGGCTGGCTCCCGGTATGAACATCCACCGGAACCCCCTGTGCGGCCGCAACTTTGAGTATTACTCCGAGGACCCGCTGATCGCGGGCGTGTTTGCGGCGGCGGATACGCTGGGCGTCCAGTCTGTCCCCGGTGTGGGCACCACCCCCAAGCACTTCCTGCTGAACAATCAGGAGGATAACCGAAACTACTCCGACAGCATGGTTTCCGAGCAGGCCATGCGGGAAATCTACCTGCGGGGCTTTGAAATCTGCGTCCGCTCCGCCCAACCCATGTTCCTGATGACCTCCTATAACTTCATCAACGGCGTACACGCTGCCAACAGCCGGGATGTGCTGACGGATGTGCTGCGAAGCGAATGGGGCTTCGGCGGTCTGGTGATGACCGACTGGGGCACCACCGGCGGCGGAAACCTGATGGAGAAGGCCGGAGAGGATTCCACGCCCGAAGGCTGCATCGCGGCGGGCAACGACCTGATCGAACCCGGCTGTCAGGCGGATGTGGACGGCATTCTGACCGCGCTGGCGGAAGGACGGCTTTCCATGGACAGCCTGCGTACCTGCGCCCTGCGGATCCTCACCGTCATCGCAGGCAGCAGCCTGTATGAAAATGCGAAGCCGTGGAGCGGCCGGTTTAAGCTGGAGAAGTTTCTCAGCGTAAAGTAAGACTTTCGCGGTCAGGAGTGAGAAAAATTCTTCTCGCTCCTGACCTGCGATCGGACAGACCGCCGCTGTTTTGACATTCCGCACAGCAGCTCTTGACAAGCACCTGTAAAACCATATATACTGTTCGGAAAGTGCTTTAAGTCGGTCCTGTGAGGCCGCCAAGGACTGTGGGAGATCGGGCGGGAATACCGTCCGGTTTTGGACTGCTGTTTTCCCTTGGCGGAAAGCAGCTTTTTCTGTATCCGGAGGTTCATCATGAAACTCAGACTTGAGAATATACCCGTCTGCGATCACACCGGAATGACCCGGCAGTCCCGCACCCTGAGCTGCGCGGGAGCTGACCGGGAGCTTGTGCTTTCCGGTGGGTCCATCGTTCTGCTGCCCGGTCTTGCGGATGTGCATGTGCATCTGCGGGAGCCGGGCTTTTCCCATAAGGAGACCATCCGCACCGGTACGCTGGCAGCGGCCCGGGGCGGCTTCACCACCGTCTGCGCCATGCCCAACCTGAACCCGGTGCCGGACAGCGCGGCGCATCTCCGCCCCCAGCTGGAGAAAATCGAAACGGACGCCTGTGTCCGCGTCCTGCCCTACGGGGCCATCACCGTGGGCGAAGCGGGGCAGCAGCTGGCGGACATGGAGGCGCTGAACCCCGATGTGGCCGCCTTTTCCGACGATGGAAAGGGCGTGCAGAGCGACAGCGTGATGCGCTCCGCCATGGAAACGGCCAAGCGGCTTGGAAAGCTGATCGTGGCCCACTGCGAGGACAATTCCCTGCTTCGGGGCGGCTATATCCACGACGGGGCCTATGCCCGCGCCCACGGTCATCGGGGCATCTGCTCCGAATCCGAATGGCGGCAGGTGGAGCGGGATCTTCGGCTGGTGAAGGAGACCGGCTGCGGCTACCATGTGTGCCATGTTTCCGCGAAGGAGACCGTGGCGCTGATTCGCAGAGCCAAGGCGGAGGGACTGGATGTGAGCTGCGAGACCGCGCCTCACTACCTGCTGCTGGACGAGGGCGATTTGCAGGAGGATGCCCGGTTCAAGATGAACCCGCCCCTGCGGGAAAAGGCTGACCGGGAAGCGCTGCTGGAGGGCATCCGGGACGGGACGGTGGATATGCTGGTCACGGACCATGCGCCCCACACCGCCAAGGAAAAGAGCCGGGGTCTGGAGCTGGCACCCATGGGCATCGTGGGTCTGGAAACCAGCTTCCCGCTGTGCTATACCTATCTGGTAAAGAGCGGACTGCTGACCCTGCCGCAGCTATTGGCGCTGATGCAGGCAAATCCCTGCCGCCGCTTCCGCATTCCTGTGGATATGGATGCGGATTTCACCCTGTTTGATCTGGGAAAGCAGTACACCGTTGACCCGGCGGAGTTCCGCAGCATGGGCCGCAGCACACCCTTTGCCGGCTGGCAGGTGTATGGCCGCTGCCTCGTCACCGTCAGCCGGGGAAAACTGAGCTGGATGGAGGATAATCTGTGAAGCAATCCGATTTTACGATTCTGGAAAATACGCAGCTTGCCGGGGACATCTACCGGATGGTGCTGGAGGGCGACACCTCGGCCATCGAAAACCCCGGCCAGTTTGTGAATATCCGGCTGGAGGGCCGCTTCCTCCGCCGCCCCATCTCCGTCTGCGACTGGGAGGATGGGAAACTGACCCTGATCTATAAGATTCTGGGCAAAGGTACGGCGGAGATGACCGGCTTTCAGCCGGGAAAGGCGCTGAACCTGCTCACCGGACTGGGCAACGGCTTCGATCTGGCCGATGCGGGAGACCATCCCCTGCTGCTGGGCGGCGGTGTGGGCATTCCCCCGCTGTACGGACTGGCAAAGCGCCTGCGGGCGCAGGGCGTCCCGGTGACGGCGGTGCTGGGTTTCAATCGAAGCGCCGACATCTTCTATGAAGCGGAGTTTCAGGCGCTGGGCGCGGAGACCCTGGTGCTGACGGCGGACGGCAGCTATGGCGAGAAAGGCTTCGTCACCACGCCGCTGCCCCGGCTGCGCTATTCCTATTATTACACCTGCGGCCCAGAAGCCATGCTAAAGGCGGTGTACGCCGCCGCCGTTACCTCCGGCCAGCTGAGCTTTGAAAAACGAATGGGCTGCGGCTTCGGCGCCTGTATGGGCTGCTCCTGCCGCACGATCACCGGCAATAAGCGCATCTGCAAGGAAGGCCCGGTGCTGCGAAAGGAGGAGATCCTGTGGGAAGACTGAGCGTGACGCTGTGCGGGATCCGGCTGGATAACCCCATCATTCCCGCCTCCGGTACCTTCGGGTACGGCTATGAGTTTGCGGAGCTGTACGATATCAATGTGCTGGGAACCTTCTCCTTTAAGGGTACCACCCGGGAGCCGCGTTTCGGCAACCCCACGCCCCGCATCGCCGAGGCACCGTCCGGGATGCTGAACGCCGTGGGTCTGCAGAATCCGGGGGTGGAGAAGGTCATTTCGGAGGAGCTGCCCAAGCTGCGGAACTGCTTCCGTAAGCCGGTGATGGCCAATGTGTCCGGTTTTTCCGTGGAGGAATATGTGTCCGTCTGCGAAAAGCTGGACAAAGAGGAACAGGTTGGCTGGCTGGAGGTGAACATCTCCTGCCCCAATGTGCATGGCGGCGGCATGAGCTTCGGCACCGACCCCCATGCGGCGGCAGCGGTGACAAGGGCGGTGAAGGCCGTCACCCACAAGCCGGTGATCATGAAGCTGACCCCCAATGTGACGGATATCACCGCCATTGCCCGGGCCTGCGAGGATGGCGGCGCGGACGGCATCAGCCTGATCAATACCATGCTGGCCATGCGGATTGACCTGAAGACCCGCCGACCCATTCTGAAGAATACCACCGGCGGTCTCAGCGGCCCGGCGGTATTCCCGGTGGCGCTGCGGATGGTGTATCAGGTGTCGCAGGCGGTGCAGGTGCCGGTGATCGGTCTGGGCGGCGTCAGCTCTGCGGAGGATGTGCTGGAGATGATGCTGGCAGGCGCCACGGCGGTGGAGATCGGCGCTGCCAACCTGACCGAGCCTATGATCTGCCGGGATATCATCGAGAATCTGCCTGCCGTTATGGATCGGTACGGCATCGAAAATCTGAACGACTGCATCGGAGGTGCATGGAAATGAAACGAACTGTCATTGTAGCCTGCGATTTCCCGAATATGGACACCACCCTGCGTTTTCTGGACAGCTTCACCGGGGAAAAACCCTATGTGAAGATCGGCATGGAGCTGTTTTACGGCGCAGGCCCGGAGATCGTCCGGGAACTGAAACGCCGGGGCCACGGGGTCTTTCTGGATCTGAAGCTCCACGATATCCCCAACACCGTAAAGTCCGCCATGTCCGTTCTGCGGGATCTGGGCGCGGACATCGTGAATGTCCACGCCGCCGGAGGCATCGACATGATGAAGGCCGCCGCGGAGGGTCTGACCCGGCCGGACGGCACCCGTCCACTGCTGATCGCCGTGACCCAGCTGACCTCCACCGATCAGGCACGGCTGACAAATGAGCTGCTGATCGACCGCCCGCTGGAGCAGGTGGTGATCTCCTATGCGAAAAACGCCCGCGCCGCCGGACTGGACGGCGTGGTCTGCTCTCCGCTGGAGGCGGGCATGGTGCATGAAGCCTGCGGCGGGGACTTTCTCACCGTCACCCCGGGCATCCGCTTCCCGGACAGCGACACCGGCGACCAGAAGCGCGTGACCACCCCGGAGCGGGCAAGGGAGCTTGGCTCCGATTTTATCGTGGTGGGACGGCCCATCACCCGTGCCGCCGACCCGGCAGCGGCATACGATCGCTGCGTCCGGGAATTTTGCTGACGGAGGATTTCGGAAATGGAAAAGAAGATTGCAAAGGATTTGCTCAGCATCGGCGCGGTGTTTTTCCGCCCGGAACAGCCTTTTACATGGGCCAGCGGCATTCTCAGCCCGGTTTACTGCGATAACCGGCTGACGCTGACCGCCCCGCAGGTGCGTCTGGATGTGGAAACCGGCCTGAAAGCGCTGATCGAACAGTATTACCCGCAGGCGCAGGTGCTGATGGGCACCTCCACCGCCGGAATTGCCCACGCTGCCATCACCGCCCATCTGATGAACCTGCCCATGGGTTATGTGCGCTCCGGCGCGAAGGATCACGGACGGCAGAACCAGATCGAAGGCAGGCTGGAGCCGGGTCAGAAGGTAGTGGTGGTGGAGGATCTGATCTCCACCGGCGGCAGCGTCATCGAAGTGGTGAAGGTGCTGCGGGAGGCCGGTGCGGAGGTGCTGGGAGTGGTGAGCATTTTCACCTACGGCATGGCCAAGGGTCTCAAGCGGCTGGAGGAGGAGCAGGTGGAAAACCACTCCCTGACGAATTTTGATGTGATCGCCGCCGTGGCTGCCGAGGAAGGCTATATCAGACCCGAGGATGTGCGCCGGCTGCTGGCCTTCCGGGATAACCCCTCCGACCGGAGCTGGATGGAGGCAAAGCATGAATAATCTGATCGATATCATGCAGCTCAGCACGGAGGAGCTGCAGGGTCTCATCAATACCGCGCTGGATATCATCGCCGATCCGAAGAAATATGCCCATGTGTGCGAGGGTAAAAAGCTGGCCACCCTGTTCTTTGAGCCTTCCACCCGCACCCGGCTCAGCTTTGAAGCGGCCATGTATGAGCTGGGCGGCCATGTGCTGGGGTTCAGCGAAGCTCAGAGCAGCTCCGCCGCCAAGGGCGAGAGCGTGGCGGACACGGCCAGAACCGTCGGCTGCTACGCGGATATCATCGCCATGCGCCATCCCAAGGAGGGCGCGCCGCTGGTGGCCTCCCGCACCGCCGGGGTGCCGGTGATCAACGCCGGTGACGGCGGACACAACCACCCCACCCAGACGCTGGCCGACCTGCTGACCATCTACCGGGAGAAGGGCGGCTTCGAGAATCTGACCATCGGTCTCTGCGGCGACCTGAAATTCGGGCGGACGGTGCATTCCCTGATCTCCGCCATGTCCCGCTACAAGGGCGTGCGCTTCGTGCTGATCTCCCCGGAGGAGCTGCGGGTGCCCCGCTACATCGTCACCGATGTGCTGGAAAAGGGCAATATCCCTTATGAGGAAACCACCAGTCTGGAGGACGCCATGCCCCGGCTGGATATCCTGTATATGACCCGGGTACAGCGGGAGCGCTTCTTCAACGAAGCGGACTACCTGCGTTTGAAGGACAGCTATGTGCTGACCCCGGAAAAGCTGATCCCCGCAAAGGCGACCCTGTCCGTCATGCACCCGCTGCCCCGGGTGAATGAGATCGCCGTCTCCGTGGACAGTGACCCCCGCGCCTGCTACTTCAAGCAGGTGCTGAACGGCAAGTATATGCGTATGGCGCTGATTCTGAAGCTTCTGGAGGTGCAGGTATGATTATCGGTCAGATCAAGGACGGGATTGTGCTGGATCACATCACCGCCGGGAACAGCAGCCGCATCTATAACATTCTGGGTCTGGATAAGCTGGACTGCACCGTGGCCACCATCCAGAACGCGGAAAGCCAGAAGATGGGCCGCAAGGATATCATCAAGATCGGCAAGGTCATCGACATCGACCTGACCGTGCTGGGATATATCGACCCGGGTATCACGGTCAGCTATATTCATGACGGAAAGCTGCAGAAGCGGGAGCATCTGATCCTGCCGGAAACCGTGACGGATATCATCCGCTGCCGGAATCCCCGCTGCATCACCTCCACGGAGCAGGAGCTGCGGCAGGAGTTTCGCCTTGCCGACCGGGAGAAGAAGGTCTACCGCTGCATCTACTGCGACACCGAAGCACCCAAATAAGCCATGGAAAAACGGAATCGTCTCCTGCGGCTTTTCTGGGTGTTCTTCAAGATCGGCGCGTTTACCTTCGGCGGCGGCTATGCCATGATCCCGCTGATTTCCCGGGAAACGGTGGAGAATCAGAAGTGGATCTCCGAGGAGGACATTCTGGATATCGTGGCCATCGCCGAATCCACTCCCGGCCCCATCGCCATCAATGCCGCCACCTTTGTGGGGTATCGGGTGGCAGGGGTTCCCGGCGCGGCCTGTGCCACGCTGGGGGTCATTCTCCCCTCCTTTGTGATCATTCTGGTAGCCTCCGGGATTCTGGAGCTGATCATGGACTATAAGCCGGTGCAGTATGCCTTCATGGGCATCCGGGCCGGTGTGCTGGCGCTGATCATCAAGGCCTTCTGGAGTATGTATAAGAAGTGCCCGAAGAACCCGCTCAGCTATTGTGTGGCAGCGGGCGCATTCCTGCTGTCTGCCGTGCTGAAGCTGAATGTGCTGTATGTGATCCTGGCCTGTGCCGCTGCCGGACTGATCCACAGCATCCTGACGGCGAAGGGGGCGGCGAAAAAATGATCTATCTGACCATGTTTCTGACCTTCTTCCGCATCGGCCTGTTCACCTTCGGCGGCGGCTATGCCATGCTGCCGCTGATCCAGCAGGCGGTGCTGCAAAACGGCTGGCTGGAGGAAACCCAGCTGATCAACTTCATCGCCGTCAGCGAATCCACCCCCGGCCCCTTTGCGGTGAATATCGCCACCTATATCGGTTCCTGCATGGGCGGGGTGTTCGGCTCCGTCTGCGCCACGCTGGGCGTGGCCATGCCCAGCTTCATCGTGATCCTCATTGTGGCCCGGTGCTATCTGCGCTTCCGCAGCAGCAAAATCGTGGCTGGCTGTATGTCCGGCCTGAAACCCGCCGTGGTGGGTCTGATCGCTGCTGCGCTGCTCACCGTGGGAAAGACCGTGTTTTTCGTTGACGGGGTCAGCACCGCCGTGCTGGGAACGCCCATATTCTGGCTGTCCCTGCTGCTGTGCGCGGCCGCCGCGGTGATGGCCTTCAAGAAGGTGCATCCCATTCTGATCATCCTGATCTCCGCCGCCGTGGGCATCGGCATGGGATATCTGTTTTTGTGAATAACTTGAAAAAAGTTCCCGGAAACGGGAACTTTTTTCGCATTTCTGCGTCCAAAGGAACAAAGCTGTTTTTTGAAAGGGGCAAACACCATGAAAAAATTACTGAGTCTGCTGCTGAGCCTGACCCTTCTGCTGGGTCTCAGCGCTTCCGCCTTTGCGGAAGCCGAGCCGGGGCTGCTGATCGCCTCCAATCCCATGGTCAGCGGCGACGACGGACAGGACGAAGCCATGAAGCAGGTCATTCTCACCGTGAAAAAGACGCTGGGGCTGAATACCGACGACTACACCGAGTTCAACGGCGACAGCTATGTCAGCGGCAATCAGGTCTGGTGGCATCTGAGCTGGTACAGTGACGACGGCAGCATTTCCGTCACCGCCGACGAAAACGGCAAGGTCTACTCCTGCTATTTCTCCGATTACAATCAGTCCTATGTTTCCTCCAAGGGACTGCACTTCCCCGCTTACTGCTATGCCGATGCGGTGGAGGATGCGGACGGCTTTGTGCAGAAGCTGCTGGACAGGGAGGAATCCATCGTCTGGGAAAAGAACACCGACAGCCTGTATGTTTCCGGACGCTATTATCTTTACGGGACCCTGTATCTGAAGGGCCTGCCCACCGAGATCGGGGTCAGCGTGACGCTGAACACCGCCGACGGTAGCATTCAGAGCTTTTACCGCTATGACGGCGGCACCTTCATCACCGGCGAAGTGCCCTCCGAAGTGCCCGCCTTTGACGCGGAGACTGCCCGGGGCAAATTCGCCCCCGCCGTCAGCAGCGAGCTGCAGTGGGTCATTACCGACTATGAGACCATGGAAGCGCGGCTGATGTATGTGTTCACCCGGGACTACGGCACGGTTCTGGACGCGCAGACCGGCGAGCTGATCGGCAGCTCCGGTTCCCGGAATTACGACAGCGGCAAGGGTGAAGCGGACAACGCCGCCAGCGAGGAAGCTACGGAGTATGATCTGACCGAGGTGGAGATCAAGGGCGCGGAGAAGTACATCGGCGTGCTGGATGACGCTGCCCTGCTGGCCGCGGCAAAGGCGGAGGCCGCCTTCGGCATCACGGACGCTTACACCATCGGCAATGTGCGCTACACCGCCAACCAGAGCACCGTGGATCCCCTGCTGCTGGAGGCGGATGCGGAGATCGACGAGGGCATCACCGCCTCCTATGCCCTGCGCTATGTGCTCACCGGCCCCGATCTGGGTCTGAGCCAGAAGGAATACGATGCGCTGCTGGGCGAGGGCTATACCCCCACCGTCAGCAAGAGCGTCACCGCCGATGCACACACCGGCGAGGTGAAGAGCCTTTACACCTACTACAGCGGCTTCGGCTGGGAGGAACGAAAGGACACTGCCGAACCGGTGATCTCCGACACCGCACAGAATTTCCTGAATGACCGCTATGGCGCGTATATGTCTCAGACCCGGCTGGAGGATTCCTATCAGAGCAGCTGGGGCATGAAGGTGGATTCCTTCCGCTATGTGCGGGTGCAGGACGGCTACCCCCTGTATGACAACAGCATCCGGATCACCGTGAATACCGCCACCGGCTATGTGGACAGCTTCAACTGCTATTGGGATGAGGATGTGAGCTTCGGCCCCTCCGCACCGCTGGTGGGCGAGGACACCGCCCTTGCAAGTTATCTGAATACCTACGAAGCAGAACTGTTCTACAGCCTGCAGGCGGAGGAGCCGGATAACTGGGAGACCGGGTATTACTGGCTGCTGGCCTATCGTCTGGAATCTGAGGACTGGTGCTGGCAGGTGGACGCCATCACCGGCGAAGCGGATGTGGAGCGCTATGACTACGGAACCAGCGCCATCGCCTATACCGACCTTGGCAGCAGCTATGCCGCCAGAGAGATCGAAGAACTGGCGCAGTTCGGCATCGGCTTCTACGGCGTGGAGCAGTTTCTGCCGAAGCAGCAGGTCACGGAGCTGGATATGATCCTGTTCCTGCTGTCTGCTGACGGATACGCCTACGATTACAACGAGGTAAAGAACTATGATGCGGAGGAGCTGAACTGGATCTACCGCATTGCCCGGGACGAAGGTTTTATCTCCACTACGGCGCAGAACCCCGACCGGCTGGTGAAGCGCAGCGAGCTGTGCCGCAGCTTTGTGGCGCTGGCGGAGCTGACCGAAGCAGCGGAGCTGAAGGGCATCTATGCCTGCGGCTTCACCGATGAGGAAACCATTTCGGAGGCGGATTACGGCTATGTGGCCATCGCCAAGGGTCTGGGCATCGTGTCCGGCGATAAGGCGGGCACCTTCCGCCCCAATGACGGCGCCACCCGTCAGGAGCTGGCACTGATGCTGTACCGGTATCTGAGCCGCTGATTTTGAGGATTTGAAGTCCGGAGTGAGGAGCGGAGCGGGAAGCGCTGCTCCCCGCTCCGTTTTTTTCAGGGGAGAAAGAATATGAAAAACCTGTATCTGATCGGCGGCACTATGGGCGTGGGGAAAACCACGGTGTCGCAGCTTCTCAAGCGGAAGCTGCCCCATGCGGTGCTGCTGGACGGGGACTGGTGCTGGGACGCGGATCCCTTCATCGTGACCCCGGAAACGCAGCAGATGGTGCTGGACAATATCACCCATCTGCTGGGCAATTTCCTCCGCTGCAGCGCCTATGACAATGTGATTTTCTGCTGGGTGATGCATCAGCAGGCCATTGTGGATGAGATAATCCGCCGTCTGCCTCTGGAGGACTGCCGGGTTCATGCCCTGTCGCTGATCTGCACTCCGGAGGCCCTCGGCAAACGGCTGAATCGGGATATCGAAGCGGGTGTGCGGGAGCCGGATGTGCTGCAGCGGAGCCTTGCGCGGCTGGAACTGTATGACGCGCTGGATACCATAAAGCTGGATGTATCGGTGCTGACCCCCATGGAAGCGGCGGAGGCTGTCTGTCGGCTGGGCGGATAAGTGTATTGCAATTTCCGGCCATATCTGATAAACTGCACTTTACGACTGAGAAAAGGAAACAGATACAGATGATGGCTGACGGAAGAATGATAATCGCGCTGGACATGGAATGGAACCAGCCTCTGCCGTGGAAGGAATACCGCAAGGTGCCCAAGGCGCTTATGCCCGGAGAGATCATCCAGATCGGCGCGGTGAAGCTGGATGCTTCGGGAAATGAGATCTCCACGCTGCGGCTCAGCGTGCGCCCCCGCTACTTCAAACAGGTTCACTGGAAGGTGAAGAAGCTGACCCATATCAGCGAGGAGGATATGCTGTCCGGTCTGGACTTTCCGGAGGCGGCGGCGCAGCTTGGCGCATGGCTTACCGAGACCGGGGATGATTTTGATATCTACGCATGGGGCGGCGAGGATGAGCGGGTTCTTGTGGCAAATCTGGAGGCGTGGAACATGAATCCCCCATGGCTGCCGGACACGATCTATGACCTGCGCTTTATCTACGACAGCTTTCGGAATAAGACGGAGACCAGCACCTCTTTGACCGACGCGGCGGAGGCCGTGGGTATGGAGCTGGATCTGGAACAGCATGACAGCCTGAATGACGCGCGTTACCTTGCCGCCATTTGCCGGAATACGGATCTGACGCGGGGCAGGGCGGAATATGAGGAGCTGGGGCCTGCTCCCGCGGGAATGCCTTACCAGCGGCTGCGTCTGGGCGGTTTCGCGGAGTCGGGAGACCTGCAGAAAAACGGGGAGTTCCGAGGGCATACCTGCCCCGCCTGTGGGAAGGAGCTGCGTGTAAGCCTGTGGGTGCCCCAGAACAAGGATCGGCTGATCGGCCTGACGAAATGCCCCTGCGGGGAAGCGACCCTGTGCCGCATTCACTTCAAGCCCCGTCCGGATGGGACGCAGAGCGCCGTCCGCACCGTCTACATGGCAGATGCGGCAGCGAAGGAGTTTTATAAAAAGAAACTGACCCGCTATGAAAGCGGTCTGAAGCATACGAAAAAGCAAAAACCTCAGACGGAAACGGTCTGAGGCGGAGGAACAGCAATGGAAAACAAAGGAACGATCACCACATTTCTGACGGAGGACGGGTTTGTCCGTCTCCGTTTCGGGGAGACCACCGGCATCGTCAGCTACATGGCGCAGCGGCATCACCCCTCCAAGACCGTGACGGCGGCGCTGGGAAGAGCGCTGACGGCGGCCGCCATCATGGGCAGCACCTTGAAGGACGAGGACGGCAGTCTGACCCTGCGCTTCAAGGGCGATGGACCCTGCGGCGGCCTGACCTGCGTGGCCGACAGCATGGGCAATGTGCGCGGCTGTGCGGACGAACCCACGGCGGAGCTGCCGCCCAACGCGCTGGGCAAGCTGGATGTGGGCGGCGTAGTGGGCCATAACGGCGACCTGTATGTGGTGCGGGATTACGGCTTCGGCGAGCCTTATGTGGGTTATGTGAAGCTGGTTTCCGGCGAGATCGGTGACGATATCACGAATTATTACGCCGTCAGCGAGCAGACCCCCACGGTCTGTGCGCTGGGCGTGCGAGTCAATCAGGACGGCAGCCTGAAAAGCGCAGGCGGTTTCCTGCTGCAGCTGATGCCCGGCGCACCCGATGAGCTGGCGGAGAAGCTGGAGGCGCGGGTGCAGGCCATGCCCTCCCTGAGCCAGCTGATTGCCGAAGGGAAAACGGCGGAGGACGTGGCGGCCATGGTCTTCGGCGACATCGCCTATCAGAACATGGGCGAAACTGAGGTGCGCTACAAATGTAACTGCGACCGGGAGCGTTACCGTCACAGCATCAAGAGCATCGGCATTCAGGAGCTGAAAAAGATGCGGGACAGCCGGGAAGGCGCGGAGGTCATCTGCCGGTTCTGCGACGAACGCTACTTCTTCCCGCCGGAGGAAGTGGATTCCATGTATCTGGAGCGGGTGGCGGAGCTGAAAGCCAGAAAAAACAATGATGAATGATAAATGATGAGTGATAAATTGCTGTAAAATTTATCACTCATCATTTTTTACTCTCCTGTTTACTCGCACTCCTCGTCCGCAAACTCCGTTACGGAGACTTCATAGGCGGTGCGTTCCTCGCTGCCGTTCTCCGTGACCTTTAAGTAGCTGCGGCTCTGAAAACGCCCGGTCAGCAGAACCGGGTGGTTTTTCTCCCATGCGGCGGCTTCGGCAGCGCTGCGGCCCCATGCGATTGCGGGAATGTGGTCATAGCGGCCGCAGCGGCGGGGAACGCTGAGCATCAGATCGCAGATTTCCCGCCCCATGGGTGTGCGCCGCCACGAAGGCTCCCGGCACAGGCTGCCGCTGAGCTGCACTTCATTCCGATCCTCCGATTCCGGCGGCAGCAGCTCCCGGGCGTACACATGGATCAGCAGACGGGGGCCTGCGGCGGCCCGGCTGCGGAAGGAGCGAAGCTCCCCTTCGATGGAAACACGCTGTCCGTCCTCCGGCACGCGGGACAGAAGGGACTGGTGGAAGATCACATTCAGCCGATCCTCCGCACCGGAAAGCCGACGGGTACGGACGGCGCAAACATAATAACGCACGCCGCGGCTGATGTGGCTGAGTACCGGAGTACCGTCCACGGTGCCGCAGAGCAGAATACGATTCAGCTGCCTGAACAAAGCACATACCCCCTGTAGAGTTGAATACTACAGGGTATGCGCCCACAGGGTAAAACAGAACGCAGCCGGTATTTTTGATACCGGCTGCGAAAAAATGAGAATTACTTGTCTTTCCAGGCGTCGTCCTTCCAGTCGGCCTCCATGCAGGCGCGGCAGGAATCGCACTTCTTGCCCGGGAACAGCTTGCACATGACAGGGCCATTGTACCACATTTCGTGGCTGCCCTTGGGCGTGTCGTAGATGCCGCCGAACATACCCTGCATCAGCGCGGCCTGGAAGAAGATCGGCTTATCAACGCGCATGAAGTTCAGCGGGCAGTGGTACACACCGGCGGGCACGCGGATGATGGTAGGCTCCTCGATCACGAAAGTCTCTGCATCCTTGCCGATCTCGCCCATCGTGAACTCAATGTGAGCATCGAAATCAAACATGTTGGGGAAGGAACCGCCCAGGAAAATCAGGTACTCGTCGCAGTTGTGACGATGGGGGAAGCGATCCAGGAAGAAGGGCTTCACGAAAATCTGAAAGCCGACATTGTACTGCGCGCCGGGGAGCTGGCTGGCGCCGCGGAAATAGGCCTGCGGAGAGACAACAAACCCGGAATCGGAACCCTGAGGTACGACTTCGTTGTATTCCGGCTCAAACTTATGAACAAGCTTCTCGTACATGGTGTTACTTCCTTTCTGAAAACAGCCCCGAATGGGACTTCATAGTGATTAATAATATTATACCTGACTTTCCCGCAGATTACAATTCCTTTTCTGTGCAGTTTTTCCGGTTCGTTGACTTTTTTCCGAAACGGGGTATACTGTAGGCAGAAACAAAGGCAGGAGGAAAAGAACATGATCACTCTGAGCGTACCCGAAATGATGTGCAATAACTGCGTGAAGCGGGTCACAAATGCGCTGAACGGACAGAACATGAAGTTCACCGTTTCGCTGGACAGCAAAACCGTAGAGCTGGACGAGGGCGAGGATCGGGTGCCCGCCGCCATCGCGGCGCTGGACGAGATTGGCTTCGATGCGGCAGTAAAGTAAAAACACATCGGGAGCGGCACGGATGTGTCGCTCCCGATGTGATTACAGGGCGGAATAGACGATGTTGCGGATGCGGGGATGGATGTACTCCTCCCGATTGGGCATGGACTGGTGGAAATAGGTGATGCTCAGCTGCTCGGCAGGGTCCATCAGAACCCAGGAGCCCCAGCCGCCGGTCCAACCAAATTCGCCGATGGAGCTGTTGCTGCCCGCTGCCGGGTCCATGCGGGTGCGGACGCCCAGACCGTAGCCGTAGCCGGAAAGGTAGGCGTTGGTGAAGTCCTCCATGGCCCGGGGATTCAGCCGGTTCATGGCCATCAGCCGGATGGTGCGGTCGCCCAGTAGACGCACGCCGTTCCATTCGCCCATGGCCATGCAGCGGGCGAAGCGGGAATAACCCTCCAGCGTGCCGTACAGGCCGCCGCAGGCGGACTCAAAGTCCGGCGTGTCGAAGAACGGGGGCAGGTGGCCGATGGTGCGCCCGTTTTCGCCCAGCGCGTACATGACGGCGCAGCGGTCCTTCTTGCTTTCGGGGACGATGAAGTGCATATCCTGAATGCCCAGCGGGGCGAAGATATGATCCTCCAGATAGTCGCTGAATTTCTGGCCGGTGAGGATCTCGATCATGGCGGCCAGAATGTTGTGGCTGTCGCCGTAGTAGAAGCGCTCGCCCGGGTCAAAAGCACCGGGGGTGACGCCGCAGAGCTTGGCGTACTCCTGCAGGTTGTACTTCCCTTCGGCAGCCAGCTTGTCGGTGCCCTCGGTCAGCGCCTTGCTGTTGGGATTGGGCCAGTTCCAGGGCACGGTGATGCCGCTGGTCATGTCAAACAGATTGCCCACGGTGACGCTGCGCTTGGCGGGACGGACGATCTGTTCACCCCGGGGCGTGGTGTCGAATACCTTGTGATCCTTAAATTCGGGAATGTACATCTCCACCGGGTCGGTGAGCAGGAACAGACCCTTTTCGTAAAGCTGCATGGCCGCGGTGACGGCGATGCACTTGGTCATGGAGGCCATCTGGCAGATGGTGTCCGGCTGGAACGGCTTGCGGTTTTCCGCGTCTGCCCAGCCGATGCAGCGGTCATACAGGCACTCGCCGCCCTTGTAGACCCGAAGTCCCGCGCCTGCGGGGCCTTTTTCGTTGATGAACCCTTCCAGCAGGGCATCCAGATTTTTCAGATTTCCCATGTCGGCAGTCCTTTCCTCCCTTATGAATGGGTCTTGTAGTAATCCTTGGCGTAGTCGTTGTAGAACTCCCGGACAATGCCGTTCTTCCGCCGAACCTCCGGATCCTTGAAGTCGCCGCCCAGAAATACGGAGAAAATCAGGCCGCCGCCGGGGGCCAGCGTATCCACGTATTCGGCCAGCGCGTCCTTCAGCACGTCATCCGGCACGGAGGCGGAGCTGAGAGGCCCCTGCGTATCCCAGCCGCCGGCGATGATCAGCTTATTGCCGTAGGCCTTCTTGATGGCTTTCAGGTCGTTGGAGGGCTGAGCCGGGTTCCAGCCGCTGACGCCCAGATGCTCCATCCAGTCGGGGATGAAGGCTTCGCACTTGCCGCAGTCGTGCTTGTGCAGGTACGCGCCGCCGTTGTGTACCACCTCGGCGATGCGCTTGTAGTAGGGCAGGATCATCTCCCGGAAGGTGGGCACGGAGATGAAGGGCGCACGGGCGGTGGCGGTATCATCGGGAATGCAGACCGCCTCCGGCTTGTAGTAATGGAGGAAGTTTTTCAGAACGGTGCAGTTGAAGTCGGTAAGGTAGTCCAGCAGGGCGTGAACCTCCTCCGGCTCCTCCATGATGGCGCACAGACCTTCTTCAAAACCCATGAAGTCGCAGATACGCTGAAAGGTCTTGCCGAAATAGAACATGATGCCGGTGGTGTTCCGGTCGATGTCTTTCAGATCCTTTTTCGCCTGCTCCTCCCAGTCAATTTCACTGAGGTCGGGGGCATGGATGCAGTCGCGCCACTTGGTAATGTCGTGCAGCACATATTTGCCGGGCATGGGAATGGGTGCGCCGCCGAAAATATCGTCCTTGCCGATGTATTCCACGCCGAACTCGTCCTTATGGTAGCCGGGCTTCTTCACGTCCACGAATGCGCCGCACTTCACATCACGGAAATTCATGGTAGGCATATACTCGGGCAGCTCGCCCCGGTGCATACGAAGCAGATTTTCTTTCTCTGTCAGCATTTTGACAGCCTCCTGATCCTGTTAATTCGTTCTATGAGAGATAGGTTACTTTTCTTCGTCCATGGTACGCTTGCAGTAGTAGGTGGGATTCATGGAAACGGAGAAATGCAGAATGGGGCGTTTCAGCTCCAGAATGGACAGGGGCAGATGCTTCATCCCGGCGGGCATGAAGATGATGGAGCTGCGGGTCAGCCGGTGCAGCTCCCCGTTGATGCCGATCTCGATCACGCCGCCCAGATCGTACTTGTCCTCCGGGTTGGAGCCGATGAAGCCTACCAGCTCGTCAAAATCGTGCACGTGCTCCTCGTGGAAGGGCAGAGGCCGAAAGTCCGGAGCATTCACATACCATGTGGTGTTCATCTGAAACGCGCCGGGTACCACATTGCTGTCCATATACAGCAGGCGGTTGCCCCACTGCTTGTAGATATCGTTAAAGGGAGAGGGCTTGGAGAACATCTCGGTCAGCTCCTGCACGATCTGTCCGCCGTATTGTCCCTCGGTGTTCATCACGAAGTCAGCCATTTGCGAAACCACCTTTCCAATCAAAAATAACAGTCGATTACTTTACCTTCTTGTCGAAATACTTCTTAATGTCGAACTCGCCGCAGTGACGGGCATAGGCACCGAAGGCGTTGACCTTCACGCCCTCATCCTCCACGCCGTAGAAGAAACCGGCGTCGTGCATCAGATTGGGGTTGAAGACGAAGGTACCCTGATTGCCGTTGCAGGTCTCCTCGATCCAGCTCATCAGATAAGCATCGTCCCGCAGCTTGATATACAGGCAAGGGGAGGACCACATCAGTCCGCCGGAGCCGTTGGGCAGGAAGATCGTCCAGCTGTAGCTCTCGGGGGAGGAATACACGTGGATGGAGGTCATGGTGTCGCTGTAGATCCACGCAAAGGACTTGCCCACCAGCTCATCGGTGTAGCCGTGGCGGCGCACCAGCGGCGGCGTGATGCCTTCCATCTCCAGCACGCCGAACCATGCGGTGTGCCATGCTTCAAAGTTCGAGCGCTCGTTTCCGATGTGCGCGTCGATGCAGGTGGTGAGACCGTAGCGGAAGTCGATGGCGATGCACACATTGCGGTAGCGGGGATGGCCGGTGTGGAAGTGGCTGAAGAAGATCAGATCCTCGGCAGGCTCATAGGCCTGATAAATCTCGGTGTGCCAGCTTTCCTCGCCCGGCTCCCGCCACTGCAGCTCCCGGAGGCCGGTGACCTTGTATTCCCACACAGGGCCGTTGTCGTAGCGGACGGTGAAGGACTTGCCCACCATGAAGTCGCTGAGGGGCATCTCGTTGTAGCTGTTCATGACGCTGGAGCCGCCGAACTGGCGGAAGTTCTTCTTGGCGTACTCCTGCACGGTGCTGAACGGAATCTCCGGGTGCATCAGACGGGGCCGGTAGACAGCCCGCTGGCCCTTCTTCTTCTCCCGTGCGCCGGGGAAGCCAAGCTTGATCTCGGTGCCGTAGTCGGTCATGCCCTCAAAGGTGGCGCCTGCGCCGGTGACGCAGCCATCGGCGGTGTACATCCGGTAGTCCAGTGCATCCTTGTCGTCAAATCCCAGCCGCACGCCGATGTTCTGCACCTTATACATATCCAGAACCTCCAGCACGAAGGTGCCGGAGTATTCGCACTCCACACGGGAGTAGATGTACAGCACATCATTGATCTTGATGTAGTCGGAGGGGGCGCAGACGGTGATGCCGCCCCGGGGATCGGAAAGCTCTACCATGCTGGAATAGCAGACGGAGGGGAAGAAATTCAGAATTTCCACGCCCATATCGTCCTTCCAGTGGAGACCGCGGCACTCCAGCCGGTTGGTGAGACCGTGGCGGCCTTCCACTTCGCCGCTGCCCTTCGACCAGTCCATGTAGCCGTAGTGGATCTCCCGCTGCACCTCACGGTTGGCAGGCTCATAGCCGCAGAACCATGTCTCGAAAACCGTGACCTTCCGGGTGGCGGTGTCCAGAATCAGCTGCCAGCCGCGGACGGTGCCGGGCACCATGAGGCTGAGCAGCACGGCTTCCCGGATTTTCAGTGCCCGGTAAGCACAGGAGACGGCCTCGCCGCCGTTTTCGCTGAGCAGCAGACTGTCGCCGCTCTCCACCTTCAGCACCAGCTGGATGCCGGTGTCCAGATGAACGGCAAGCTCCTCCCCGGCCAGACCGGTGTAGCCTGCGGTGGCACCGGCGGCTGCCGGACGGCTGCCAAGTCCGGCGGCAATGGCCTCCGGGGTCAGCTTGTTATAGATGTAAAAAAACATAGAATCCTCCGAAATGTATAATATGTGTCTATTCTGCCACACTTCCCCGCCTCCGCGCAAGTCAAAAATCCGCTTTTTTCACGAAACGGGAAAGCGGGGCAGCATCACATGGATGCTGCCCCGGCCTGCGCTTACTTGTAAACGGTGAAATCCTTGTCGTGGAAGCCTGCGTTGAAGGGCATATGCAGACTGCCGGGTTTGCCCAGCGGCATATCCGCCGGGGTCACGGGGATGCTGCCCTCCGGCACCTTGGGGCCGGACATCATGGGCATGGGAGGCGGCATGGAAGGCTTGCCGTCCGCAGCCGGAGGCGGTGCCATCATGGGCATAGGCTGGGGAATCTGAGGCAGACCCAGCTGGTTCTGCAGGAAGCGCCAGCAGCAGTCAAACCAGTCGTCCATGCAGGGGGTGACGGTCCCGTCCGGGTTCACCGTGCGGGAGTTGCTGCCGGTTGCGCCGTGACCGCCCACACTGGAGATGTAGCAGGCATAGGGACGCTGCTGCTTCTCGAAGGCATCCATCATGGAAATGGTCTGGTACACGCTGACCAGCGTGTCCTGACGGGCGTGGTGGAAGAAGGTAGCCGGGGTCTGGGGGCCCACAAGGTCGCCGTTGGGCACATACACCAGACCATCGTCCGTCTGCTGGCCGCAGAACATGGGGCCGAAGCCGCAGACCATGGCATTGGGTTTGCCCTCCTCGCCGGTGCAGCCTGCCGCCTCCATCAGGTCGGGACGGTTCCACAGGTTGCCGGTGGCCATGCAGATGAAGGCACCGGCGGAATGGCCGGAAATGACGATCTGATCCGGGTTGATGCCCCATTCTCCGGCATGATCCCGCAGGATCTTGATGCTCTTCATCATGTCAATAATGACCTGCGGGAAGCGATAATCCGCGCCCACCGGGTACATATAGGAGCAGATCACGTTGAAACCCTTGCCCATCAGACGGGTGCCGAAGGGGATGGTGTCCGCCTCGGCGCACATCATGAAGCCGCCTGCGGAGGCGTGGATCAGAGCGGGGGACTTGACCGGCCCGAAGAAGCCCATAGGCTCCTGCGCCACGGTCACGAGCAGATGCGCGGTGCTGGTCTCACTGAGGGGAAAACGGTAGGTCTTCATATTGGGGCCTCCTTTTCAAATTAGCGGTTCAGGTTTTCCAGATAGGTGTCCACCACCAGATTCACCAGCGGACGGGAACCTTTTTCGTCCACCGTGACCTTGTCGCCGAAGCGGAGGGAATAAGGCTTGTCGGCAGTGGTGGGTTTCCATTCCGGCATAGGCTCACCGTTGGCGTCATTGCCGTTGGGGTCGCCGCTGCGGATGAAGTTTGCCCAGTAATTGCACATCTGACGGCTCAGGTCATAGTGCTTGCCCACAAAGGGCCGCCAGCACTTGGCCAGCGTCTCCCAATAGAACCAAAGGTCTACGCTGTGGAAGGTGCCCGGGTCATCCCAACCGGGAATCTCGGCCTCGAACACGGCGTAGTACAGCGGATTCGTCTTGCCCAGCGCCTTGTCCTGCCGTTCCATGGCACGGATGGCCACTTCCAGACCGTTGACAAAGGAATGCTGGATCCACTCGCCGAACTGGCCGTTCAGCAGGCAGAGGAAGTAGTCTGCCCGGTCTCCGAAAATTTCCTGCGCCCGCTGCTTGAACTCCGCCTGATCCTTTGCCAGCAGACCGGAGGCAAATTCATCTCTGGTGCGGGTGATCATCAGCGGCACATTGTAGCGGTTGCCCTTCATCATGTTTTCCACGGAGTCGCCGGTCTGGAACACACCGTCAGCGGTGGTGCCGAAC
The DNA here is from genome assembly GCA_002314635.1 of Clostridiales bacterium UBA1774. Classification (GTDB taxonomy): domain Bacteria; phylum Bacillota; class Clostridia; order Oscillospirales; family Oscillospiraceae; genus UBA1774. The sequence goes on from DCGQ01000053.1 coordinate 62,725, forward strand.
ATACCCTGAAACTCCCCGCATTTGTCACGGATGGTGACAGCGTCGATGGCGCGGGCCTCCTCCAGCGTTTTCACGCCAAGGAAGTCGAAGAAGCGCACGCCCTGCTGCTCCGCCTCGGCGAAGCTGTTCACGGCGCCGGGGAAGAAGCTCTCATACACACCGGCCATGATGCCGCTCTGGATGATGGCGTGCTGGAAAAGTCCCTCGTTGGTGGGACTGGTCAGCTGGGCGCAGACGCTGCCGCCGCCCGCGCTCTGACCGCCGATGGTGATGTTCTCCGGGTCGCCGCCGAAGGCCGCGATATTCCGCTTGACCCAGCGGGTACCGGCCTGCTGGTCCAGATGGCCGAAGTTGGAGGGCGCGTCCGGCTGCTCGGCGGTGAGCTGGGGATGGGCAAGGAAGCCGAATACATTCAGGCGGTAGTTCACCGTCACCACCACGATGCCGCGGCGGGCAATGCGCTCTCCGTCAAACTCCATCTCCGCCGGGTTGCCCTCCTGCAGACCGCCGCCGAAGTACCAGACGAAAACCGGAAGCTTTTCGTCTGCGGATTTGGCCGGGGTCCAGATGTTCAGATACAGGCAGTCCTCGTCCATGGCGATGGAGGGATCCACATTCCACTCCCGGGAGTAGATGTTGTTGGGGTCCAGACCGGGGATGTGCTGCATGGAGATGGGTTTATACACCGGGCAGAACAGCTCGCCCTCCCAAGGCTCCACCGGCTGGGGTGCGCGCCAGCGGGTTTTGCCCACCGGAGGCGCGGCGAAGGGAACGCCCTTAAAAACCGTAATGCGGGGGTCGGCTGCCGGAATACCGGCGACAATGCCGCCTTCCACGCTTGCTTTCCGAATCATAGTCAATCACTCCTGTTCTCTGACCCGGCATTTCCCCATAACCCGCAGGGCAAACTGCGTTTTTTGTGCGATTTATCCAGCGCGGCGGGAAATCCCAGGGGTCGATTTGGTTGCTGTTTCCTGTATTGTAGTACGCCCCGGCCTTCCATGCAAGAATTTAAGAAAATGTAAAATCCGGCTGTTTTTTCAAAATGAAAGAATAGAACTAATCTTAGATAAAATAATAACATATTAATAGCTTTGAGATTATGCTCATGACCCTATTTCCATGATGCGGCATAGGGAAGGGAGAAACAGAGGATATAACCCTGAAATTATGTACTTTCGTTTATATCTATTGGACTTTGCCGGAAATATACCTTATAATTTATGGTATACTATGGAAACGCCCCGGTGCGACTCCGCCGGAGCGGGATATGAGATCAACGGAGGTATATCATGGCAGAGTATACCATGCAGCAGCTAGAAGTCTTTTTTGCCATCGTGGAGAACCACTCCCTGTCCGGTGCGGCGCGGCAGCTCTACATCTCCCAGCCCTCCCTCAGCAAGACCCTGAGCAGGCTGGAGGAAAATCTGGGCGTGCGCCTGTTTCACCGGAAACCGGGCAGCCTTTCGCTGACCACCGAGGGCGAGGTGCTCTACGAGCGTTTGAAATATGCGTGCAAGACCATGAATCAGGCCATTGAGGAGGCCCGCTATGCCCAGTCCCACCAGAGCCGCAGTCTGCGGATCGGTCTCCATGTGTCGCTGGAGCGCTCCCGGGAGTTTTCGGATGTGTGGGATGTGCTGGATGCTTATGAATCCGCCAATTCGGATGTGCAGGTGACGGAGGCACTGCTGGAATATGACGAGCTGCGGGATGCGCTGCTGGCCGGGGAGCTGGACGCCATCATCACCCATGATTTCACCCTGCGTACCCTGCCCAATCTCAGCGAGCGGCAGCTTCGGCCGCTGCGCTTCTACCTTGCCATCTCGCCCAGACACCCACTGGCGCAGGAGGAACCGCTGGACTTCCGGAAGCTGAACGGCGAGAGCTTTTTCTACTCCACGCCGGAGAACAACCGGCAGAATCAGGAGTTTGCCGCCAGTCGTGTGAAGGAGATCGGCGTAGAGAACCCGGTGATGGTCTACGCGCAGAATATCCGCTCCGCGGCCAAGGCGGTAGTCCGGGGCAAGGGCGTGATGATCACCTGTCACAGCCACGGCTTCGGCCCGGAGGAACTGAAACTGATTCCCATTCAGCAGAATGTGTTTCATACCTCTCTAAGCTGTGCATGGCTGGGCAGCAATCGGAAACGGGAATTGCAGGTATTCCTGCAGCTGCTTTCCACCTATGTCCGTTTTTCGGAGGATTGAGAATATGGATATGCAGGAACGGAAAACAACGCTGCCCGCGCCGCCCCAGATTCCGGAAAGTGAAATTCACGGCCAGTTCCGGGCGCAGGTGGTCGTGGTCGGCGAGGGTCTGGCAGGACTGAGCTGCGCCCTCAGCGCCCGGCAGCAGGGCGCGGATACCCTGATCGTCACCGGTTCTCAGGCTCCGGTGGGTCGGGGCGGCTCCATCTTCGCGGCCTACAGCAAGGTGATGGAGGAACAGGGCATCCCCCGTCAGGACACGGACAACTTTATTTTGCAGGAATTTGCCGCCAACGGTTTTCTGGTGGATCAGCGCAAGTGGTATAAGCTGTTCAACCGCAGCGAGGAGGCCATGAACTGGCTGATCGACCTGACCCGCGCCGCCGGTTATTCGGTGACGCTGGAGGACGCCAACGAGGATGACCCGGACTCCCCCACTTATCAGCCGCCGGGCACCCATGCGGTGGTGAGCCCGGATACCGCCCGGGCGGGTGTGGGCATCCACTTCGCACTGAAAACGCTGGAAAAGGCGTTTCTGGCAGCAGGCGGGCGGATCCTGCGCTGCAGCGCTGCCTGTAAGCTGGAGAAGAAAAAGGAGCGGGTTACAGCCGTCCTCTGCCGCATGGCGGAGAGCGGGTATGTGCGGGTGCTGGCTTCGCAAGCCGTGGTGCTGGCCACCGGCGACTTTTCCGCCAGTCCGGAGCTGATGCAGAAATACTGCCCCCAGTATGCGCCGTATTTCACCGCCGGGGGCGATAATTACGATGTAGGCTTCGCCGTGAAGGGACTTTATCGCGGCGAGGGTCACATGATGGCTCTGTGGGCCGGTGCCGCGTGGCAGCGCACATGGCCCTGCGCGGTGATGGTGCAGGGCAGCCGTCTGGGTTCCCACCTGCCCTATGGCTCCCACCGGGGTCTGCGGATGAACAAATTCGGCCTGCGGTACTGCAATGAGGATATGAACGGCGCCTATACCGCGCTGACCACCCTGCGGGAGCCGGAGGGCAAGGCCTATGCCGTGTGGGATCACCGATATGCGCAGGCTCTGCCGTGGCGCACCCACGGCGGCCGCCGCACCGACCCCAATACCCCGCCGGAAACCGTGTATGCCCTTTGGGAAAGCCAGATCAAAACCGGGCAGCTCCTTCGGCGGGACAGTCTGCCGGAGCTGCTGGAGGCGCTGGGTCTCCCCACAGAGACCGCCATGGAAACGATCCGGCATTATAATGACCTGTGCCATCAGGGGAAGGACCCGGATTTCCACAAGAAGGCCGCCTATCTGCAGCCTATCGAGGAAGGCCCCTTCTACGGCTGCAGCCTCAGCGACCGGCTGTTTTTCTCCGTCATGGGCGGCCCCCGCACCAATGACCGGATGCAGATCTGCAACGAGCAGGACGAACCCATTCCCGGCCTGTACTGTGTCGGCTCCATGGTGGGCGACCTGTATGCCGGGTGCTATAACTTCCGCGTTCCCGGCATGAACTACGGAGCCTGTCTGACCTTCGGGTATCTGACGGGAAAGGAAGCTGCCGCAGAGCGGCCCTGATTCGATTCTTTCTTCTTTTCTTTCCTTCCTAAATACAAAATCGGAGCAGCCCAAACGGGTTACTCCGATTTTGTATTATGTTGTTTTTCGCTGTTCCCAGTCCGCACGGGTCAGCAGATTCAGCACGGATTTCCGCACATCCCCGGCCCGGTTGTGCAGCAGGTGGGTCTGCACATAGCGGAAGCCGCATTTATGCTGCACGGCAGCGGAGCGGGTGTTGTCCGCAAAGTGGCAGCAGGTGAGAAAATCCAGACCCTGCTCCGCGAAGAGCCAGTCCGTTACCGCGTTCACCGCCTCCGGCATCAGACCCTGTCCCCACTGGTCCTTTGCCAGCACGAAACCCAGCTCCCGGCCTTTTCTGTCGGCATAGTCCGGCAGAACGGCTTCTTCATATTCTTCAATGCCCAGAGAGCCGATGACCCGCCCGTCCTTCTCCAGCGCGAAGGTCTTTTTCTCCCGAAGGAACATCTCCAGAATCGCCCGACTTTCCTCCCGGCTTCTGTGAGGCTGCCATCCGGCCATCTGCCCCACCCCGTCCACGGAGGCATAGGCGTAAAAATCCTCCAGATCCGTTTCCCGCCAGCTTCGCAGCAGGAGCCGGGGCGTTTTCAGCTCCGTCCCGGTGATATCAATGGGAATGTTCATGCCAGTCGGAACAGCCCGGGCAGCAGCACCCGCAGACCGCCGCGGATGACCCGCAGACCGATGGGCAGCAGGAACAGCGTGCAGCAGAGGGCAGCGCCCAGCGCCAGAATCAACAGAGCCAGCGGCAGACGCAGCAGCAGCCAGAACGCGGCGGACAGCATGGCGCCGGTGAGCAGAAAGCCCAGCTTCAAAAGACCGCCCAGCAAAAAGGCGGAGCCGAGAATCACAAGCAGGGTAAGCATGGTTATTCCGTTTCTCCTTTATGGTGTGCCGGTTTCCCGGCTGTGTTCGTCCCCTTGGAGGGGACCGATTCATTGCGCCGCATTATAGCCGCCTTTCCCTGCGCTGTCAAGGGGTCGGACGGGAAACAATCTGTGAATGTTTTCTTACATAAATGTAAGGGGTGGCAGAAATGCCGCCCCTTTGGAACCCTTATTTTGCCTGACAGAAAACCGATATGGCATCGGAAGCAAATTGCGCGGTGCCCTCCCCGCCCCGTGCGTCGATATTCTGCCGAAAACGCGCATCGCCGGTGTACATCTGCCCCAGAGAGGCAAGAATCGGCTTCTCACAGGGGTAAAAATGCCCGGTGATGTAGCTTTGCAGCTCCCCCACCAGCGCCTGTGCGGCCGCGGAATCCGGTTTTTGACTTCGAATCTCACCGAAGCGGGCGAAGATCGCCATCAGTCCTTCAGCGGGGTCTGCCCCCTCTGCGGCGGACTTGGCTTCATAGGCTTTGTAAGCCTCCGTGTCTCCCCAGCGGGCCTTGGCCTCCGCTGCGTAGTCGTCCATTTCCTTTCGGTCAAATGCGGAAAATCCCATTTTGCTCCATCCTTTCTGTTCCAGTTCACGGGCGGAGGAAAGGATCCGATCCAGCCGCTCCCGCCGCAGCTCCAGCAGCCGGATCTGCTGCCGAAGGGCGGCCTGCGGGTCGTAATCCGGCCGATCCAGAATGTCCCGGATTTCTTTCAGGGAAAAATCCAGCTCCCGGAACAGCAGAATCTGCTGCAGCCGCCGGAGCGCCCCTTCGTCATAGTACCGGTAGCCGGATTCCGTCACCCGGCTGGGTTTCAAAAGGCCGATGGCGTCATAGTGGTGCAGGGTACGCACGCTGACCCCGGTGAGCGCACTGACCTGACTGACGGTTTTCATTCCCATCCCTCCCCGTGTGACTGCAGCATACCCTATGACGCTGCGTGAGAGTCAAGCACGATTTCAAAAGTTTCTACAGAAAGCGGTTGCAGTCCGGCAGAATTCATTGTATATTATTACAAATATCAAATCAACAGACGGAGGCACTGATTATGTTTTTTACCAAGTATAATCCCATGACCACCGAAGAGGTCAATGCGAAGGTTGACGCACAGCGTAAGGCTGCGGGCAAAAGCTGCGGCTGTCTGGCGGGCAAGTCCTTTCAGGCCAAGCTGAACGGCGAGTTTGCGCCCAAGCAGCTGGATTACAAGTTCATCGACGCGGATACGCTGGAGTTCACCGAGAACGGCGAAACCTACACCGCGCCCTACACCGCCATCTCCTATGGCCGTGTGGTTCTGGTCAGCCATCTGGTGCCCGGCACCACCCGCGGCTGGCATTTTGTGCTGGATACCAAGTCCAAGGCCATCACCGTGTTTGAGACATGGTTCGGCATCACCGTGGCCGTGGGCGCAGACCTGATGGGTCAGCGTCCTCCCCAGAGCTACCGGGATATTCCCCGGGAGATCCAGCGCGAGTATTACTTCGGCTGGGCCGATTTCGGCGACAACGAGGAACCCAAGAAGCTGCACACCAATACGAACCGTCTGGAAGGCCGCGGCCTCTACTGGAAGTTCTCCACCGGCTATGAAATGCTGAGCTTCTTCCCCAGCCTGTGCAGCTCCACCGTGGTAGAGCTGGGCGCGGAGATGGGCGGCATCACCATGGCCAACGGCTCCGACTATATCCGCATCGACGATGAGTTCTACATCTTCACCCGCTGGGAAGTGGAATTCGGCGGCAAGATGTGGCTGGAGGTGCTGGACTTCCTGGATAACAAGGCCATCGGCGTGGAGTTCGGCTTCCAGAAGGATGACAGTCTGGTTTACGCCACCCATACCGTGGAGCTGGAGATCACCGGCGACGCCGCCCATCTGGAGGGCATCTACGATTTCGGCGACAAGCAGCGTCCCATGGCTGCCATGATGAAGAAAAAGGGCGGCCGCTATGCCTACCGTCCCATGGACATCGACCTGCCCATGAGCCACGAGGAAGCGCTGCAGCACGCCAGAGAGTCCCAGCGCATTTTCGAGGTGGACGGCCCCAACATCATGGCCTCCAAGAACAACCTGCCCTTCTCCGACGCGCTGGTGGGCAAGCAGTTCAAGGTGAAGAACGACTGCGAGAAGCACGCCATCGCCCCGTGGAGCGGCGACCAGAGCATCGTTTACGAATATGATTTCCTCACCGACCGGAAGCTGCGCTGGCGCTTCGAGGGCGGCGAGTGGCAGGAAGAAAAGTACATCTGCTATGAGCCTGCCCGCGACCTGTTCTTCTTCTCCCATATGATCACCGGCGACCCGGATTTCGCCAACATCACCCAGGCGGTGGACTTCTCTAACGGTCTGGCCACCACCATCCGCGCTCAGATCGGCAACTGGCACAGCGAATGGGAGATCGGCTCTCAGGTCAAGTTCGGCACGCTGGAATACGGCGATATCGTCCCGCCCTTTGCCCGCCGCCATCACTTTACCACCGATCTGGTGGGCAAGAGCTTCAGCTGGACCTACAGCGACAAGATGAGCTCCATCCATGTGTATTCCTCCCCCGAAAGCTCCAGCTGGACGATTTTCAGCGGCGACAACTCCGGCGGCGCTACCTGGTCCAGCCCCTGCTACTACATCAAGCTCCGCGAGGACGCCTACATCTTCGAGTGGGTGGAGGAAAACTGCAACGGTATGCAGGGTCTGGTGGTCATCAATCCCCGGATTCTCCATGACGGCGGCTTCTTCTTCGGCGTGAGCCATACCGGTATCAGCCTGAATATCACCGGCGCCTATGGCCGCGAGCTTGGCTCCTTCGATATCATGAAGTATTTCGACAAGAACAACCTGTAAGAAAAGAATAAGCTCCCGCGGCGCCGTCCCGGTGCCGCGGGAGCTTTTTTCGGGAAAAAAGACTGCCTCCCATGCCGAAACGGCATGGGAGGCAGTCCGGTTTCTGTTCAGATGCACCAGCGGTTCACAAGGGGGATCCGCCGCAGGAAGGCCCATGTGGCCAGCGACAGCGCCAGATTCAGCAGGGCGAACAGGGGAATGGACAGAACCGGCGCGAAGGCTGCGGCGGTGAGTCCCAGTGCGCGGAGAAGATACAGCCAGAATACATGGCAGAGATAAATGCAGAAGGAGGCCCGGGACAGCAGCACCGTACCCCTGCCGATCAGACCCTCCGGGGATAGCGATACGCCGCGGCAGAGAGTGAAAACGCCCGCCGCCATCAGCATCACGCCCACGGTCATGCCCTCCAGAAATGCCTCATACAGCGCACCGAGGCGTAGAGAACCGATGACGGTGCCGCCGAATACCAGCGCAAAGCCGCCTGCCGTCAGCAGCAGACCGGCTCTGCGGGAAAGCGGACAGCGGGTAAGATAATGCCCCAGCACCCCGTAGCCGATGGCGGCATAGGTCTGATTGATCAGCCACTGGGAGGGGATGCCCCGGAGCAGGGTGAAGGGCCACCATTGCTTCACGGTGGGGTACAGGATGCCCAACAGAAACCAGAGCAGCAGCCCGTAGCGAAGCTCCTGCGGGGATGCGTGCTTCACCCAGACCCGGGTGACGGGCAGGAACAGGTAGACAATCAGCAGAATGTGCAGATAGTAGAAGTGAAACTCATGCTGAAAGGTCAGCAGCTCCTTCAGCGCCTGCCACAGCGCGGGCAGATTCAGAACGTTCTCCGTCAGCAGATGGTAGCATTTGTAGGCCGCGGCCCACAGAAAAAGCGCGATCAGGATCCGCAGCACATTGTGCGTCAGCAGCCTGCGGAGGGGAAGCTCCCTTTCCGGAGCCAGCAGCAGCGCGCCGGAGCAGAGAAAGAACAGCGGCACGGCGGGCCGGGCGGCGCTGCCCCAGAATACGGAGGACAGGAAGCCGAAGGAGCTTACCGGCTGCGCGTATCCGGCAGAGCAGGTGTGAATGATGAGCACGCTCAGAACGGCGATTGCCTTTACTAGGTCTATGCAGGTGTCCCGGCGGCGAAGCTCAGCTGTCATAGTCATATCCCCCATTTGTCTGTCTTGATCCGCATGAAAATCCCCGCAGGGGAGCCTGCGGGGATCCGAAAATTCAGTTGCCGAACAGCTCGGCGGAGCAGCGCTCGATCTCGTCGTTCATGGTGGGATCCACCTGCGCGTGGATGGGGCCGGGGCCGCCGTAGGTGATGCAGGGGATGAAGTGACCCTGAGGCCCATAGGTCATGCAGGCGCGGCGGGTCTCGGCGCGGATCTCGGCCTCGGTAGAGTCGGGACGGTCCACGATGGCGGCGTCGGTGCCGCCCATGAAGGTGATGCGGCCTGCGGCCTGCTTCTGCAGCTTTACGATATCGTTCTGGGGCAGAACACCCTGCCAGATGTCGATGTGCAGCTCGATCATGTCCTCCAGAATCGGCTCGCAGAAGCTGTCGGAGTGGTGCATGATGATCACATTGTTGTCATGCAGGTAGTTGAAGGACTTCACATAGGCAGGCTTGATGATCTCGCGCCAGGTCTCGGGCGGCATGAACAGGTTCACCTTGCTGCCCCAGTCGTCGTGGCTCAGCAGCACATCGGGATGCACGTTCTCCACCATCAGCTTGTAGCCGTTATAGCGGTATTCGCCGATGGCGGCGCTCAGGTCGGCCATGGCTTCCGGCTCCAGCAGCAGGTTGGCCAGCGTGTCCTCAAAGCCCATGAGGAAGTGCAGACGCTCGAACACACCGGTGGGGGCGAACATCATCAGCAGGCTGTCCTCCCGATCCACCTGCGCGGCACGCTCCAGATAGGGGGTCCACAGCTCCTCGGCGGAGCAGTTGGCGATCAGATCGGGCACCTTGGTGAAGCTGCGCCAGTCGGTCACATCCTTGATGACCTGCAGCGCCGGGTCGGGACTGGGGATAGCGCCGATCTCACCGGCGGGCCAGAGAATGGTGGTGCCCCAGCGGTCTACCAGCGGATCCATGCCGGGGAAGCGGTTACCGCGGACATAGAAGTTCACCGGATCACCGGGCAGCAGGGTGGTGCCCTCAAACTGCTTGACCAGACGGTCAGGCTTGCCGTCAGGCTTCAGGGTTTCCAGCAGATTCTGTTTTTTACTCAGCATATCGGTATCCTCCTGACGCTGCGGCCTGAAAGCCGCAGTCAATTTTCCTGTAACGTACAGTATACCATGCCTTTGCCTGTTCGTCAGCGTTTTTTACATAATTTTTACGACATACCGTTTAACCTGAACGGCAATTCCCCGCGGCGACACATCACGGCAAAAACATGGAACCGGGTCAGAAATCCGAAAATACAGGCACAAAAAAGCTACAATAAGGTACTTGAACATATTGACAAGGACGCATCCGCGTCCTATAATATGCAATGTCAAGTACCTTATTGTCAGGTACATGATAATTACCAGACATTGGCAAAGGGGATAGGAAATGGACAATCAGATCAGCATGAACGAACGGTTGATGGAACGCATCTTCCGGCTCTATGCGGCGCTGCGGCGTGGGCCCGGCGAAAGCGAGAAGGGCGGCAGACCCAGCGCACAGAACCGGATCCTGTTGATGCTGAACGAGTCTGACGGGATCAGTCAGCGGGATATGACGATCCTGCTGCAGCTCCGGCCCCAGTCCGTCAGTGAAACGCTGGGCAAGCTGGTTTCCGCCGGTCTGGTGGAACGGCGGCAGTCCGCCCATGACAAGCGGGTGTTCAACATCTTCCTGACCGATGAGGGACGGGAGCGGGTCACGGAGCTGATCCGCAGCCGCCCGGATTTTGCCGGGATGTTCCTCTCTCCCCTGTCGGAGGAGGAAAAGCAGCAGCTGTTTGATCTGCTGGGAAGGCTGATCTCCGGCGCCGGTCTGGAACCGGACACGGACGAACTGAACGAGGTATTCTGACCGATCACATTCTTTTATATATGTAAGGGGTAAACGACTTTGAAAAAAGTGATTCTCAGCGGCGATGAAGCCATCGCAAGAGGCGCATGGGAAGCCGGTGTAGGTGCTGCTGCCGCCTATCCGGGAACGCCCAGCACCGAAATTCTGGAAAACATGGCGCAATACAAGGATGATGTGTACTGCCAGTGGGCCAATAATGAGAAAATCGCGGTAGAGATCGCGCTGGGCGCCTCCTTCGGCGGCCTCCGCAGCCTTGCGGCCTTCAAGCACGTGGGCATGAACGCTGCGGCGGACCCGATCTTTTCCGCTGCCTATACCGGCGTCAACGGCGGCATGGTTCTGGTCTCCGCCGACGATCCGGGCTGCTACTCCAGCCAGAACGAGCAGGACAACCGGCTGTATGCGCCCCACGCCCGTCTGGGCATGATGGAGCCTTCCGACAGTCAGGAATGTCTGGATTTCATCAAGGAAGCCTACAAGGTCAGCGAGAAGTTTGACCTGCTGATGCTGCTGCGGATGACCACCCGCGTCTGCCATTCCAAGAGTCTGGTGGAGCTGGGTCAGCGGGAGGAGCATGTGGGTACCTATCAGCCCGACCCCCGCAAGTATGCCATGCTGCCTGCCAATGCCCGCGTCCGCCATGTGGCGGTGGAAAAGAATCTGGCCGCGCTGAAGGAATATGCGGAGCAGAGCCCGCTGAACAAGGTGGAAATGAACGGCACCGAGCTGGGTGTCATTGCCTCCGGCGCCTGCTTCCTCCATGCCAGAGAAGCCTTCGGCGAATCCGCCAGCTACCTGAAGCCTGCCTTCACCCATCCCCTGCCGGAGAAGCTGATCCGGGATTTCTGCGGCAAGGTGAAGAAGGTCATCATCATCGAAGAAGGCGAGCCTTATCTGGAAAATGCCGTCCTCGCCATGGGCATCCCCTGCGAGGGCAAGAAATACACCACCTGTCAGGGTGAACTGAGCGCCGCCCGGCTGCGCGAGGCTTTCAGTCTTTGCGAAGAACCGGAAACCGTGAAGAGCTCTCTCGTGGCTCCCCCCCGTCCCCCTGCACTCTGCGCCGGCTGCCCCCACCGGGGATTCTACTTCGCCATGCAGAGCTATCATCAGCGCATTGCCGCCGTGGGTGATATCGGCTGCTACTCTCTGGGTGCAGGCGCTCCCTTCAACGGCTTCGATACCGCCATCTGCATGGGCTCCGGCTTCTCCATCCCCATCGGTCTGAGCAAGGCGCTGGAAAAACAGGGCGACAAGCGGAAGGTGTTCGGTATGCTGGGCGACAGTACCTTCTTCCACTCCGGCTTCAACAGTCTGGTGGATGCGGTACATGCCAATGCCAATGTGTGCCTTGTGGTGCTGGATAACTCCATCACCGCCATGACCGGCCACCAGCAGAATGCGGGTACTGCCGTGAACCTGATGGGCAATGCGGTGGAGCCGCTGGACATCCGGAAGATGGTGCTGGCCACCGGCCTCAGCGAGGAAAACCTGATGGAGTGCGACCCCATGGATCAGGCTGCCATGCACGCCGCCATTCAGAAGGCGCTGGACATCAAGGGTACCTGCGTCATCCTCAGCCGCCGTCCCTGCGCGCTGCTGAAGGAGGTCATCAAGGCCAGAGGCGATCTGCGCTGCGAAGTGGATCCCGCTGCCTGCAAGGGCTGCAAGGCCTGCACCAAGGTGGTCTGCCCTGCGCTGACCTTTGACAGCAAAACGAAGAAAGCCTATATCAGCGATCCGGCCAGCTGCACCGGCTGCGGTCTGTGCGAGCAGCAGTGCCGCTTCGGCGCCATCAGAAAGGTAGGCGGAAGCAATGAATAAGAATATCCTTCTCACCGGCGTAGGCGGTCAGGGTACCATTCTGACCACCAAAATTCTTTCCACCGGCCTTGCCGACATGGGCTGCGATGTGAAGATGAGCGAGATCCACGGCATGTCCCAGCGGGGCGGCACGGTGAATACCCAGCTGAAATACGGCGACAAGATCTATGCCCCCAATATCGGCGAAGGCGAAGCGGATGTGATCGTGGCCTTTGAGAAGGCGGAGGCGCTGCGTGCCCTGCCCTATCTGAAAAAGGGCGGCACCATCCTGATGGATCGGAAGGAGATCATGCCCCTCAGCGTCCTCACCGGCGCTGCGGAATACCCCCATAACGCGGATGAAGAACTGAAAACGCTGGCGGATGTGCGGGTGATTCCCGCAGGCGAGCTGGCAGAGGAACTCGGCAGTCCCCGCAGCCAGAATATCTGTCTGCTTGGCGCGCTGGTAAAGGTTCTGGGTCTGCTGGATTATGACTGGGAAGCGCTGATCACCGCCATGGTCCCGAAAAAGACCGTGGAGATGAACATTAAGGCCTTCCGTGCAGGCGTGAACGCCTGAGCTGTTCTCATTTCGTAGAAAACTGGCCGCAGAACAGGAACGAACCCTCCGTTCGGTCTGCAGCCGCTTCTAAATACTATGTAAGGGAGACTGCACTTTGAAACTGTTGGCGAAATACACCAAACCCTACCTGCTTCTGGTGATCGGCGCCATCGTGCTTCTCTTCGCACAGACCATCCTCGAACTGTTCCTGCCGAACTACATGAGCAAGCTCGTGAACATCGGCATCGTGTCCAACGGTATCGAGGAAACTGCGCCGAAGGTCATGGGCGACGATGCCATGGAGCTATGCTGCCGCTTCGCGGCGGATCCGGACACGATCCGGAACGACTACCAGTGGACAGAACCGGGTAAGGCATCCAAATCCCTGCTCAAGACCTATCCCATGCTGGAAACAGAGGGCGCGTGGGTGAAAAACGATCTGGGCAAGGCTGCGAAAGCCGAGCTGGGCACCGCTTACGGGCAGGCCATGTACGCCCTGAGCGTTGTGATCGGCGAAAAGGACTATTCCTCCATGAGCATCGCGGAGATGCAGAAGGCTGCGGACGGCGCTTCCGAAGCGGCTCTGAACGATGCGAAAACGCAGGCGTCCAAAACATCCAGTGGTCTGACCGGCAGCGTGGCTGTCAGCTTCACCGGCGTGTTCTACAAAGAACTGGGCGCGGTTGCCGTCAAGCGGCAGCAGGGCTACATCTGGCGGGTGGGCGGCATCATGCTGGCGCTGAGCCTGCTCAGCGGTCTGGCGGATATGGGCGTCGGCATCTTCGGTGCCCGCGTCTCTGCCGGTACCGGCCGGGCCATCCGGCGGGATATCTTCCGCAAGGTGACCTCCTTCTCCAATGAGGACATCGACAAGTTCTCCACCGCCACCCTGATCACCCGCTCCACCAATGACGTGCAGCAGGTACAGATGGTGGTCATGATGGGCATCCGCATGGTGTGTATGGCTCCGCTGTACTGCATCGGCGGCACCGTCATGGCGCTGCAGAAGAGCAAGGACATGAGCTGGATCGTGGCGGTGGCCGTTGTGCTGCTACTGAGCCTGCAGGTGGTCATGTTCAAGCTCATCACCCCCAAGTTCAAGATCATGCAGAAGCTCACCGACAAGCTGAATCTGGTTGCCCGTGAGAGCCTGACCGGTATGCTGGTCATCCGCGCCTTCGGCAACGAAAAGGTGGAGGAGAACCGCTTCGATCAGGCCAACAAGGATATCACCAATGTGGGTTTGTATGTCCAGCGTACCATGGCCACCCTGAACCCCATCGAAAACCTGCTGCTCAGCTGCATCACGCTGCTGATCGTCTGGGTGGGCGGCCACTATGTAGCGGATTTCAAAATGCCCATCGGCGATATGCTGGCCTACATGCAGTATGTAATGCAGATCGTCATGTCCTTCATGATGATCGCCCAGATGTTCATCTTCCTGCCCCGCGCCATGGTGGCTGCGGGCCGTGTGAAGGAGGTTCTGGATACGGAGCCGGTCCTGAAGGAGAAGGAAGCTCACAAGACGCTGGGCGGCCGCAGCAAGGGCAAGGTGGAATACCGGGATGTGTCCTTCCGCTACGGCGATGCGGAAAACTGCGTGCTGGAGCATATCAGCTTCACCGCCCAGCCGGGTCAGACCGTGGCCTTCATCGGTTCCACCGGTTCCGGCAAGAGTACGCTGATCAACCTGCTGCCCCGCTTCTATGATGTGACCTCCGGTTCCATTCTGGTGGACGGCGTGGACGTGCGGGATCTGACGCTGAATGAGCTGCGGAACAACATCGGCTACATCCCCCAGAAGGGTCTGCTCTTCTCCGGCGATGTGGGCACCAACCTGAGTCTGGGCAAGGAATTTGCCACCGATGAGGAGATGTTCGCCGCCATCCGCACCGCACAGGGCATCGACTTCATCAACCCCGAGAACAACGGCCTGAACATTGCCATCGCACAGGGCGGCGAAAACGTGTCCGGCGGTCAGAAGCAGCGTCTCAGCATCGCCCGCGCCCTGATCAAGAATCCCCCGATCTTTATTTTCGACGACAGCTTTTCCGCTCTGGACTTCCGCACCGATGCAAGCCTGCGGAAGGCCCTGTATGAGACCACGGAGAATGCCACGGTTCTGATCGTTGCCCAGCGTGTCAGCACAATCATGAACGCCGACCAGATCATCGTGCTGGAGGAAGGCCGCGTTGTGGGTCACGGCACCCATAGAGAGCTGCTGAAATCCTGCGAAGCCTACCGCGAGATCGCGGAGAGCCAGCTTACAAAGGAGGAATTGGCATAATGAGCGAAGATAAGAAAATGCCCACCCCTCCCATGCCCGGCGGACAGCCGCCCAAGGGCTTTGACCCCGGTAAGATGCCCAAGGATTTTGACCCTTCCAAGATGCCCAAGGGAATGCCCAAGGATATGGACCCCGAGAAGATGAAGGAAATGATGGAGAAGGGCGAAATGCCCCCCGATTTTCCCAAGCCCAAGGGGATCATGAAGCTGCTGATGCCCAAGATGCCCGACATGAAGGAGCAGGAAAAGGAAGAGGAGCTTCCCTTCCGGCCTCTGGTTCGCCCGGATACCAGCAAGATGAAGAACGGGCGGCGCGGCGGCCCTCCCGGCGGCGGTCATGGCGGCCCTCCGGGAATGCGCGGCGGCGGTGAAAAGGCCAAGGACTTCAAGGGCAGCATGACCCAGCTGATCAAGTACATGGCCAAGTATAAGCTGCTGGTTATTCTGGTAGCGATCTGCTCTGCGGCCTCCACCCTGCTTGGCACCGTGCTTCCCAAGGTACTGGCCAAGATCACCGACGAGATCACCCGCGGCGTGGCGGCGGTCACGGCCGGCGGCACCAACGGCGTGGATTTCAGCTACATCCTCCGGGTCATTATGACCCTGCTGGGTCTGTATCTGGTCAGTATGCTGCTGAGCTACGCGCAGGGCTTTGCGCTGGCTCATGTGAGCAACAAGGTCTCCTACGACCTGCGCAACAACATCATCCAGAAGATCAACCGTCTGCCCATCAACTTCTTCCACCGCTACTCCAACGGCGAAGTGATGAGCCGTATCACCAACGATGTAGACACCGTGTCCCACAGTCTGAACCAGTGCCTGACCTCCATTATCTCCGCCATCGTCACCCTGATCGGCATTCTGGTGATGATGCTCAGCATCAGCTGGAAGCTGACGCTGGTGGCCATCATCATGCTCCCCTTCAGCGGCATCTTTACGGCGCTGATGGTGGGTATCTCTCAGAAGCATTTCCGCGCAAGACAGAAGCTGCTGGGTACGGTCAACGGCTATGTGGAAGAAATGTTCGGCGGCCAGCAGGTTCTGAAAGCCTTCTGCGCCGAGGAACGGGCTGTCAAGGAATTTGATTACCAGAATGAGAAGCTGTATAATGCCACATGGAAGGCGGAAGCGCTGACCAGCATCATGCACCCGATCATGAACTTCATCGGCAATCTGGGTTACGTGGTAGTCTGCGTGCTGGGCGCCAGCATGTGTGCCAAGGGCAACCTGTCCATCGGCTCCATTCAGGCCTTCATCACCTATGTGAAGAACTTCAACCAGCCGATCACCCAGGTGGCCAACATCTCCAGCCAGCTCCAGTCCACCGCCGCTGCGGCGGAGCGCGTGTTCAAGTTCCTCGCCGAGGAAGAGGAGCAGGATCCGCAGGCGCATCTGAAGATGGAAGAAACCCCCGTGAAGGGCGATGTGGTGTTCGACCATGTGCGCTTCGGCTACGAGGAAGATCAGATCGTCATCAAGGACTTCTCCGCCAAGGTGAAGGCCGGCCAGAAGATCGCCATTGTGGGCCCCACCGGTGCAGGCAAGACCACTATGGTCAAGCTGCTGATGCGCTTCCATGACCTGAACGGCGGCGCCATCTATCTGGACGGGCACGATACCCGGGAGTTCACCCGTCAGGAGCTGCGTACCCAGATCGGCATGGTGCTGCAGGATACATGGCTGTTTAACGGCACCATCATGGAGAACATCCGCTACGGCAAGGAGAACGCCACCGATGAGGAAGTCATCGAAGCGGCCAAGGCCGCGCAGGTGGACTTCTTCATCCGCACACAGGCCGAAGGCTACAACATGGTTCTGAACGAGGAGACCAGCAATATCTCCGCCGGTCAGAAGCAGCTGCTGACCATCGCCCGTGCGATTCTGGCTGACACCAAGCTGCTGATTCTGGACGAAGCCACCTCCTCCGTGGATACCCGCACCGAGATCCTGATCCAGCGGGCCATGGATAACCTGATGAAGGGCCGTACCAGCTTCATCATTGCCCACCGCCTCAGCACCATCCGCAATGCGGATATGATCCTCTGCATCCGCGACGGCGACATCGTGGAGCAGGGCAACCATGAGGAACTGATGGCGATGAACGGCTTCTACGCACAGCTGTATAACAGCCAGTTCGAGGAAGTTTCGTAAAAGACAGAAAAAGTCCGCTCCCTTTTCAAAGGGGAGCGGATTTTTTTGACTCGTGTTTATTTTTTCAGCTGCATACCGTCCCGGAAGGCTTTGCCCACTACGGGGCCGGGGGCGCGGTATTCGCCGTTCATGGCGTCCACCACCAGAGGGCGCAGCTTGTCCATGTCGATTTTGCCGTTTTCCTTCAGCACGCTTTCATCGGCGCTGAGATTGACGATGCGGCCCACCAGATGACAGGTGGCCGGGTCATAGCTGACGAGGGCGCATTCCGCCGCCATGGGCAGCTCCTTGATCAGCGGCGCGTCCACAAAGGCGCTGGGTTCGGTATGGAACCCGGCCTTTTCCACCTTGTCCGGCACCAGATTGCCGGAAACAATGCCCACATAGTCGCAGGCAACCGCCTGATCTGCCGTTGCCATGCTGACGGTGAAGGCATTGCGGAGCAGAATGTTCTGCGTGGTCTTGTGCTCATAGGAGATGCACATGGTCAGCTCGTCCTCGTCTGTCAGGCCGCCCCACGCAGCGTTCATGCAGTTGGGTACGCCGTCTGCGTCATATGCCGCCAGAATAAAGACCGGCTGAGGGTAAATCCAGGGTTTGGCTCCGAAGTTTTTCCGCATGAAGATCATCCTTTCCGTTTGTGTTTATAGTCATTTTCCGTGATCCGCCAGATACGCCCGCAGCTCTGCCGCCGCGTCATGGCGGTTCTCCTCCGAGACCGTCAGCAGCCGGTCAAAGGGTGCGTCCTGCCATGCGCCCAGTCCGTCCCGCACCACACCCACTACGGTGCGGCTGTGCATCAGCTCCAGCACGGCGGCATGAAAGATCTGCGCGTCCTGCTCCAGAAAACCCAGCTCGTCCAGCACGATCAGGGCCTCCGGCTGCTCCGCGGCCTGCCGCAGCAGAGCTTCGCCTGCCCGGTCAAAGACCTGCGGGTACACGGTTTTTCCGCTCTGGTTCATCCGGGCACAGACAGGCGCGTCCGAATCCGGCGCCTCCCGCCGGTTCAGCACCGACCACGGCAGCAGATACAGCTTCCGCTCGCCGTCCTTCGTGGGGCCGAAGCGGGTCATCAGTCCGATCATCGGCCGAGGGCAGTCCGCCAGTCCCCGGCGAAGGGCGGTGGACTTCCCTACATTTCGAGGGCCGGTAAAAAAGTAAGTCATGTTCGTTCCGTCACTCCGTGCTGCCTGCCGCTGATTTTACCAGCTTCTCATACACCTCCGGCAGGTTTTCCTGCAGGTTATAGCTCCGGTTGTCCGGGCCGACCCAGATGTGGAAGGAGGTGGCTTCGTTGGCCACTGTGCCGTCCTCCGTCCGCAGCTCATAGCGGAGGGACAGCTTCTTCGGCGCCGCCAGCTCCGGAATCACCCGGACGGTGACGGTCTGCGGATAGGTCAGCGCCGCCTTGTAGCTCAGGTGCAGATCCACCATGGCCGGGTTCACATGAAGCTGCTGGCTCAGCGCGAAGGGAAAACCGGCCTCCTCCAGCCACTGGATCCGGGCCATTTCGTACCAGACCGGGTACACCGCATGATGCACCACGCCCATCCGGTCACAGTCCGGATAGCGGGTCTGGATCTTCGTTTCCGTGATCAGCATGTAAGCAGCTCCCTCGCCATGCTTACGCCCATGGCGGAGGCCATCATCAGCCCCCGGGTCCAGCCGCTGGAATCACCCAGACAGTGGAGGTGAGCCACATTGGTCTGAAAATGCTCGTCCATCTTGACCCGGTTGGAGTAGAATTTCAGCTCCGGCGCGTACAGCAGCGTTTCGGAGGAGGCGAAGCCGGGAACCACCGCGTCCATGGCCTGAATGAAGCCGATGATGGACAGCATACTGCGGTAGGGCATGGCGGCGGTAATATCGCCCGCCACCGCGTCGGGGATGGTGGGGCGCACGTTGCTCTGAGCCAGCTCCTTCTGCCATGTACGCTTTCCGTCCAGAATGTCGCCGAAGCGCTGCACCAGCAGCCGCCCGTCTGCCAGCATATTGGTCAGCTCGCCCACCTTGCGGGCGTATTCGATGGGCTGGTTGAAAGGCACGGAGAAATTGTGGGAGCAGAGAATGGCCACATTGGTGTTTTCGGATTTCAGCGTCTTGTAGCTGTGACCGTTGACCACGGCCAAGCCGCCGTCATAGTTCTCCTGACTGACAAAGCCGCCGGGGTTCTGGCAGAAGGTACGCACCTTGTTCTTGAAGGGTTTGGGATAGCCGATCAGCTTGCCTTCGTAGAGGACCCGGTTGATCACCTCCATGACCTCGTTGCGAACCTCCACGCGGACACCGATATCCACGGTGCCGGGGGTGTGGGCGATATGGTGCTTTTCGCACAGCTCCTCCAGCCATTCCGCACCGCGGCGGCCGGTGGCCACAATGGTCTCCTCCGCCAGAATGGTCTCCTCCCTGCCGTTCAGCACGATCTCCGCGCCCAGACAGGCATCGTTCTCAATGATCAGATTGCGGCATTCGGTTTCCAGCAGCAGCGCCACGTCCTGCTCCCGCAGGTGGTTTTCAATATCCAGATACAGCTTCTGCGCCTTTTCCGTGCCCAGATGGCGGATGGGGCAAAGCACCAGCTTCAGACCGGCGGAAATGGCGCGGCGGCGGATGTCCTTGACCTCCTCCGTCTCGTCAGCGCCCTCCACATGGGTGTCCGCGCCGAAGTCCAGATAGATGGTGTCGGTATAATCGATCAGCTCCTGCGCCCGCTGTTCGCCGATCAGGGAGGGCAGCTCGCCGCCAACCTCATAGCTGAGGCTCAGCTTCCCGTCGGAAAATGCGCCGGCGCCGGAAAAGCCGGTAGTGATATTGCAGTTGGGGCGGCAGTTGACGCACTTCTTCGTCTGCTCCTTGGGACAGTGCCGGTCTTCCACGGCCTTGCCCTTTTCCACAATGGTGATTGCCTTTCTGCAGCCTTTTTTCCGCAGCTCCAGCGCGGTAAAGATACCCGCCGGGCCTGCGCCGATGATCAGAATGTCGGTTTTCATGGTGTTTCCTTTCTCCGTGATGCGGGGAATTGTGATATTTCATCGGGACAGCACCTGCTATCCTAGCCTATTATGGCCCGAAATTCCTTTTTTTGCAAGTAAAAGTTGCGCCGCTCCGCATTTTCCTGCCGGTGCGGGACGGGTGTATCTTTATGAAACGTCCCTGCTTTCCTAAAAATACTTTAAGGAAAAAAGCGTAAATTCCATGTTGAAGCCGGGGCAAATCCTGTGTATACTATTGGGTAATTATCGGAAACGGAATGAGGCTATGTTTGGATATCTCACCGCGGATCGGTCCCGGCTCAGCGAAGCTCAGCGGCAGCGATACCGCAGCTGCTACTGCGGCCTGTGCCGCGCCATCGGTCAGCGCTGCGGTCAGGTCTGTCGGCTGTGCCTGACCTACGATATGGTGTTTCTGACCATGACGCTGGATTCGCTGTACGAACCGGAAGCGGTCACGGAGCGCCGTACCTGCCCCGTCCATCCCCTGCGCCCGGTGGAAAGCTGCCGCAGCGCCGCAGCGGATTACGGGGCGGACCTGAATGTGCTGCTGGCCTATTATAACTGTCTGGATGACTGGGAGGACGAGCGCCGGCTGCTGAAAGCGGGAGAGGCGAAGCTGCTGCGGGCCGCTGCCTATGCCGCCGGAGAGCGGAACCCGGTTCAGCACAGCGCCGTGGCGGAGGGACTCGCCGCCCTGCGGGAGATCGAGCAGCGGCGGGACCCGTCGCCGGATGCGGGAGCCAATGCCTTCGGCGCGCTGATGGGCAGCCTGTTTGTCTGGAAGCGGGACCGGTGGGAACCGGAGCTGCGGGCGCTGGGTGAGGGTCTGGGGCGCTTCATCTACCTGCTGGATGCGGCGCGGGATCGGGCAGCGGACGAGAAAAAGGGCCTGTATAATCCCCTATCCGCCGCCTTTCGGGACGGACTGGATGAGGCTGCCCTGCTGGACGCGCTTTCCGGTATCATGGCGGAGGCCGCTGCCGCGTGGGACCGGCTGCCGCTGGTGCAGGATGCGGCAATTCTGAAAAATATCCTCTATCACGGCGTCTGGCAGAACCCGGGCAGCGGGAAGAACAAAGAAAAAAGCAAGGAGTAGAATACTGTGTCAATTCTGGAACTATTTTTACTGGCCGTGGGCCTGAGTATGGATGCTTTTGCGGTTTCGGTATGCAAGGGCCTTGCAGTGGGCAAACTGAAGGGGAAGCATATGCTGATACCGGGACTGTGGTTTGGCGGCTTTCAGGCACTGATGCCGCTGATCGGCTATTTTCTGGGCGCCCGGTTTGAGCAGTACATTACCAAGTGGGATCACTGGATCGCCTTTGTCCTGCTGGCTGCCATCGGCGGCAATATGGTGCGGGAGGCGCTGTCCAAGGAGGAAGCGGAAGCCGCGGATGCGTCCCTCAGCGTAAAGACCATGCTGCCCATGGCCGTAGCCACCAGCATTGACGCACTGGCGGTGGGTATCACCTTCGCCTTCCTGCAGGTGAATATCGGCGCAGCCGTCAGCTTCATCGGCGTCACCACCTTCCTGCTGAGCATGGTGGGCGTGAAGGTGGGAAGCATCTTCGGCATGAAGTATAAGAGCAAGGCGGAGCTGGCAGGCGGCGTTATTCTGATCCTGCTGGGCGTGAAGATCCTGCTGGAGCATCTGGGTGTTCTGAACTTCTGAGCATCCGCGCAAAAAACCCTCGCGGTAAAGGAGGTATCCCGATGGAAGAAACAACAAAACGCAGAAAATTTATTATAAATGTTGCGTATTGGGCAATCATCCTTGCCATCTGCTATCTGATTTTCCGCTATCTGCTGGATCTGCTGCTGCCCTTTATCATCGCGCTGGTGGTGTCGTGGCTGCTGCGGGCACCCAGCAAGTGGTATCGAAAAAAGCTGCCGCACCAGACTAAGCTGGCAACCGCGCTGACCGTGGCCACGGTGATCCTGTTCTACCTGCTGTTGGTGGGTCTGGTACTGTGGCTGGCGGTGGATCTGGTTTCGGGAATTGTGAACCGGGTCAGCAGTCTGCCTGCGGTGTATAAGGAGACCATCGAGCCGGGTCTCAGCAATCTGTATACGAACCTGCAGAATCTGGCGCTGAAGGTGGACCCCTCGCTGGCAAACGTGGTGAATCAGGTGCTGCCGGAGGTCATTTCCGCCGCGTCCGGCGCAGTCACCAATTTCTCCGTCAGCGTAGTGGGGAAGCTGACCAGTCTGGCGGCCTCGGTGCCCAACTTCCTGCTGAGTACGGTGATCGCGGTCATTGCCACCATCTTTACCGCTACCTCCTTTGACGGCATCAAGGGCTTCCTGAAACGGAACCTGCCGGAGAAATTCACCAGTACCGCCGGTTATGTGGTCACCAGCTTCCGCAATATCATCATGCAGTACGGCAAGAGCTATGCGCTGATCATGCTGATCACCTTTACGGAGATTCTGGTGGGTCTGCTGATCGTGGGTGTGAAGAAAGCGCCGCTGCTGGCCTTCCTGATCGCTCTGTTCGACATCTTCCCGGTGGTAGGCTCCGGTATGATCCTGCTGCCGTGGACAGTGATCACCCTGATTCAGGGCAAGATCCTCCGGGGCATCGGACTGGGCATCGTCTATCTGTTCGTGGTCATCATGCGCCAGTTTCTGGAGCCGAAGGTGGTGGGAAAGCAGGTGGGTCTGCCGCCGCTGGTCACGCTTGCGGGCATGGTGATCGGTTCCAGCCTGTTCGGCGTGTGGGGACTGTTCGGTTTGCCCATCAGCGCCGCCATCATCGTAAACCTGAATAACGACCCGGAGGTGCCGATCACCCTCTTTAAGCGGGAGCCGCAGGAGGAAAACGGGGAAGATTCCCCGGGAAAAATCGTCTACCGGTTCCGGAAGAAGAAAAAATAAACCGGGTGGGGAAAAGTATATATTTGGCATTGACAGAATCCGGTGGTTATGATATAGTCCTAAAGCCGCTTCGAATGGGTACCGGAAGTCAGCCTGCGCTGCACCTATAAGAGCGAGACTAAAGACAGGGAGAACACAACCTTGCAGCATGCTATCATTGTGACCGGCGGCAAGCAGTACCGCGTGGCGGAAGGCGACCTTCTGTTCATCGAGAAGCTGCCTGTGGAAGCCGGCGAAGTCGTGACCTTCGACCAGGTTCTGGCCGTTGTCAGCGACGAGGGCGAAGCCCTCATCGGCACCCCCACCGTGGCGGGCGCTACCGTTACCGGCAAAGTCGTCAAGAACGGCAAAGCCAAGAAGATCCGCGTTTTCAAGTACAAAGCGAAGAAGAACATCCGGCGGCGTCAGGGCCATCGTCAGCCCTATACTCAGGTTCAGATCGACGCCATCACGGTCGGCTGAGAAGGAGGATAAACCATGGCACATAAAAAAGGTATGGGCTCCACCAAGAATGGTCGCGACAGTAAGTCTAAGCGTCTTGGTGCAAAGCGGGCCGACGGTCAGTTCGTTCTCGCCGGCAATATTCTCTATACCCAGTGCGGCACGAAGATCCATCCGGGCACGAATGTGGGCTGCGGCAGCAACTACAATCTGTTCGCTCTGAAGGATGGCATTGTTCGTTTCGAGCGTCTGGGCCGGGATCGCAAGCAGGTTTCTGTTTACGAAGTTCCTGAGATCGCAGAGTAATTACCCACGAGCGGGCTGTTTCCCATGCGGAAGCAGCCCGCTTTCTAATGATAAGTGATAAAATGATGGATGGTAAATTGTGGAGTCGGCTCCGCCGCCGCGGGCGATACCGGATTTATCATTACTCATTCCCCCGAAGGGAGGAACATCTATGTTTGTCGATAAAGTAACGATCACCGTAGCCGCCGGAAAGGGCGGCAGCGGTGCGGTATCCTTTCACAGAGCCAAGTACCTGCCTGCCGGCGGCCCGGACGGGGGCGACGGAGGCCGGGGCGGCAATATCGTCCTGATGCCCGACAGCAATATGAGCACGCTGATGGATTTCCGCTACAAGCGGAAGTACACCGCCCTCAACGGGGATAACGGTTCCAGTGCGCTGAAAAGCGGCAAGGACGGTGCGGATTTCATCATCAAGGTTCCCCGGGGCACGGTGGTGAAGGACCGGGAGACCGGCGCCGTCATTCACGATATGTCCGACGATCAGCCCTATATTCTGGCCCGGGGCGGCAGAGGCGGCTGGGGCAA
>DCGQ01000053.1:87217-98755 GCA_002314635.1 Clostridiales bacterium UBA1774
GCTGGGGCAACAAGCATTTTGCCACGCCCACCCGTCAGGTGCCCCGCTTCGCCCGTCCGGGCATGGAGGGTCAGCGCCGGGAGGTTCTGCTGGAGCTGAAGCTGCTGGCGGATGTGGGTCTGGTAGGCTTCCCCAATGTGGGCAAGTCCACGCTGCTGTCCGCCGTCAGCCGCGCCCATCCCAAGATCGCGGATTACCACTTCACCACGCTGTACCCCAATCTGGGCGTGGTCTGGGTCGGCGAGGGCGAGAGCTTCGTCATGGCCGATATCCCCGGCATCATCGAGGGCGCTGCCGAGGGCGCGGGACTGGGACATGATTTCCTGCGCCATATCGAGCGCTGCCGCCTGCTGATCCATGTGGTGGATGTGTCCGGCAGCGAGGGTCGGGACCCGGTGGAGGATTTTGAAGCCATCAACGCGGAGCTGCGGGAGTATTCCCCGGAGCTGGCGCAGCGGCCCATGCTGGTGGCCGCCAATAAGTCGGACATTGCACAGGATCCGGAGCTGACGGAGCGGTTCCGCAGCCATATCGCGGCGCTGGGTCTGGAGCTGTATGAAATCTCCGCTGCAACCGGGCAGGGCGTGCGGGAGCTGACCCGCGCCTGCGCGGCCATGCTGCAGCAGATTCCGCCGATGCCTTTCTTCGCGGAGGAATATGTGGAGCCGGAGCTGACCCCGGGCACCGCGGAGGAGCTGACCATTCACCGGCAGGATGCGGATCTGTGGCTGGTGGAAGGCGCGTGGCTGGAACATCTGCTCAGCCGCGTGAACCTGAGCGACAGCGAAAGCCGGATGTATTTCGAGCGCTGCCTGCGTGACAGCGGGATCTATCAGCGTCTGGAGGACATGGGCGTGCAGGAGGGCGATACCATCTCCCTGTACGATCTGGAGTTTACCTATCGGAAGTAAATCAGCGGAATATCACCCGAAAACCGTCCTGTTTGTTGACAGGACGGTTTTTTACAGGTATATTAATCTCAGATAATTGTGGGCAGCGCTCTGTGCGAAGCTGCCTCTGATGATACGGGTGAGAGCTATGAAACAGAAACAACGATTCCGGTACCTGCTGCTGCCGATCCTGCTGGCGCTGCTGGTCACTGCCGCTATCCTGCTGATCCGGATGCGCCGGGATAATCGGGTCTATCACTATGATTTCAGCGCGGATGTCCAGAGTGTGGCGGACTTTGAGCGCACCTTCTATGTGGTGGCAGACCGATATTATGCGCCGTTTTCCTATTATGATGAGAACTACAGACCCGCCGGTTATTCGGTGGAGCTGAGCTATATGCTGGCGCGGGAACTGGGATACAAGGTCAACCTGCGGCTGGTCAGCTCGGCGGAAGCGCTGACCGGTCTGAAAACCGGATCCTTTGAGATGGTGGTAGGCGCGGTCTATTCGGAGGAATGGGCGGAGCAGTACCGCTATTCCCTGCCGGTGTATACGGACAGCTATGTGTTCTTCGGCCCCCAAGACAGCGAGCCGGTGGAGAATACGGAGAAGCTCTACAACCGGCGGATTGCCGTGCTGCGGGACAGTCCGGCAGCGGACGGCAGCATTCTTCCCACCTCACTGATGAACAATACCGTTCTGTGCGACAGTATTTCCGGTGCATTTGCCGCTGTGGAGGCGGGCGAAGCGGATCTGCTGCTGGTGAACCGGATCGCCGGTCTGAAGGCCATGGAGGACGGGGACTATGACATGGAGATCCTCAGCCGGGATTTTGCACCTTCCCCCTATTATGTGCTGACCAATCCGCAGGATCCGGAGCTGGGCAATGCGGTGGACAATGCGCTGCTGACGCTGATCGAAAACGGCAGTCTGGATGCGCTGGAGCAGCACTGGCTGCTTCGTTATACCCGCGCCGACAGCGTTTGGAAGCTTCTGGAGGATGAGTGGCCCCTGCTTCTGGCGTTGCTGGTATTTGTGTGTCTGGTGGTGCTGGGCAATGTGCTGCTTTCCGTCAGCAGCCGCAGAAAAGAAGCGATCACCCTGCTGGAAACCGACCCGATGACCGGCCTGTGGAACCGGCAGGCCTTCTGCAGTCGGGCGCTGCAGGAGGTCAGAAAGCATCCCGAGCGCAGCTATGCGGTGGGGCGCATGGATTTCGACCACTTCAAGCTGTATAACGACGCATTCGGTTCCGAAGCGGGCGACCGGCTGATCGCGGACTTCGGCAGACGGCTGCAGGAAGAACAGCAGAATCTGGGTTTCCTCCAGCTTGGTCACATCAGCGGCGACTATTTCGCCGTGCTGCTGGATATGGACAGCATCGATCCCCAGCGGGAATATGACCGACTGGCCGCCATCGTGCAGGAGCTGGACCCCAACTATCCGCTGGCCTTCCACATGGGCTATTGTCCGGTGAAGGATGAGACCATGGATATTTCACTGGCCTGCGACCGGGCGTTTCTGGCGCAGCGCAGCGTCCATAATGACTACGAGCGCCGCTGGGCATGGTACGATGAGAGTATGCGCCGCAGCGTGATGGAAGAACGGGACCTGAATAACGCCATGCGCGCCGCCCTGGAGGAGAACCAGTTCGTGCCATGGTTCCAGCCGCAGTACGATTTCTCCACCGGCAGCATCATCGGCGCGGAGGTGCTGGTGCGCTGGCAGCATCCGCAGAAGGGTCTGCTGCAGCCCGGGGCCTTTGTGCCCGCCTTTGAGAAGAACGGCTTTATCTACGAGCTGGATCAGTGCGTCTGGCGCGCGGCCTGCGCCTCCATTCGCCGATGGAAGATGGCCGGGATCAAGATGCCGCCGGTTTCCGTGAACCTGAGCCGCCGGGATATCTACCACCGGGATCTGCACAAGGTACTGCTGTCCATTGTCCGGGAAGCGGGACTGACGCCTGCCGATCTCCGGCTGGAAATCACCGAATCCGCCTATATGGAGAACCCGGAGCAGCTGAACAGCACCATCTGCAAGCTGTCCGAAGCCGGATTCTATCTGGAGATGGACGATTTCGGCAGCGGTTATTCGTCCCTGACCGCCTTGAAGGAGCTGCCCTTTGATCTGGTGAAGCTGGATATGGCGTTTCTCCGCGGAGATAACGGTGACCGCAAAAGCGGAAGCATCCTCAGCAGTGTGATCCATCTGGCGCACCTGATCGACCTGCCGGTGATCGCGGAGGGCGTGGAGACGCTGCAGCAGGCGGAGTATCTGAAAAGTCTGGGCTGCCTGTATATGCAGGGCTACTACTTCTCCAAACCCATTCCGGAATCGGAGTTTGAAGCGCTGATGCAAAACGGCGGCATTGAGCCGCTGCGCCGGACTGCCCGGAACCAGCAGGGTATGGATTATCTGGCTTCTGCGGGGGAAAATGCGCTGCTGTTCAGCAGCTTTGCCGGAGGCATTGCCATTCTGGATTACTCCACCCGCCATGTCTCCATCCTGCGGGCCAATGACCGCTTCTATGAGGAAATGCACCTGAACCGGATGAATCGGAAAGCGGAGACGGATCTGCTGGAAATCCTCACCGGCGATGACGGGCGGGACTTTATTACCATGCTGGAACAGGCAATGGTCACCGACCGGGAGGCGGACTGCCGGGTCAGCTTCCGGACAGAGGAGGATTCCCGCCAATGGATCCATTGCCGGGTTCGGTTCCTGAGCAAAAAGGTCAACAGCAGTCTGATGTGTCTGGCGGTGGAAAATGTGACCCGGAGCCGGGAGCAGGAGGAAAGCCTGCGGCTGCGGGAAGCGGAATACCGGGCGGCAGCGCGGATGAGCACCGAAATGGTCTGCCGCTACAATCTTGCGACCCGCGCCCTGTCCGTGACGGAGGAGACCGCCGCGGTCTACGATTCCGTTACCTATCTGGAAAACGCGCCGGAGGAATTTTTGCGGCAGGGTTATATCACGGAGGACAGCCGGGAGCGCTGGAGCGGCCTGTTCCGCGCCATTCACGCCGGAGAAGAAAGCGGCTTCGCTGCCGATCTGGGCATTGCGACGCTGCACGGCGGCGATTTCCGCCGCTATCACGCGGCCTTTAGCGCCATCCGCGGCGCGGATGGGCAGACCGCCTCCGCCGTTCTCTCCTTCCGGGAAACGGAGGGAAAGCAGGACGAGCGGGAGCTGGAGCGGATTCAGGTTCAGGCGGGACAGAAGCAGCGGGAGCTGGAGAGCCGACTGCACAGCGCCGAGCTGCTGGAGGAGACCGTCCGCGCCGGAAGCTGGCTGCTGACCTTCCGGGAGGACGGCCGCATGGGCGAGGTTCGGTGGAGCAGCGGTTTGCGCCGGCTGCTGGACTTCCGGGATGAACGGGATTTCCCCAATACGCTGGAAGCCGTGGAAAACCGGGTGCATTCGGAGGATCGGGAGCGGACGCGGAAGGAATTTCTGACCAAGATTCGCGCCGGGGAGGAAGGATTTGCGGCTCGTTTCCGCATCCTGACCCGAACCGGACAGTGGCTTCAGGTTCTGGCCGTGTGCAGAACGGAGCGGAACGGCGCGATTCAGAGATGCAGGGGCATCATTCTGGATGTGACAAAGGAACAGCAGCTGCAGGAACAGCTGGAACAGGAGAAGCTCCGCTATCGGGAGGTCCTGTCGGTGCTGCAGCTGGGCACCTGGTATGTGGAGGATTCCCATTCGCTGCAGGCGGATGAGGCCATGTGCAGCGTCATGGGCATTTCACCGGATACCGACCCGGAGACGATGTATAACTACTGGGTGGAACGAATTGCCGAGGAGGATCGTCCGGCGGTGGAGGGCGACTTTGCCCGCATGGTGAACGGGGAGATCGTGGAGCGGGTATACGGCTGGCGGCATCCCACCAAGGGTAAGATCTATGCCCGCTGCGGCGGCTATCGGGAACCCGGGCATAACAGCGCAGGCAGAATGTTCGGCTATTTCCAGAATGTGGACAGTATGGTGCATGAGGAGCAGGACGGCCTGCGTGCCATGAAGCGTCTGCTGACCGAGTATCGGCAGAAGGAGTATGACCGGCGGCGGGATTATCTCACCGGCCTGTATAACCGGCAGGATCTGCATGAGCAGCTGACAGACCGGGACCATCCCATTTCCTCGGTTTTCAAGCTGGATCTGGACGATTTTTCGGAATATAACCAGTATTACGGTTATGTGGAGGGAGACCGGGTGCTGAAAACCGTGAGCAGCGCCCTGATAGAATACGGGAAGGTGAATCACATCCTGTTCTATCGCTTCGGCGGCGCGGAGATTCTGGGACTGAACTTTTCCAGCGATCTGCCCAATATGATGCTGGCGAAGGAACTGGTGGAGCTGGTGCGAAACCTGAATCTGAGCCGGGAGGACACCCCCACAGGGCGCATCACCGTCAGCGTCGGCTATACCGGCGATGTGCGGGATCCGGAGACGCTGATCGACAAGGCCGACGCGGCATTGCGCCGCGCCCGGGAAGCGGGCAAGGATCGGGCGTCCGCATAAGTAAAAAAAGATACCGCAGGAATCCCCGGAAAACCGGGAGGATCCTGCGGTATTTGTTTCTGTGTTTCAGTTCGGTTCGTTTTCCTTGACGGACATCAGGCGCAGCAGCTCCTGCTTGACCAGCCAGAGCTTTTCGGACAGATCCACATAATAGGTGTGGGGGTTGTGGAAACGCTTCACTTCGTCCCACAGCAGGTCTACCTGCTCCCGGCAATAGGTCTGAATGTCCTTCAATGCGGGACGGCGATAGACCAGCTTGCCGTTTTGGAAAATCGGCTGCAGCAGCTCCCGG
The DNA here is from genome assembly GCA_002314635.1 of Clostridiales bacterium UBA1774. Classification (GTDB taxonomy): domain Bacteria; phylum Bacillota; class Clostridia; order Oscillospirales; family Oscillospiraceae; genus UBA1774. The sequence goes on from DCGQ01000053.1 coordinate 92,922, forward strand.
GCAACGAAGTTTTCCAGCTTCTTGGTCTTCCACACGGCGTTGGGGTCGAAAATGGTCAGCGGCTGGCTGTCGTCAATGGTTTCGTCCCAGACGCAGATCTGATCCGCCAGCGCCTTGCCGGTGGTGCGGTCATACAGGCGGTAGACCTTCTTGAAGTGGGGCGTGGTGATCTTGCTGGTGTTTTCGCTGATTTTGATGCGGGGCTGAATGTTGCCGTCGCCGGTTTCCACGGCGGCCAGCTTGTAAACCGCACCAAAGACCGGTTCGCTGCGGGCGGTGATCATCCGCTCACCCACGCCGAAGGAGTCGATGCAGGCTCCCTGCATCAGAAGGTCCTGAATCAGTTCCTCGTCCAGCGCGTTGGAGGCGGAGATCTTGCAGCACTGGAGACCCGCCTCGTCCAGCATCTTTCTGGCCTGCTTGCTCAGGTAGGAGATATCGCCGGAGTCCATGCGGATGGCGAAATTGGTGATGCCCTGGGGCACCAGCACTTCCTTGAAAACCCGGATGGCGTTGGGAATGCCGGATTTCAGCGTATTATAGGTGTCCACCAGCAGGGTGGCGTTGTGGGGGTAGATCTGGCAGTAGGTCTTGAAGGCCTCGTACTCGCTGTCAAACATCTGAATCCAGCTGTGCGCCATGGTGCCGCCGGCAGGGACGCTGAAAAGCTGGTCGGAGATGGTGCAGGCGGTGCCGATGCAGCCGCCGATGTAGGAGGCGCGGGCACCCATAATGGCAGCATCGCCGCCCTGCGCCCGCCGGGAGCCGAACTCCATCACCGGCCTGCCCTGTGCGGCGCGGACGATGCGGTTGGCCTTGGTGGCGATCAGGGACTGGTGGTTGAACTGGAGCAGCAGATAGGTCTCCACCAGCTGCGCCTCCACCGCAGGAGCGCGGACCGTGATGACCGGCTCGCCGGGAAACACCGGCGTACCCTCCGGTACGGCCCAGATGTCGCCGGTGAAGCGGAAATATTTCAGCCAGCGCAGAAATTGCTCGTCAAAGCAGCCCTTGCTGCGGAGGTATTCGATATCCTTCTTGTCAAACCGCAGCTGCTGAATGTACTCGATGATCTGATCCAGACCGGCAGCAATGGCGTAGCCGCCCTTGTCCGGCACTGTGCGGAAAAACACATCAAAATAGCAGATGCGCTGATGGATTCCGCTCTTGAAGTAGCCGTTGCCCATGGTCAGCTCATAAAAGTCGCAGAGCATGGTGTAGTTGAGATCGGTCATTTCTATGGACACCCTTTCAAAAAGTTAGGAGTTCGGAAGGATCACCCTTTATGGTACAGCTTCTTCGACTGATACACCGGGTCGCAGGTCAGGTTGGCACCCAGCTTTTTGTAGGTGCTTTCGTCCACCTGACTGAGCAGGACGGTGGAGTGGACTTCCGTGTTTTTCAGATTGGGCAGCTGGGCGATGGCTGCGGCGGCATTGGGGTCGGTACAGGCGCAGACACTGAGGGCGATCAGCACCTCGTCGGTGTGAAGCCGGGGGTTTCCGCCGCCCAGCAGGTCCACCTTCAGCCGCTGGATAGGCTGGATTACGCTGGGACTGATCAGGTGCGTTTCATCCGGGAGCCCGGCCAGCGCTTTCAGCGCGTTCAGCAGCAGGGCGCTGGAAGCACCCAGCAGCTCGCTGGTGCGCCCGGTAAGAACCCGCCCGTCGCACAGCTCCATGGCTGCGGCAGGTTCGCCGGTCAGCTCCGCCTTCTCTCTGGCGGCAATGGCTACCTTCCGGTTTTCCGGCTTCTGACCGGCCTGCTTCATGATGGATTCGTTCTTGGTCACGATGTTCCGGTCAATATTGCCCTTGCGGTAGGCACAGGCGGCATTGAACCAGCGGCGGACGATCTCCTTGCTGGCTGCATGGATCACCGCGTCGTTGTCGATGATGCAGCTTCCCGCCATGTTCACGCCCATGTCCGTGGGGGATTTATAGGGACAGGTACCGAAAATGCTTTCGAAAATGGTACGCATCAGCGGGTAGTTTTCCACATCCCGGTTATAGTTTACCGTGGTCTTTCCGTAGGCTTCCAGATGGAAGGGATCGATCATGTTCACATCGTCCAGATCGGTGGTGGCGGCCTCATAGGCCAGATTCACCGGATGCTTCAGCGGCAGATTCCAGATGGGGAAGGTCTCAAACTTGGCATAGCCTGCTTCCACACCCCGCTGATGCTCGTGATAGAGCTGGCTCAGACAGGTGGCCATTTTGCCGCTGCCGGGGCCGGGAGCGGTGACTACCACCAGCGGACGGGTGGTTTCCACAAAATCATTGCGGCCGAAGCCCTCCGGGGAGACGATGTACTCCACATCATAGGGGTAGTTGGGGATGGCGTAGTGCCGGTATACCCGAAGGCCCAGTGCCTCCAGCTTGGTCTGGAACGCCTCTGCGGCAGCCTGATGCTGGTCAAACTGGGTGATGACCACGCTGCCCACATACAGGCCGATATCCCGGAACGCATCGATCAGCCGCAGAAGATCCAGATCGTAGGTGATGCCCAGATCGCCGCGAACCTTGTTCTTCTCGATGTCCCCCGCGTTGATGACCATGACGATCTCTGCCTGATCCTTCATGGTGAGCAGCATTTTCACCTTGCTGTCCGGCTCAAAACCCGGCAGCACCCGGGCCGCATGGTTGTCGTCAAACAGCTTGCCGCCAAACTCCAGATACAGCTTGCCGCCGAACTGACTGATCCGCTCCCGGATATGCTCCGACTGCGTCCGCAGGTACATATCGTTGTCAAAACCGATTTCGTAGTGCATTGTATTCACCTGATTCAATATGAAATATGACATGAATGATCAGAATAACCGTCAGACAGGCAGAAACCGGAGCGGGAGACCGCGCCCCGCGCCCCCGCTTTACATAAAGAGACAGAGAATCAGCGGGATAAACATGGCGGGCAGCAGGTTGGAGACCTTCAGCTTCGTCACGCCCAGCATATTCAGACCAAGACCGATGATCAGCAGACTGCCCACGCAACTCATTTCTGCAACCGCATAGTCGCTGAGAACCGGGCCGACCCATCTGGCCAGAAGCACGATGGCACCCTGATACACCAGCACGAAGGCGCCGCTGAGGCAGACGCCCAGACCAAGGGAGGAGGCCAGAATGATGGCGGAAACAAAGTCCAGCAGGGATTTGGTATAGATCGTGCTGTGGTCGCCGGTAAGGCCGCTCTGCAGCGAGCCGACTACCGCCATGCTGCCCACGCAGAACAGCAGAGAGGCTGTCACCATGCCCTCTGCGATTTTGCTGCCGCCCTTTTTCGCAAGACGCGCCTGCGTCCATGCGCCCAGCCGCTCCACCTTCGCGTCCAGATCCAGCGCGGTTCCGGCGATGGCGCCCAGCACCATGGAGATGATGGTCACAAGCGTATTGGTGCCGCTGAGACTGCCCTGAATGCCGATGAACAGGATGCACAGAGCCAGTCCCTTCTGCACCAGATCGGTGAATTTCTCGGGAATCCCCTTTTTCAGCAGGCTTCCCAGCAGACCGCCCGCCACGGCGGCCAGCGTATTGACCAGCGTTCCCAGCATGGCTTATGCCTTCATACTGAGGAAGGCGTTGATAAATCCGTCGATATCTCCGTCCATGACGGCGTTGATGTTGGCGTTTTCAAAGCCGGTGCGGTGATCCTTGGCCAGCGTGTAGGGCATGAACACATAGGAACGGATCTGACTGCCCCATTCGATCTTCATCTGTACGCCCTTGATATCCTCAATGCGCTCCAGATGCTCCCGCTCCTTGATCTCCGCCAGCTTGGCTCGCAGCATTTCGCGGCAGTTTTCAAGGTTCTGGAAATGGCTGCGCTCCACCTGACTGGAGACTACGATGCCGGTGGGAATATGGGTCAGACGGACGGCGGAGGAGGTCTTGTTGACCTTCTGGCCGCCTGCGCCGGAGGAACGGAACACGTCCATCTTGATGTCCTCGTCCCGCAGCTCGATCTCGGTGGTGTCGGTGATCTCGGGCATGACCTCCAGCGCGGCAAAGCTGGTCTGACGGCGGGCGGAGGCATCGAAGGGACTGACACGCACCAGACGGTGTACGCCGTGTTCGCTTTTCAGATAACCGTAGGCGTTCTCGCCCTCAATCTTGATGGTGGCGGACTTCACGCCTGCGTCCTCGCCGTCCAGCCAGTCCAGCAGCTTGTAGGTGAAGCCGTGACGCTCCGCCCAGCGGGTATACATCCGGTACAGCATCCCGTTCCAGTCCATGGCTTCGGTGCCGCCTGCACCGGCATGGAAGGTGAGAATGGCGTTGTTTCCGTCGTATTCGCCGGTGAGCAGGGTGCTGAGCCGGGTGGCCTCCAGCTTTTCCGTAAAGTCGTTGAAATCGGAGGTGATCTCCTCCAGCAGACTGTCATCGTCTTCCTCGATGGCCATGTCGCACAGATCCATCAGATCCTGCCACTGTTTTTCCAGCTTGTCATAATCGGCGCACTTGTCCTGCAGCCGCTTCAGCTGCTGCTGCACCTTGGTAGCCTTGGCGGTATCGTTCCAGAAACCCTCGGAGGCGGTTCTGGCTTCCAGCTCCTTGATCTCCTCCCGGGCGGAATCCAGCTTCATGCCCTCCTTGATGGTCTGGAACTGGGGTTTCAGATTATTCAGCTTTACTTTATATTCTTCAAATTCAATCACGATCAAAAACTCCTTTGCAGTTATGGAAGTAATATGGATGACTTGCAGCAGGTTAACCCTAGAGCTTGCTCCCTTTGCTCCCCTTACTGCCGCCGAAGTTCTGTAAAATGCCGGTTTCGATGGTATAGCGGAAGCGGGACTGTTCCCGACTGCGTTTCAGCGCCAGAGACACCAGCTTATCCAGCAGCGCGGGATAACGGAGACCCAGCGGTTCCCACAGGTAGAAGGACAGAGAACCGGGAATCGTGTTCACTTCGTTGACCCAGTATTCGCCGGTCTCCCGATCCATCAGAAAGTCTATGCGGGCCACGCCGCTGCAGCCCAGACTGCGGAAGGCGGTGACGGCCATCTGCCGCACGGATTCCCGCAGCGCCGGGTCCACCGGAGCGGGCAGCAGCCGTTTCAGGCCGCTCATGCCCTTCTGACCGCCGGATTCGTACTTGTCCTTGTAGGACAGAATCTCGTCCTCCATCACCGGTTCCTCCAGCTCGCTGGCTTCGGCGGAATACCGGTCGCCCAGCACGGAGCAGTTCAGCTCCCGGAGCCGGGGCACGGCCTTTTCCACCAGCAGCGTGGGAGAGAAGGTGAAGGCATAGTCCATGGCCTCGATCAGCTCATCGGCGTTGTGCGCCAGTTTGATGCCTACGCTGGAACCCAGATCGGCAGGCTTCACCACCACCGGGTAGCCGATCTCCCGTTCCACCCTGCCGGGGATTTCGGCCCGGTCCTCCTCCTCCAGAAAGCGGAGCGCGGGCAGCACCGGCAGTCCGGCAGCGGCATAGATCAGCTTCTGGGCATATTTGTCCATGCCCACGGCGGAAGCGCCTACATCGGAACCGGCAAAGGGCAGCGCCAGCGTGCGGAAATAGCCCTGCAGGGACCCGTCCTCCACATTGGTGCCGTGCACCACCGGGAAGGCCAGATCCAGCACCGCCAGCGGCTTGCGGCGGAGCAGATGGGGGGCGCAGTCCATGACGCAGACCCGGTCGCCCTCCCGAACCAGCGTCACCCGGGTCAGCTTCTGCAGCAGCGCCGGGATATCCCGGTATTCTTCCACCTTCCCGGCGGCTTCCCCGGTGTAGAACTGATAATCCCGGGTGATATAGATGGGCAGCACCGTGTATTTTTCCGTGTCGAAATTGTGCAGTGCCTGCAGTCCGGAGATGATGGAGACCTCATGCTC